>JANOBP010000366.1:0-24756 GCA_031411715.1 Verrucomicrobiaceae bacterium | reverse complement strand
TGTCAGTCCGGTTTTGACCTCAGATGTTAAGAATTGCTACATGCTTGGATCGCCCATTTCGGCTTCATCGCTACCAATCATCAACACTCAGCAATTCAGATGGACGGAAGTGTGGTCCAGAATCAGATCTGCATTTTTTGGAACTGTATTGCGTTCAGCGCGAATTAAACCCCAATGCGCTCAAACACAGCATCCACGAAAGCGGCCATTTCCGGCACTGGTCCTTCGCCATAATTGAGGTGCAGTCTATCGCGTTTAACCTCACACAGCATGGGCAACGCTGAACCTGATTTCTCCAGCGTGAAATACCGCGTAGAGGGTGATTCCTGCATGTGCCTCTTTGGCTCATCATCATTGTGCACTATGGCAACGAAATGGGATTCTGTTGTATGCACCGGATTGGGCATTGTCGCTACGTAGGCCGTATAACCGTTTCTCTGGTGTGGGTGAATGGCGATCTGGTCGGTTATACCGATCAAGATCTCAATGTTCTCATCGTCGCAATCATCATCCTGAATCAGCCCGATTTGCACACATCGAACGAGCGCTTTGGATCCCATATGCAAAAGAGACTGTTCACCTGGGTCCAGGTCCAACTGACGGACCCATTCAGGGTGATTTTGGAACACCGCCTCAGGAAGAGAAATCTGCTGCAGCACATAGATCAGCGTCTTCTTTTTCTCGTCCAATTGGTGCTGATTCGTGCTCATGGTTTCCTTTGAGTGGCGGTGTGGAATAGGAATATTCTTCACTTTTTGATCCGCCAGTAAATCAAAAACTCACCCCTACCCTTCCGCCAACTGATCCAGGCGCTCTTCGATTTCAGCCGCCAGTGCATCAAGAAGGTCGTGCTGGTCCTCCTGTGTGAGTTCAGCCAGAATCTCGTCCAGTTTCGTCGTGGTGGATTTGAGAAACTCTTTGGCTGTTTTGGTCATTGGGAGGATCTCGGTTAAACCAAGAAGTTGTTGGCCTCAAGTTTGTGGTTTGGTGCGTTTCTGATCCGACTACTGCCTGATTCCTCAACCGCGGTTTAGTGCGTTTCAAGGCAAGCTGAACCGCTACACACCCTGGCTTTAAAATTTTGAGCTGTACCGCGATGTCTGGCTCTGGTAAAATGGGGAATTGAGAGAACGCCTAACCGCGCTGCGAGTCATGGCAACGTGTAGCACTCCAGCCAAGAATATTTTCTCCGCGATTTCGGCAGAGGTGATGAATCCGTGCCATGAAGATTGTACCAAGATGAAGGGGAAAGGATGGACGATACATCTGGTGATCAGGATAACTGATCACTCCAAAGGCTTCGCGATTTCCTCGTGCAGTCTTTTACAGTGTGCTTTGACTGCTTCATGACGTCGGGGTCGTTCGTGATCCTAACGACATAAATTAAAGACCTCACTTTTTAGTGGTTATTCCCTGACCAAGTCCCGGCCCTCTAATTTTATCCAGTGCCCGTTTCTGCGTCTCGACTTCCAGATGAATATAGCGGGAGTGAGCGTCGTCAGCAGAATGCCCCGCAAGAGCTTTGCTAACAACCGTGGGGACATCAGCGTTAGTCAGCTTCGAAATAAAATAATGCCTTGTGCTGTGAAAACCGAGCGCGTTGAATTTTCGGCCCAACGTCGTTTTCTTCTCTTTTGGATTTTTGGAACTGCTGGCCCGAATGCCAGTCTTGACCAGTAGAGCCGCAAACTGATTACTGAGCCCCCCTGCACTACCAGATTTCTTTCCCGCCAACGATGGAAGCACTGGACCAGCGGCCTTCTTTGGCTTGGGCAGCATTTTAAGGTAATTAACAACCTCAGTGTGAAGTGCCACAGTGATATTTTTGCCACTTCTGAGAGCTGTCTTGGCTGGCATAAAAGTCAGGGATTCTTGCGTGAGGTCCAACTGATCCCAACGGATGTTTGCAGCATCATTCAAACGCAGTCCGCCAAAGGCACCAAGCAGAATCATTCCCTTCCACTCACTATCTGCATTCGCCAAGAGAAGAGCTAGTTGTTCATCGGAAAAGGCCTGCCGCTCTTGTTGATTGACGCGAATGGACTCAACACCATCAGCCGGATTGTCTAGTCGTTGATTTTTCTTCCTGGCACTTTCAAACATCGCACGCAGCACCTTAACACCAAAATCAGCAGTGCTGGCGGTCTTTCCTTGTGCCATTTCTTGATCCCGAAAGCGCTCCACTTCATCAGCAGTTATACTCGCAACTGTCGCATTGGCACGTTTCGGCCCAATGAACTTGAGGAAGCCTTGAATCACAGACTCGTATCTCTTGCGTGTCGTATCTGCTTTGCTTCCCCTTTTCAGCCACTCTGTAGCGAAGGTCTGCGTTGAGATTTTTCCGATCGAATCCTGGCCTACCTTATCAAGCAGTTCATTGGCGAACTTGATGACTGCTGCTTGCGTGATTTCTCCCTTGTTAGCTTCCTTTGCCAGCCTTTCCCATTCCAACGCTATACGAAGTGCGTCTGATTTGTTCTTCTGTTTTGTGGAACGAAATGTAACCGTATCGCCATCTCTAAATTTGGCGATCCAAAAAGGCGATCTTGGAACTCTTCTGACGGATGCCATGGTTTGCTTTAGTCTGGAAATAGTTGCACCAAAAGTTGCACCTGTCGAGGAAACTCGGCGATGTTTGACAAGGTTAGAACCGTTGATTATACAGCAATCAGTACTTCCCCAAACACTAAAGATGGAAACGCTCGTTCTATCCATTGAACTACGGGGACGCCTGTGAAATCAAGGTTCCTAGCGTTTTCAGGCACTGAAAAACCTCAAAGTGAGAATGAATGTAAGAATACGTCCACTCCCCTCCACTATTGTCCCAGCTTGTCTGTTGTCCAGCGGAACGGCAGCTTGCCACGCAAGAGCGTAAACGATTATCTAAATGCACGGACACAGGCATCGAGAAATGACGCTAGCGGTGTTCAGGCTGGTAGCGCAAGGAACTGCCAACGTTCACTGTATTTGAAAGTCACTCCATGCCTACACATTCTGCCTTTCTTCTCGTCTCGGTCCTACTGCTCGCCGCTGAGGGTAGTGTGCAGGCGGCTGCATTCGAGGGCTTTGAGCCAAAGGTGAAGAGCTACTTCGAGACGCACTGCATGAGCTGTCATGATGCGGAGGCGGACAAGGGCGATTTCCGCATCGACACGCTTTCACCGAAGGTCGGCACCGAGGATACGCCGCAGTGGCTGGAGGTGATGTCGCGCATCACGTCGGGCGAGATGCCGCCAAAGAAGGCAAAGAAACATCCGAGCGAACAAGAGAGCGCGGTGGTGGTGGAATGGCTGTCGGCGCGCATGCAGGAAGGCGAGTCGTCGCGCATGGCGGCGCGCGGTCGAGTGTCTTACAACCGGCTCACGCGCGAAGAGTATGTGAACACGGTGCGCGATCTATTGGGCGTGCATTTCGATGCGACTGACCCGGGCGGCCTTCTCGAAGACCCGGAATGGCGCGGTTTTGAACGCATCGGGTCGGTGATGACCTTGTCGCCATCGAATATCGAGAAGTATCTCGCGGCGGCGGAGGTGGTGCTCACGGAGGCGTATCCGAAGGAGAAGCCGAAGTTCATGGACTACACGAAGAAGGCCTTCGAGGAGTCGCAGGTGCAGGAAGATCATCGCGAGCGGCTGCGCGCACTCGGCTTGCTCGACAAGGTGCGCTTCGAGTGCTGGCCGGGCGACATCTTCCGCTACGCTTCGCCGCGCGATCCGCTGCCGGACTCGGGCATCTACGAGGTCACGTTCAAGCTTAGCGGTCTGAAACCAGCGAACGGCCCTGCGCCGCATTTGTTTGTGTATGAGACGAAGCTGGATCGCGTGTTGTTTGAGCAGGACATCGTCGCGGACGAGGACAAGCCGATCACCGTGAGCTTCCGCACGCATTTACCAAAGGGACGGCCATCGATTGATGTCATCAACGCGGTGCCTGGACCGCGCAACACGCCGCCGTCCGGACGCCATGGCCAGAAACCTTTCGTCAGCATCAAGGAGGGCCGCTCGCCCTGGCAGATGAAGCTCACGGATGAGCAAGGGCGTCCGCGTTATCCCTTCCTGATCTTCGACACCATCAGCTTCAAGGGGCCCATCGTTACGGATCTCGAAGAACAACGTCGTGCGGACTACATGCCCAAAGAAGAAGGCAATCTGGAGCAAGCGCGTGACTGCCTCGGCAAGCTCGCACGCCGCGCCTACCGCCGTCCGCTGCACGAAGGCGAACTCGATGTATTCATGGATGTCGTCAAAGCCGAGTTGGCCGCGAAGGAAAAGTTCAATGATGCCATGAAGGCCGGTATGGCGGCGATCCTGTGCTCGAAGAGCTTCCTTTTCATCGCTGAGGGAGATGCCGAGCAGATGCGTGGCACGCTCAATGATTGGGAACTCGCGTCGAGGTTGTCCTATCTGCTTTGGAACACGATGCCGGATGATGAGTTGTTCGCGCTCGCCGAACAGGGCAAGCTGCACGACAAAGCCGAGCTAAGCCGCCAGTTCGCACGCATGTTGGCTGATCCGAGGTCGCAGCCTTTCACGGAATCCTTTGCCACTCAGTGGCTGCGTTTGAAGAACGTCGGCAAGTTTCCACCGGACAAGAAGCTCTACCCCGACTATGACGCGCAGCTCGAGCGCAGTATGATCGGCGAGACGAAAGCCTTCGTGAATGAAGTGCTCAAGCGTGGGCTCACGCTACGCGAGTTCATCACCTCCGACTGGACGACGCTCAATATGCGGCTCGCGCAGTTCTACGGTCTGCCCGACAGCGGACTGCCACGCAACGACTTCCAGCGTGTGTCCTTGCCCGTGGGCAGCAACCGTGGCGGCCTACTGACCCAGGCTTCCATCTTGTCGCTCACCTCCGATGGCACGCGGCAGCGTCCGGTGCATCGCGGCGTGTGGTTGTCCGAGGCCATTTTTGGCAAAACTCCGCCGCCACCGCCACCGAACGTCGAGCCCATTCCGACGAATCCCGTCGATGCGCCGAAAGCGACGCTGCGCATGAAGCTGGAAGCGCACATTCACGACGCCAAGTGCGCGGCCTGCCATGCGAAGATTGATCCGCTCGGGCTCGCCTTCGAGAACTTCGACGCCATCGGCCGCTGGCGCACCGAGGAGGTCGTGGAGGGCGGCATTGGCGGTAATCCCAAGGTCAACCCCGCGGGAAAGCTGCCGGATGGTCGCGCTTATCAAGACGCCGAGACGTTCAAGAAGCTGCTGCTCACCGACATCGACAAGTTTAACACCGCGTTCATCGAGAAGCTCGCCACCTACGGCCTGCGCCGCAGCACCTCGTTTGGTGACCTCGCCGGACTCGCAGAGATCGCGAAAACGAGCAGGGCGAAGGATTACCGTTTGCGTGACATCATCGAAGCATTCGTCTGCTCGGATCTGTTTCAGAAGCGGTGAACACAGTTTCGCCGTATTGACTGCGTTTATCATTCACACAGCAACCACCCAAGACCCCACAGCCTTATGTCCAACATCAACCTTAACAAATGGCAGATCAGTCGCCGCGAAATGCTGCGCGGTCTTGGCGTGTCACTTTCGCTGCCACTGCTCGATTGCATGGCTGCACTGCCAGCGCCTTCGAAGCCGAAACGCAGCGTGTTCCTCTACATTCCGAACGGTGTGAACACGCTCACCTGGCAGATCGACAAGGCGGGCAAGGACTTCCAATTCACGCAGCCGTTGATGTCGCTGGAGAAGCATCGTGCGAATGTCACGCCCATCAGCGGACTGCATCATCCCAAAGTCATCGGCAAGCAGCATAACTGCGACAAGGTCTGGCTCACTGGCGCGGATGTGCCGCCCGATGGCGGCGCTTTCCGCAATAGCGTCTCGGTCGATCAACTCATGGCGGAAGTGCAGGGTAAGGCCACGCGCTTCTCGTCATTGGAGCTGGCCATCGAAGGCAACTCCCTTGCCTGGTCGCGCGATGGCATTCAAATCCCTGCGGAGCGCAACACACGGGTCATCTTCAATGCGCTCTTCGGTGTCGATAAAGACCCCAAGGAAGTCATCCGCCGCCGTAACGACCGCCGTGCAAGCATCCTTGATGCTGTCGCCTCTGATGCGAAGCGCGTGAATCACAAGCTCGGCAGCGAGGACCGCACGAAGCTCGATGAATACCTCACCGCCGTCCGCCAGGTGGAGCAACGCACCGACCGCGCCGATGAGTGGCTAAACATTCCCAAAGCGAAGATCTCCTCCGCCGACGAAGCGCGACTCACCCGCAAGCTCGACATGAGCCAGGCTGGCGAGTACTACCGCCTGTTCTACGACCTCATGGTCATGGCGCTGCGCACGGATTCCACGCGCGTGATTACTTGCATGATCGGCAGCGAGGGCTCGGCCAGCGGCATCCCCGAGATCGGCATCTCGCAGACTCGCCACGGCCTCTCACATCATAACGGCGATCCCGAGCAGCTCCGTCGTCTCACACAGACAGACACGTTTCTTGTGGAGCAATTCAGCTATTTCCTCGACCAGTTGAAATCACACAGCGAAGAAGACCACACCCTGCTCGACACCACGCAAGTCCTCTGGGGCAGTGGCATGGCCTACGGCCACAGCCACGGCAATGCGAATCTGCCCATGCTCTATGCCGGCGGTCGCGCGCTCGGCACCAAGCACGGCCAGCATGTGGACTTCAATCTGCCAAAGATTGGCCAATATAACGTCGCCGATGCCACTACGCACTACCGCCTCTGCTCCCGCCCCGTCGATGGCGACGCACGTCTGAGCAATCTCTTCCTCACCATGCTGCAACGCACGGATGTCGAGGTCGACAAGTTCCAGGACAGCCTTCGCACGATGTCAGAAGTGGTGGCATAAGGTGAGATGAAGCTCCAAAACACCATGCGTCACACTTTCACCGCGCTGTTTGTCCTGTCATCGCTCGTTGCGATGGCGGATGCTCCCAAGTTCCGCACTGACACCGACAAGGACAAGAAGCTCCCGTGGTATCAGCTAGTCGATGGCGAGTTCCCACCCGAGAACTCCGCGCACGCCATCAATGGCGAACTCATCATGGTGGATCATCTGGAGCGCCGGTTCCGCATCCGCGTGGATCGCGATGACAGCCAGGATCGTGGCGTCTGGGACTTGGTGGTGGAGGCAGACATGCTGCCGTATGGCTCCATCTACTACCACGGCGCACCGGCCGCGTTGCAGGACATCCCGCTCGGCACACATCTGCGTGGCTTGTTTTATCTGAAGCCGAAGGACGACAAATCACCGCCGCCGCCCGGACCCCACAAGCGCGTGACACCCGATGTGGACTTTCGTCGCTGCTTCCGCATTGAGGACGACTTCAGCTTTGACCTGCGCCAGCATCAGAGTTGGAAGATCGACAGCATCGACCTCACCGCGATGAAGCTCACCGCCACGCCGCAGCGCGATGGTAAACCCAGCGACAAACCAAAGCTCTTCGACCTGCTCACCAGCACCAACGTCTGGCTCGGCAAGAGCTTGGGTGAACTCAAAGACGTGAAACCCGGTCAGATCGCGATGCTTAATCTCACCTGGGTCACGCTCTACGGCCCAGGTCGCATCACTGACCTCTGGCTTGATGCCGCCAGTCGCGAACTCGCAACGAACAAGCAACTCGAGCGTCATCGCAATCACATCCGCGAGCGCGGCCTGCCAGCCTGGGTGCAAGCCGTTGACGACGAAAAACAAATCGTCACGCTCACCTTCTTCGGCGGCGTGGACCCGAAGCTGTTTGATGAATTCAAACTCATCAACGAAGAACCCTTCGGCTGGCCCTTGAATCATCCCGAAGACGATCCCAAAGCCCCGAAAGGCACCATCGCCGTCTCCCGCCCCTGCCTCATGACTTATGATCCCGTGAATGATCGCAAAGGCGGTAACATCCTCAGCACCAAAAAGATCTCCGTCGAGCCCGGCAGCGCTGGCGTGCAGATCCAAGTGAAGTGCGATCTTCTGCTCGAAGGCTACCGGCCGAAAGCCATCGTGCGGTTTTATCCCGGTGCATGGAAGGTGGACTCACTGCCACGCGAAGAGAAATGGGAAGGCAGAGAATAGGAAAGCCCACCGCTTCATCGCCCAATGCAGAACAAGTGCGAGTCGGTGCGATAGATTAGCGTGTCGCCGCTAATCGCTGGCGATGCTGAGATACGCTCGGCAAGCTCATTGGTGGCCAAGAGCTCGAACTTAACTCCAGCCCGGACGACAAAAGTGGTGCCATTGACGTTGCTGAAGTAAATGCGCCCATCCGCGGCGACGGGTGACGAGTTGCACTCACCGCCGAGTTTTTCGCGGTAGTGCTCGATGCCGGTTTTGCCATCGAGACACGAAAGCAGGCCGTTGTCCTTCAGCACATAGAGCAGGCTGCGGTAATACAGCAGCGATGGTTCCACCGGCCCCGGTTTGTCGTGTATCCACACCGTCTCAGGCCGCTGTCCTTTGCCTCGGAGCCTGATCGCGTGAATCGCACTCTGCCGCCACAACTGGCAGAACACCATACCGTCGCCATACACCGGGCTGGAGATGATCTCGCCATTGTAGGGGCCACTGCCGTCGCCGTATTGCCAGAGCTGCTCGTGGGTTTTCGCATCAAAGGAGGTAAGCCGATGCTTGCCTGGGACGAGCAGATCGTCCTGACCGTCATGCTGCACCCGCAGCGGGGTCGCATGTGCAGTGCCGATGGGCCGATCCTTCTGCCACGCGATTTCACCGGTCTTCTCGTTGAGGCCGATCAAGTAACACGGACCCGTGTGATGATCCCACGGGAACAACACCCCATCTCCCAACAGCACGGGGCTGACGTTGTAGCCCCAGGCCATCTTCGGATCACCAAACTTCGTGAAGTAACGGTTCACCCACACCAGCCTGCCGTCATGCGTGTAGCGGGCGATGTCGGCATTTCCAAATGCCACATACAGCGCGTCATCGGTGGTGAGTGGTGTGTTCGCCGCCAGATTGGATTTGGCATGCGTTTTCTGGTTCGCGCCGAAGCCAAAATCGTGCCTCCACAACTCCTGTCCACTCTTCCGATCATAGCACAGGGTTAGCAGCGACTTGCCATCATCCGCCGGCACTTCCGAGGTGATATAGACGTGCTCGCCATGCACCAGTGGCGAACTCGTTCCCCAACCCGGCAGCTTCACCGACCAGCGCACGTTTCGAGTCGTTGACCATTCAACCGGCAAGGGCTTGTCATCTGCGATGCCATCGGCACGGGGTCCGCGCCATGCAGGCCAATCTGTGTCGGCAGCGAGCCCAGCGGATGCGTCAGCGAGTGCCACACAAGTGAGAAAAGCGAGAAAGTGAAACGAATGCATGGTTGGTGACATGAAACGGACGATTCATGCCCAACTCGCGAGGCATGCGCGAGGTTTTTGGAATTGTCCACTGCCGCACATGGTCCGCCATTCAAAACGAGCATCAAAAAACTGTGGCGATGGACGTTTATGGAGGCATCGCATGCCTTCCCAATTGATCACTTTGTCACTTCTCGCTTTCGCGCTCAGCGCCCAGGCAGCCGAGTTGCCGAAAGCAACCAGCGACTTCATCGAAAAGCACTGCATCGACTGCCACGATGCGGGCACCGCGCGTGCAGGCTTTCGCATTGACCAGCTCACCGCTGACTTCACCGCAGGCAACAACGCGGGTCTCTGGCATGAGGTGATGAACAAGATCAACTCCGGCGAGATGCCGCCAAAGAAGAAGCCGCGCCCGGATGCGAAGGAGGCCTTTGCCGTGGCATCATGGGTCGCCACGAGGCTGGATAAAACGACCAAGGCCGCGCAAGGAGCTGGAGGTCGTGTGCCGATGCGGCGCATGAACCGCGTGGAGTATGCGAACACGGTGCGCGATTTGTTCTCGTTGGAGGAAGGTTTTGCGCGGCGCATCGAAAAGGAACTGCCGCAGGACGGCAAGGTGGGCGGCTTTGATCGCGGCGCTGCAGGCTTGTTCATGGATGAAGGCCAGCTCGCGCAATACATGACGGTGGCGGACTTGGTGCTCGATGAAGCAGTCTTTAATGAGCAGCCAAAGGTGCAGAAGTTCACATACGACGGGCCAGCGGAGCGCTACGTGCATGGGCTGCACACGGCATACAAGAACGATGCGGGCGAAATCATCGAGACTAGCGTGCCAAAGATCATCGCCGCTCAGAAGGTGCCGCTCGCGTGGATTCCGCAGCCGAACTTCGATCAAATGGGCTCCAAGGACCGACGCTACGTGCCGCATGGGCCGTATGATTGGACGTTGAAAAACGGTGGCACCGAATACCTCGCGCAGCTCCGCTTCTACAACGTGGACTGGGGCAAGAAAGGTGTGACGCGCGATGGCTGGTATCGCATCCGTGTCGAGGCAGGTGCGTTCAAAGGCGAGGACGAGGAGGCTTTGAAGGAGGTGCGGCTCATCTCGCAATACGCGCACGGTAGCCCGATCGAAAGCGTGCAGAGCGTGGTCGTCGATGCGCCGCTCGACAAGCCGAAGGTCTATGAGTTCATGGTGTATCTGCAAATGGGTCCGCCTGGCATGAACCGCGACTGGCGGCTGCGCTGGGACTTTGGTGAACGCAAGGAGCCATGCATCGCAGATCCGGCGTATTGGGATGTGCAGTGGAAGCAGGTCATCGTCGGCGGTGAAATCGCACGGGCGAAGGCGGAGAAGAAATCCCCCGAAGAGATCGTGGCCAAGAAGAAGCAGTTGGATGAAACCATCGCGAAGGCGACGGAGAATCGAAAAACCTTCGAAGGACCTTATTGGGTCTGGAATCCGAAGCTCAACATCGCCAAGCGCCCACGCTTGTGGATCGGCACGCAGGAGTGGGAAGGCCCCATCGTCGAATGGCCGCCAAAGGTTCGCAAAGCCTTGTTCTTCGCGGGTGAGGAGCGCGAGGACAACGCGTATCTGCGCGAGATCTTCGCGAAGGTTTTGCCCAAAGCCTATCGTAGAAAAGTAATCGACGAAGAACTGGATCGAGTCGTGCAGTGGACGCTGAAAGCCAAAGCGGATCGCCAGTTGAGCTTCGTCAAGGCCGTGCGCGAGGGCGTGAAGAACGTGCTGTGCTCGCCGAAGTTCTTGTATGTCGGCAGCGAGTCGATGCCAGACGCTGTGGCAACCAAGTCATCGCAGCGCATCGATGACTGGCAGCTCGCGAGCCGCTTGTCTTACCTGCTCTGGAGTAGCGCGCCGGACGAAGCGTTGTATCAGCTCGCCGCGCAGAACAAGCTGCACGAGCCCGCAGTGCTGCGCGAGCAGTTGAAGCGCATGACCGCCGATGCGAAGGCATGGGAGTTCGTTCGCAACTTCGCCGGTCAGTGGCTCAGTGTGCGCAACTTCGACAACGGCACCCCACCGAACCGTGATGCCTACAAACACTACGACGACGCGTTGCGCGACAGCTCGAAGCGCGAGCCGCTGGAGTTCTGCAATGAGGTGCTCAAGAAGGACCTGCCCATCACGAATTTCCTGAACAGCGACTTCCTCATCATCAACGAACGCCTCGCGAAGCACTACGGCATCGACGGCGTGGATGGCGATTCTTTTCGCCGTGTATCAGCCCCCGCCGAAGACCGACGCGGCGGCGTGCTCGGCATGTCCGGCATCACGACCTATCTGTCCGACGGTACGCGCACCCTTCCTGTGCGCCGCGCAACCTGGGTGCTCGACACCCTGTGGAATCAACCCGTGCCGCCACCGCCGCCAAACGCTGGCGATTTGCCCGCCATCAAGGACAAGAAACCCCGCAGCGTGCGCGAGCGCCTGGAAGAACATCGCCTCTCAGAGAACTGCGCGAGCTGTCACGCGAGAGTTGATCCCTTCGGCATGGCCCTGGAGAACTACGACGCCACCGGCATGTGGCGAGATCGTCAAAACGGCGAAGGCATGAATGCCGACAAGCGCTCTCCCGCCATTGACGTCAGCGGCCAGCTGCCCAGCGGGAAAGATTTCATCACCATCCAGGAGTTCAAGGCAGCGCTGCTGGCCGAAAAGCAAACCTTTGTGCGCGGCTTCACCGAGAAGCTGCTGTGCTACGCGCTGGGTCGGCCCGTGGGATACGCAGATCATTTGACGGTTGATGCCATCATCGCGCATGGAGCTAAGCACGAGTTCCGTATGCAAGAGATGCTCCAGGCCACTGTAGCCTCCACATTTTTCCAAACGAAGTAACCTCATGAACATCCAAACCAACTCCTGGCACGTGTCTCGTCGCAAGCTACTCAAAGGACTCGGGGCTACCGTGGCACTGCCTTGGCTCGAGGTGATGAGTGAGAATGCCAAGTCCATCAGCACCGCAGGCTCGATGGCGGCAAGCGAGATCCCGCGGCGCGCGATGTTCACGTATTGGGGTCTCGGCGTCGAGATCACGGGCTTTACGCCCACCGAGACTGGCCTCGACTACAAGCTCACGCCTTCGCTTGCCTCGCTGGCTCCATTCAAGAAGGACCTGACGATCATGACCGAGCTGACGGCCTTTACGGGTGGCCACGGATCATGCTGCTGTTTGCTCACGGGCGTCAACACGGTGCGCAATGCAAAAACGCTGATGTCCGTCGATCAGCAGCTCGCGGTGCATCACGGCAGCGCGACGCGTTTCCCTTCGCTCGTGCTTGGCACGGTGCGCGAGACAGGCTTTGGCGGGCCGTTCCCAATGACCTTGTCCTGGAGCAAGAACCACACGCCCATCACGGCCGAGAACCGGCCTGAGGTGCTTTTCGAAAAGCTCTTCGGCAGCGAGGACAACAAGACGCTGGCCGCCGCGAAGCAAGCCATGGCGAATCGCGCGAGCTTGTTGGACTCGATCAAGGAGCAAGCGAAGGCCTTGCAAAACCAAGTCGGCACGGCGGATCGTGAGCGACTCGATCAATACTTCACCAGCATCCGCGATCTGGAAGAACGCATCAAAGTCGAAGGCGAATGGATTGATCGTCCGAAGCCCAAGGTTCCGAAGCCTGACTTCGGCCAAGGCTCGCCGCGTGACCGCATCGCCAGCGACGGGCGCGGTTACTCGGAATACACGCGCATGATGTTCGACATGATCGCGCTCGCCTTTGAGACCGACAGCACCCGTGCCGTCAGTCACATCCCGCGCACCGAGGGCGATGAAGCGAAGTGCTACGGCTACCAAACCAAGAGCAAATGGGACCTGCACACCATCACGCACAACGCGCAGGAGGATGACAAGATCGCGCAATGGCGGCAGCTCGATGCGCTCTACTTCGGCGAGTGGGCCTATTTCCTCGGCAAGCTCAAGGCCGTGAAAGAAGGCAGTGGCACGCTGCTCGACAACACCATGGCCGCGTGGGCGACCACCAACGGCGGACCCAATGCGCACGACTCCAAGCATCTGCCCCTCATCCTCTGCGGCGGCTCCGCGCTTGGGATCAAGCACCAGGGGCACCTCGTTCAGCAAGACGTGCCTATCGCGAATGTTTGGCAGACCGTTGTAGAAAAGGTCGGCATGCCCCTGCCTGCAGATTTCCAAGGCGGACTCTCCAAAGGTGTGATCAAGGAGCTGGTTTGAGGCCTGTGGAGCAGTTGATCTCGCGTTAAGGTTGTTCTGACGAAGAAGCTTCGCGGTAGATCGATGAGGAATGGGCGTTCTACTTCACGTACGAAGAACCTGGTCCCTCTGGCCATCCTTTGCCTCGCTATCAAAATGAACGGCGCGAGTGATCTGGTGCCCAACATGCGCGAGCTGGGCTTTAAGGCTCGCAGGCGGGACACATCTTGCTGCGCAGTTTAGCGGTCAAGGCCCACGGATCCGAAGATCGGCGGGGAAAACCTGTGCTTCATCGCGTTCTTTGTGGGCACTCTAGCCACACCATGAAGACACCGCTTCTGATCTCCCTCCTAGTAACAGCATCCCTTCATGCCGAAGTTATCTGGCGCGGCGACTTTGAAACCGGCGACACTTCTCAGTGGGGTGGAGATCCGAAGGTCGGTGAGTTCAAGGTTGTTCAGGAACCCGTGCGACAAGGCAAATACGCGCTGCGCATTGACGGCACGAACGCAGCCAAACGCGGTAAAAATGACCGCATCGAGTTCCAACATCAGCCGAAACCGCCGGGCACGGCTGAGGGCACGGAGCGATACTTTGGCTGGAGTGTTTACGTGCCGAAGACGTTCACCAACGACCATCATGCGGTCGGCTTCTTCGAGACGCGCAACAGCTGGCGGCAGCTCATGTCCTTCGAAGTTAAGAGTAATGACATTCAATACAGTTCGCGCGTGCCGTATGCGCTGAGATGGAAGGGCCAGGGCAAGTTCACGCCGGGGAAGTGGCATGACTTCGTCGTGCATGTGCTGTGGTCGCGTGATCCGAACAAGGGCTTCATCGAAGTGTGGTTCGATGGCGAGAAGGTCGTGCCGCTCGCGAAGACGGCGACGCTGCTTGATGAAAACAGCGCATTCTTCCAAATAGGTCTTTTCCGCGCCACCAGCGACACGCCGGAATCGATCATCATCGACAACTGCATCGAAGCCACCACGCTCGCCGACGTGATGCCAAATCGCTACGCAGGCCTCGACGCCGCGAAGTTCCTCGGCGCTGCGAGCATCGAGACCGATGTGACGACGGAGAAGTTCTTCACCGAAGGCCCGGCGGTCGATGCAGCAGGCAACGTGTTCTTCACGAACACCGGACAGATTTTGAAATGGGACCCGAAGATGAAGAAGCTCACAGTGTTTCGCGAGACAAGCAAGGGAGCCTGCGGACTTGCCTTTGATCCAGAAGGCCGCTTGCTCGTGTGCGAAGGCGGGGGTGGCGTGAACGGCAGAGTCACTCGCACCGACATGAAAACCGGTCAAAGCGCGGTGCTCTGCGATTCGTTTGGAGGTTTCCCTTTGGGCGCACCGAACGACATCACGCTCGATGCCCAGAGTCGCATCTACTTCACCTCACGTCTCGCAAACACCGATCCCGCGAAGGGCAACGTGAACGCCGTATATCGCATCGACCCGGATGGCCGCACGTCGCGCATCCTGGCGACGCCAGACATCGATATGCCCAACGGTCTGGCCATCTCACCAGACAATAAGACGTTTTATCTCGTCGAGTCCGATGGTCGTGCGAGTAAGGCCCGCTGCATCCGCGCCTATGATCTGCAAGCCGACGGCAGCGTGAAGAACATGCGTGTCGTGATCAACTTCTACCCCGGACGCAGTGGCGACGGCATGAGGATGGACTCGGAGGGCAATCTCGTTGTCGCTGCTGGCCTGCACAAAACACGCGGCACCAGCGAGACGCTCGATACGCGCCCGGGCATTCATTTGATATCACCCCAGGGAGAGCTGCTCGCATTTGTCGAGACACCGGATGATACGTTGACGAATCTAGCGTTCGGTGGTGCTGATTTGCGCACGCTCTACGTGACCTGTGGCAAGCATTTGATGAGTCTGCGCACCCAGATTCCAGGAATGCCACGCTATCGACCGAGGCAGTGACTCGCAGAAACTCCACATTCTTTTATCCTAGCGTTTTAGGCGTCGTGAACCTCCATCCGCTCCTCAAGGCTTGAACTCCACCGCCTTGTAGCAGCGGTGTTCCAGTAGCGAAGGTAAGAGACCTTTGACGCTGGGATGCACGAGGTAGGAGCGGACGTACCAGTAAATGGGCAGGATGGGGGCTTCTTCGAGCATGTGGGTCTCGGCTTCTTGAAGGGTAGTGAAGCGTTTGGCGGGATCACCTTCAAGGAAGCTTTGGGAGAGCAGGGCATCGTAGCGGGCGCTGCCCCAGCCGGTGTTGTTGTTGCCGTCACCGGTTTTCCAAAGGGCGAGGAAGGTGGAGGGATCGAGGTAGTCTCCGACCCAACCGGCGCGGCAGACGTCGTATTCGAGTTTGCGCTGGGATTCGAGATAGACGCCCCAGTCTTGATTCAAGACACGCACGGGGATTTTAAGATGCTGCTTCCACATGGACTGCACGGCTTCGGCAATGGTGCGGTGGGCTTCGTTGGTGTTGATGAGGATGTCGAAGGTGGGAAAGCTTTTGCCGTCCGGGAAGCCTGCTTCGCTGAGGAGTTGGCGTGCGGCGGCCGGATCGAAGCGCATGATATCAGGTGTTTGATAACCGATGCCGCATCCGGGTGGCGTGAGGCCGGTGGCGGGCTTTTGACCGGCTCGTAGGATGTTGCGGCAGATGGATTCGCGATCGATGGCCATTGCGAGTGCACGGCGGACTTTGGGATTGTCGAAGGGCTTCTTGGTGGTGTTGACACGGTAGAAGTAGGTGCTCAGCAGTGGCTCATCGCGATAGAAGTCGGGGCGATTTTCGCGGTAACCGGGGATTTTGGCGAGTGGAAGTGTCTGCGTGAGATGAAGCTGACCGTCGAGGAAGGCGCGCTCTTCCGTGGTGTCGCTAACGATGGGGATGAAGGTGACACCGTTGAGTTTGACGCTGGCGGCGTCCCAGTAGTGCGGATTGCGCAGGGTTTCGACGGCTTGATTGATGCGCCAGCTTGAGAGGACGAAGGGGCCGTTGCAGACGAGATTTCCTGCGCGTGTCCAACGCGTGTTGCGGTCAGTCATTTTGCCGTGCTTCTCGATGGCGTGCTTGGGCACGGGGAACCACGAGTAGTGCTTGAGCATGCTGGGCAGGTACGGAGCGGGACCTGCGAGGGTGATCTGCAAGGTGAGTGGATCGATGGCTTTGACGCCGACCTGCGTGAAGTCTTTGAGCTTACCGGTGTGATACGCCTCCGCATTGAGCATGGGGTAGAGCATGTTGGCGTAGTCGGCAGCGAGTTCTGCGGTGAGAATGCGGCGGTAAGCGTAGATGAAGTCTTCGCTGGTGACGGGTGTGCCGTCGCTCCATTTGCCCTGCGGTTGGAGTTTGAAGGTCCAGGTTGTGAAGTTTTCATGTGTCCAGGATACCGCGGCTCCAGGGCCATTGGCGTCAGGGTTTTCAGGCGCGGGTGCGACGAGGCCTTCAAAAATGGCGTGGAAGATGTGGTGCTCAGGCTGACCGGTGGCGAGGTGTGGATCGAGCGTGCCGGGTTCTGTGCCATTGCCGACGAGCAAAATGCCATCGCGCGTGGCGGCTTCGACGCGTTGAGGCCGATGCGTGCGCGCGTGATGAAACCACGCGATGCCGCCAAGGAAGAAAATAATTAGAAGAGCACGTACGAGCCAGCGCATGGTGGCAATCATGACACGCGATGGTCTGAGTAGCAACAAAACGGCCTCATGCGTGATGCATGAGGCCGCCTGGGGTTTTCAAGACTCAAATTCCGACGCTACTACCTGCCGAAACCGAAGCTGAAGCTGAGACCGCTGCGTGAGCGGCTGTAGGATGGACGCTGGCTGCTGTAACCACCGTGGCTGTGGCCGCCATGGCTGCTGTAGCCGGGATTGTAGCCGTAGCTGGGCTGACGAGGGGCCTGTGTCACCCATTGGCCGACGGGGCGTCCACAGTGATCGTAGCCGACGATTTGATAGACAGCGATGATCGGCGTGCCGCAGGAAGTGTAACCGACGACGCGGGTCTGACCGCAAGAGTGGTCTGCTTTAGCGGTGGAGGGAGCTGCGAAACCAAGAACAGCGGCGGCAGCGATGAGGGAGAGGATGGATTTCATATTTGTGTGTGGAAGGATTGTTTCCGCACACTGAGACGAGGCCTCCTTGAGCCTATTCAGTCACCGTGAAAATATTTTTCTGAACTACTGCTGTGACATCGATTTCGGATCGAATGCATCCCGCAAGCCATCGCCAAGAATGTTCAGAGCCAGCAGCGTGGCGGAGAAGAAGAGGCCTGGATAGAGGAGGAGCCAAGGCGAGATATCCATCACCTGCGAGCCATCTCCGAGGAGTACTCCCCAACTGGCATCCGGTGGCTGAATACCAAGGCCAAGGAAGCTAAGCGAGGCCTCTAAAAGCATGATGCCTGGAATGGTGAGGCCAGCGTAAATGATAATGGTGCCGATGAGGTTTGGCAGCAGGTGTTTGAATAATAGATGCCAAAAGCTGGCACCATTGGCACGTGCCGCGACGACGAACTCCAGATTCTTCAACGCAAGCACTTGGCCACGCACGACGCGGGCCATCGTCAGCCATTCCACAGCACCGATGGCAACAAAGATCAGCCAGAACTGCCTGCCGAAGATGACCATGAGCAGGATGACGAAGTTGATGAATGGAAAGCAGTATACGATGTCCACGAGGCGCATCATCGCCCCATCCACGCGGCCTCCCGCAAGGCCTGAGATCATGCCAAAGCCAACACCGATGACCGCAGCGACTGCTGTGGCCAGGAACGCAACCTCGAGCAAAACGCGACCACCTTGAAGAATGCGTGTGCCCATGTCACGACCGAGCGAATCCGTGCCGAGCCAGTGCGCCGCGCTGGGGCCTGCCGCCTTGAGTTCGAGATCCTGCTGATCCTGCGTGTAGGGCGAAAGAATTGGCCCAAACGCACAGGTGAGGACGAGCAGCACCAGAAAGGCTAACGCAACGGCATGCACACGCTGTCGCATGAGTCGCTGCCAGGCGGCATGCATGGGAGAGAGGCTTTGTTCCGCGTGGTGGCTCATGCTTGAAGTCGGATACGCGGGTTGAGCCAAGCCTGAAGGATGTCCACCATTAGATTAAAGCTGACAATGAGCACCGCGTAGAAAGCAGAAATGGCGATAAGAAGTTCCTGATCGTTATTGATGGCGGATGCGATGAAGAATTGCCCGAGACCAGGCAATTGAAACACTCTTTCGACAATGAATGAGCCGGTCAGTAATCCCGCCGCCGCAGGGCCGAGGAAATTCAACACCGGCAAGCAAGCGAGCTTCAAGGCATGCCGAAAAATGATCGTGGTATTGTCAGCGCCTTTAGCTCTGGCCGTGCGGATGAATTCCTGCGCCAATGTCTCGCGCAAACTGCCACGTGTGAGACGCGCAATGTAGGCACTGTAGATGAGGCCCAGTGTGATGGATGGCAACACCCAGTCGGAGCTATCAAACCAACCGGAGGAGTTAAACCAGCGCAGCTTAAGACCAAACAGAATGGCCAACACCGGCCCAAGAACCATGCTGGGCGTGCAGATACCAATTGTTGCCGCAAGCTGACTCGCCCGATCTTCCAGCGTGTTGGGCCGCAGCGCAGCCTGTGCTCCCATTGGAACACCAATGCAGAGTGCGAGCAGTAATGCCGGCAAAGCGATGGCTGCTGAGATGGGAAAGCCCGAGATGATGATTTCATCCACCGTTCTTCCAGCGAAGACTTGCGACTCAGGAAACTGAAACGTGGCGTAATGAACGAGATGCCGCCAGAGCTGCACTGGAATCGGCTTATCGAAACCGTAGTATTCCATCTTCCTCGCCAGCACTTCAGGTGAAAGTGTGCGCTCCGAGCGGAACGGCCCCCCAGGAGAGGCGCGCAGGATCAGAAACGTGATCGTGATCACCGCGAAGATCACGATGACGCCCTGGATGAAGCGGCTGAGGAGAAAGCGGATCATTTCGACTTCTCGTAAAGATCGCTGATGTCAGCGGCGGCGAGTTCGATGAGATACGTCGCGATTTTGGCACCCAGGGCCTCGAAGTAGCGCCTGCCTTTATCGGCAGTGCTGTGCTGTGGGTCACCGCTGCCGGTGTCGTTGGTAGCTTTGGACCAGGCGCGCTGAGCCCAAGCCCATTTTTCGTTGATGGCCTTCAGCTTCCAGTGGTTATCGGTGCCGGGGCCCCATTCGGATTTTGGGAGCACCAAATCGGGATGCAAATGCAGTAGCAGACTGGTTTCACGCTCATCGGCGTGATCGCCGACGATGGTGAAAATGTCATCGCCTTTGACGGCTTGAAACCATGAGACGGTGCTCAAAAACATCTTCGGGTGCTTCGCTTGAAGCTCACGCAGCATCTGGCGGAAGTCGTTGCCGCCGTGGCCGTTCATGATGACGAATTTCATCACGCCAACACCTTCGAGGCTGCTGATGATGTCTTCGAGCACCATCATCTGCGTGGTGGGATTCATGTTGATGCAGAAGGGGACATCAAGCTGTCCCGTCTGCACGCCAAAGGGGACATTGGGCAGGATGGCAACCTTAGCACCTGCATCCCAAGCGATGCGGCCTGCCTCGGCGGCGATGGCGTCGTTTTGCAGCGAATCGGTGGCATACGGAAGATGCCAATTGTGCGCCTCCGTAGCTCCCCACGGCAGCACGGCGGCCTCATAGCGCGTGGCTTTGATTTGTTTCCAATTGGTTTCGGCGATGATCCAGGGTCTCGGGCTCATGGTGGGGCAGGCTAAAGAGGCAAATGGTCGATGCAACGTTCGACAACATGGCCTGAAAAGAGGAGCCGGTGTTGCAATTCACAGTATCACCGGGATGGTGAGGGCCATGTTTGAGTCACGCTCCGAGCCCCTCGCCCCACGGCACGTTTTTTTGCGGCGTGCAGTGAAGTTTTTTTGCCTGGCATTTGTCGTGATCGGCGTGGCGCTGGCCCTCGGCGTGCTGGGGTATCATTTCATCGCCGGATTTGGCTGGATCGACAGTTTGCTGAATGCGTCGATGATCCTGGGAGGCATGGGGCCGGTGGGCGAGCTGCCATCGGATGAGTCGAAGGTCTTCGCGTCGTTTTACGCGCTGTTCAGCGGACTGGTGTTCATCTCGGTGATGGGCATCGTGCTGGCACCGGCGGCGCATCGCGCGCTGCATATGTTTCATCTCGATGAAGAGGATCAAAAATCATGAGCCAGCAACGTGTCGTCATCGTGGGAGCTAGCGACAACCCCGAACGCTACAGCCACCGCGCGCTGCTGCTGCTGAGGAAACACGGCCATGAGGTGGTGCCGGTGCATCCGAGGCTGACGGAGATCGAGGGAATACCGGTGGTGGCTGATTTGAGCGCGATCAGCGGCACTGTGGACACCGTGACGATGTATGTCGGCGCGGCGATTTCGTCGGGTTTGAAGGACAAATTGACCGCCTTGAAGCCGCAGCGAGTGATTTTCAATCCTGGCGCGGAAAATGCAGCATTGGCAGAGGCTTTGCAAAAAGCCGGAATCGCCTGTGAAGAAGCCTGCACCCTCGTCTTGCTTCAATTGGGGCAATTTTGAACAAAACCACGACACAAGAAACTTAACGGGCTGACCCGACATGTTGGAGATCCAGAGAAACAGATTATACGAAGCGAGCCGCCTCAAGGCACATGGTGCCAGCGAGGAGGAAGTGGAGGCATTGAAAGCGGCGGGCAAGAAGCCGTTTAAACCGGCCTTTGTGGATGGGGTACGCAAGCCGCGGAAGTCTGAAGTGCCAACGGGTACCTTCGAAGTGCCGACAGGTCTGTTCACCTTCCGCAAGGAAGAACGCGGCACTCAGGGTTCCTGAACCACCGGCTTCTCAGCATTGACGAAGAGGGCAAAAACGCCCGCAAGGACGAACGCGGCCGCGCAGAGCCAGATGCCTTCGTGAAAGTCGTTGTTGGTGTCGTAGAGCTTGAGAGTTCTGGTGAAGAGAATGGGCAGGATGGCAGCGCCAAAATTGCCCCACATGTTGGCCCAGCCGAACAACTGCGCCTGACATTTGCCGCTGATGTCCTGCATGGTCGTCCACATGGCAGGCAGGCCAAAGTCGGCAAAGAAAGTGACGAGTCCAAAGCTCAATGCCATGCCCCAAGGCGAGTCCGTGGTGATGGCGAGAAGGTAGCATGCGGCGGCGGCAAATTTGGTGAGCGACATGGGCAGCATGCGGCCGAGACGCTTTCCCAAGCGGCGTGAGAGAAGGTCGGTGGCCATGCCGCCAAAAGGCAGCGCGGAAATGCCGATGAACAAGGCAGCCGTCGTGACCCAGCCAGCGCCGGCATCGTCGAGCTTCATCACTTTTTTGAGATAGTCCGGCAACGAGAGAATGAGGAAGGCCCAGCCGATGTTGGTGAAGAACTGCACGGCATTGATATGCCAAAGATTGACGCTTCGGATGGCTGCAACCCATGGGAAACTGCGTGGCGGATCTTTGGAGGGCTGAAAGTCGCCACGACCTTCCGCGAGGAGTGTGACTTCGGCCTCATTGCAACGTGGATGCTGGCGTGGATGCTCACGGAAGACAATCCAGTAGGCCGCCGCGACTGTAAGGCCGCCAAATCCATAGATCCAGCCCGCGTAACGCCAGTCACCGGAGGTCATGATGACATAGGCGGTTAGCCAAGGTGCCAGCGCACCACCGATACGCCCCCCCCATGAAATAAAGCTGCTGGCCAGCCCGCGTGAGCCGATGTGCGCCCAGCGCGTCATCAGGCTGCTGCTAGCCGGATAGTAGCCCGCCTCGGCGAGTCCACAGAACAATCTGGCGATGAAGAGGGTGACAAACCCTGTCGAAAAGCTTGTGGCGGCGGTGAAGAGCGACCACGCGGCGATGTAGATGGTGATGAGCATGCGAGCGCCGAAGCGGTCACTCAACCAACCAGCGGGTACTTGAAAGAGAGCGTAGGCCCAGAAGAACGCACCTTTGACCCAGTCGATCTGCCAGCCTTCCAGCTTGATGTTCTTCTGGAAAGAGTCTGAGCTGATGATTTGCGCCAGACAAATGCGGTCAAGATACATCAAAAAAGCCACGACCGTCGCGGTGGTGAGGATTTGATGACGGACGGCAGTAGGGGCAGTGGAAGAAGACATCACGGAAGAAAGACGGTGCATGCACTCTAGGCCTAACATGTTTTCTCGTGAAGAGAGTGAGGGAATGCTCTTGCGTGGGTGCGGCACCTCAGGAAAATCATGATCGTATGACTGCCATCAAAAATCTCATTTCATTGCTCGTGTTAAGCGTCCTAGCCTCCGGGGTGCTGGGCTGGTTTCTTTTTCAGGCACGCACGGATATGGATGTGCTGCGCGTTCAATTTGAGCGAGTCAAAGTCGAGCATGCTGAGGCATTGAAGGCCAAGGATGATGAACTGCAGCGCACACTGACTGCTCAGGCCTCACAGCATCAGAAAGCGATCGATACGATCAACGGCGAGTATGAAAAGAAGATCGACGAGATGCGCACCGGCGAGCGCAAGCGCCTGGCGGTGGCGGCTAAGGAGTTCGAAAATATCTTTGAGGGTAACAAAACGACGATGAGCTACATCAACACGCTGGAAGACAAGATGAGGGCGGGGCAGGCGCTGTCGAAGGCGGAGATCGAGAAACTGACGATCATCACAACGGGGCTGGGTTACTTGAAGAAGCAGTACCAGAAGCCGATGCAGGAGTTCAAGGAGTTGCAGGAGTATTTTGAGGCGCAACTGGCCAAGAAGGTGGAAAAACCGAAGGGTAATTTCTTCAAGCGCATGTTCAGCAAAGACTTCCGTGATGCGGAGAAGGAGTTTGAGCGGAGTGAGGGGGCGCGGCAGGCCTTTGAACAAGCACAGGGAAAATTCAGCGAGTCTTATAGCCGCGCGCAGAAGGTGATGAGCGGTGTGAATCTTGATGCCGATGCCCAGTTGAAGAAACTGCACGACTACATCGACGACAAGGCACAGGTGAATGCGGCGGACTTGGGCGCGTTCTTTGATCAGGCACGCAAGGCGCTACGAACGCATCAGGATGTGTTGGATTTTGAACCCGATGCAGCGCCGCAACCTGCAACGCGCCCACAGCCATGAATGAGAAGCCTGAAGTGCTGGTGGTAGCTCCGCTGCCAGGTTTTTTGCGCACGTCGCTCGAGGCTGCCTACATCTGCCATGACTGGCATGCAGCGCCGGATAAAGAGGCGCTGATTGCCGAAGTTGGTGCTCGTATTCGTGGTCTGGTGCCCCTCGGCGGCACAGTCGTGCCAGTATCTCTGCTGGAGCACCTGCCGAATCTGGAGATCGTGAGCGTGATGGGTGTGGGTTACGACGGCGTGCCCATACCCTGGTGCCAGGAGCAAGGTGTTCGGGTGACAAATACGCCAGATGTGCTGACCGATGATGTGGCGGACATCGCTGTGGCCTTGGTCCTCATGACAAGCCGCAGGCTGGTGGAGTCGAATCGTCACTTGCATGAAGGGAAGTGGCTGCGCGGAGCCTTACCTCTGGCGCACGCGCTGCGTGGGAAGGTGGCGGGCATCGTGGGTCTGGGGCGCATCGGCAAGGCTATCGCACTGCGTTTAGAGGCCCACGGGATGAAGATCGCCTATTACGGACGCGCGCCACAAAATGTGAACTACAGCTTCATGCCTTCGCTGCTCGACCTCGCTGCTGGCTCGGATTTTTTGATCGTGGCTTGCCCTGGAGGGCCGGAGACGCGTCATTTGATCAACGCAGATGTTTTGACGCAATTGGGAGCAGAAGGCACACTCATCAATATCGCGCGTGGCAGCGTGGTGGATGAGGCGGCGCTGATCGTAGCACTTCAAGCAGGAACGATCCGCACAGCGGGACTCGATGTCTTTGAAGATGAGCCCCGGGTCCCAGCGGAACTGTTATCCTGTCAACACGCCGTGCTCCTGCCTCATGTAGGCAGCGCCACGCACGAGACGCGCCGCGAGATGGGGCGCTTGGTCGTCGAGAATCTAGCGGCGCAGTTTTCAGGGCGTGATTTGATCACACCGGTGTGTTGAACGGAACCATGTTGCGACGCTGAGAAGTTTTCACCTTTGTGGCAGGTGCCATAAATAAGTGCATCACTTTGATCAAGGCAAGATCAGTATATGGCATGCTCCTTGCACCACGCACTTAGCCGTGTATGAACGGCGCTCCCCCGGAGAATTCGAGAAAGCTTCTTGAAATCACTCCAATTGTTAGCAAAACTTAAATAAATCGAACTCATGCAAGATCTCATCATCGCCCAGGTCATCGGCCGGGAAATTATCGACTCACGTGGCAACCCGACTGTGGAA
>JANOBP010000365.1:0-5319 GCA_031411715.1 Verrucomicrobiaceae bacterium | reverse complement strand
GACCGCTTCAACGTCCCTGGCGTGGTGAGTGATGCCAACTGGCGCACGCGCTTCCCCTACACCACCCAGCAACTCCGTGAGGATGCCGCACTGGCGGGTGAGGCAGCGAGGTTCCTTGATATGGCCAAAGCGACGGGGCGGGTGTGAAGCGTCACCATATGATGATGGCTTTGAATGTAGGCCTTTAGCAGTCGCGGCAGCGTCCCGGAGTGCGGTGGCAACGCCCTGAAAGGGCACGACACCGCTCTCTCGCGCTGAAAGGTGCGCTGCGGCCTAAGCGCACGCAACGGCATCACGAGAGCGGTGTCGGCGATGCAAGGGTGCCCCTTGCATCTCTGCCACCGCACTCCGGGACGCTGCCGCGCAGTAGGCTGGCTGTGCCAAAACCTACATACATAAGGGTCCCAAGAACAAGGATCGTTCGGTTTTGAACAAGAGAGGCACTAGACGTGGCCGGCGCTGACCTAGTAGCCTCATTGGTATGAGCAGCTTTCGTCTTCGTCCGCGTTTTTCCCATGTGATCGATTTGGGCGTGGAGGCGGCGTGTGAGTTGATCGTGAATCATGCGCGTACGCATGCTGAGCGCTGTGAGGTGAAGAGCTTTCCCGGCTATGTGAGCCTGCATGTGGTGGAAAAGGAGAGTCAATATTGGTCACCGCGTCTGAGCCTCAGCCTTGAGCCTGAAGGCGAAGGAAAAACCCGCGTGGATGGTACCTATGGCCCAAGCACCAACGTGTGGGCGGCCTTTCTCTATGGATACATGCTGGTGGGATCGATCGGTATCTTCTCCGGAATGCTGGGTGCCTGCCAATTTTGGTTGGGCATGCAAGCGTGGGGCCTATGGATTGCCACCGCGATGCTGCTGATCGCGGTGGGGATGTACATCTCGGCTCAGCTCGGCCAAAAGATCGGCGCGCAGCAGACTTTTCTTCTTCACCAGATTTATGAGGAGGCCGTGGGAAGGAGCGTCGAAATCGGCTGATGCGGATGTGCGCTTTAGTAGGTCACGATGGCTGAGCTAAGGCTTGAGGCTTTGCTCGAGTTTCTTCACGCGGTCCACGAGCTGGGGTAGCCGATTGATGCCAGCGAGGCGGCGGCGTTCTTCGCCGACGGGGATGGCGGGGAAGCCTAAATAGGTCTGACCTCCAGGCAGGTCTTTGGTCACGCCGCAGCGTGCGGCGAGCGTGGCTTGGGATCCAATGTTCACGTGTCCGGCCACTCCGCTCTGTGCGGCGATGACGACGTAGTCGCCGATGTGCGCGCTGCCAGCGATGGCGACGCAGGCAACGACGATACAGTGCTTTCCCAACACGACGTTGTGGCCGATCTGCACGAGGTTGTCGATCTTGGTGCCTTCACCGATCCAGGTGCGGCCAAAGCGTGCGCGGTCGATCATGGTGCCCGCGCCTATTTCCACGTCATTGTCGATTTGCACGATGCCAGCCTGGCGGACTTTGCGATGGCGGCCGTTTTCAAACTCATATCCAAATCCATCCGCGCCGACGACGACGCCCGAGTGAATGATCACGCGCGCTCCAAGGATGCTGCCGCAGTGGACACTCACATTGGCGAAGAGTTTGGAGTCCGCGCCGATGCTGGAGCCCAAGCCCACGAAACAACCTGCGCCAATGGTCACACCATCCGCGAGGGTCACGCCGTCTTCGATCACGGCATGCGGGCCGATGCTGACTTTGGCGGGATCAAAGCTAACGCCCTCTCCGACAACTGCCGTGGCATGCACGCCTGCTTTAAATGGTGCGGGCTGGATGCCATACTTTTCCACGACACTCTCAAAACAGCGTGAAGGATCATCCACCGCGATGCAGATGACACCTTCCGGGCAGTTGCTCCATGTCGCAGGCACGAGCACCGCGCTGGCCTTGGTGGCTGCGAGCAGCGAGTCATAGCGTGCGTCATGGAAGAAGCTTAAATCTCCAGCCTGTGCCTCGCGCAGATTGGCAAAACCCACAATCCGCAAAGTCGCGTCCCCGGTGAGGAGTCGCCCGTTAACCATCGTCAAAATTTCCTGCACACTGCTATTCATGAACCATCAGATTGGGACAATTCCGAACAAAATGCCAACAGGAGATGCACAGAATATGGAGTGGCGACGAGTCGTCGCCCTCCATGATGGTTACTTCCCGCGCTTGAGCACGATGCGGAAGCCGATGGTGTTGCGGCGGGTGTCTGGAGGAACCGGGAGGCGCATGGAGGCTTGGAGCTCGTCCTGAGTGCTGCTGCGCCAGTTGCCGCCGCGAAGAGTGCCCATGAGGACTTTGGGCTTGTCTGTTGGCTTATCGGTAGGCTTGGGCGCTGGAATCGGTTCGAAGTCGGTATCGACCCACTCACTGACGTTTCCAGCGAGGCCGCAGAGGCCATCTTTATTGGGCGGCAACGCGGCGACGCTGGCGAGGTTGGTGAATTTATCCTCATAGCCAGCGATGACATGCTCCAGGCTATTTTTGCGGGCGGCGTTGGGGTCGGCGAGGTTGTCCACACCCTTGGGTGGAGGCCAATCATAGCCCCAGGGATAAACGCCACGAATGCGGCTATTGCGCTCTGCGGGAGTGGCCCCGCGCTCAGGCGGAAGGCCTGCCGCACGGCTCCATTCCTCATCGGTGGGTAGTCGGTATTGGTCTTTGGGGCCGATGAGGCCAGAGTTGCGCTCACGCTCGGTGAGCCAGGCACAAAAGGCACGTGCCTCCGTGCGGTCGATGCCAGTGACGGGAAGTGCACCGCCTTTGTTGAAGCTGTTGGTATCATCACCCTTGCCCGGTTTGCGTGCATTGGTGGCGCGGACGTATTCGAGGTAGTCGCGGTGGCGCGTCTCCCAAGCGGAGATCATGGCCTCATCTCCGAGCGGGACGAAATGCATGCCAAGGCTGTTGGTGCTCCACTCATGACCGAAGTCCACGGCTTTGCGCGTCTGCATGTCGGCAAAGAGTTCGGCTAGCTCGCCTTCCTTGACCTCGCCTTCGAGCACGACATCGGCAAAGCCTTCCTCCCGCAGTTCGATTTCAAATGGACCCGTGCGCACGCGTGGTAGCTCGAGGGGTGTTTCTCCGAGCAATTGCTCATGCATGAAGACGCGGACTTTTCCAGGCTGACTGCGGACGCTCATGCTGCCGTAGGTCTGCTGCTCGACGCGGAGATGAAAGGCCTGCCAGTTTTTTTCTTCGCTATTGTTGCTGTTGGTGTCGTCGCGGTCCTCGGGCATCTCAGCGGCATCCGTCTGGCCGCTTTCGACAAAATAAAAGGGCTCGACGACATAATGATGCTCCTGACTGAGGAAGCCATCACTACGGTCCGCATCCGTGACCCAGTAGCGGAAGGCATCGGCATCGCCTGAAGGAACGACGACGATGTAAGCGCTGGGCTTGTCCTTGGCGGGCTGCGTATTCAAGACCTTGCCTTCAAAGGAGCGGTTGCTGGCTTCGAGGAAGCGGCGGAAGTACTTCATCTCGACGGGCTCCTGGCTGATGTGGCCACCTGCGCCCGGCTTGAAGCTCATGCCGATGCTGTTATGCCATGGCTCACCTTTTTGCGGCAGGCGTGAAGCCACCATTTTGAGGTCAAAAACAGCAGGGTGGTCCTGACTGGCGATGTGCTCGATCTCGAGCTGCTTATGGCCGGGAAGGCGCAGTTGGTAGAGAATGGGGACACCCTCCGCTGGCTCAAGGTCGAGCGGTGTAACGCCAAGATTTTCCTGACCGGCAAAGACGACAGCTCCTGGCGGTGTGGTGATGATTTGCAGGCGCGGCTGATTGCTGCGCATGGCCACCAGATTGGCTGCTCGCTGGTTTTTGGCCAGCCACATGCCCAAGCCACCACCGATCAAAGCCACGGTGACGGCGGCTGCAATAGCCCAGGTCCAGAGTGTCTTTTTACGATCGGATGGCAGCGGCTGACCACGCAGTGCGAGTGCCATTTCACTCGCATTGACGAAGCGGTGTTTAGCCTGAGGTGCGCAGGCCGTGCAGATGGCGTCATGCAGACGGCGCCAGACTTCGAGCTTGTCCCCAGTCTCTGCACAGGAGGGTATGTCTGGGAAATCGAGCCGGTCCTTACCCGTGCTGGCCTCATAGAGAACCATGCCGAGGGAAAAAATATCCGACGCCGCTGAGCCGGGGCCTTCTGGAGCGACAAAGCCTTCCGTGCCGACAAAACTGCGCTGCCCGAGCAAGGCCACCAGCCCGATGTCCGCCAGGCGGCACTTCCCATCAATGAAGATGAGATTGGAGGGCTTCACATCGCGGTGGATGAGCATGTTGCGATGCAGGTAGTCGAGTCCTTCAGCAATGTTGGCCCCGACTTGCACACAGGCCTCAGCCTTGAGACGTTTGTCACGGCTCATCTGCAAACCAAGTGTGTGCGGCTTATAAGTGTCGAACTGGATGTCACGGCCCGTATCGAGATCATCGGCCAGCTCCATGACGTAGTAGTAGAAACCATCCTGCGAGTTGCGACCAACTTGGAGAATGGGCACCAGTCCTTCATGTCGGCGTGAGATCGGCTCGAAGCGCTTAAGCGCTTCGAACTCGCGCTCAAAGGAGTCCGGCTTGTCATAATCCTCACGCCAGACGACTTTGACCGCGCGTAGCACACCCGTGGCACTCCGCGCCAGCCACACCTCACCAAAAGCCCCACGCCCGATAAGACGCAACGTCTCATGGTCACGGATCTCCGGTGCGGAAGTGCGGGTTGGCGGCTGCATTTGCGTGATATTACACGTCAGGCCTTCAAGGTGAAGTGCTAAGTGCTTTCACGTCTCACGACAAGCCAACAGAAACCACCGTTTGCACAGTGATCCGAAAGTAGGGGTTCACCCCATTGTTGGCGGAGGGTGGAGAGGGCGAGGGTTGATGCGTCAAACGCGATCCACTCTCAAAAACCAACCCACCCGCATGAACACTCTCGACAAACGTATCTCAGTCCCCCTTGGAACAAGTCACTGCGTATGGCGGGCGGCTTGTTGTAGTCTGGGGCTCATTGTCGGGGGCATGATGATGGGAGCACCGGCACAGGCGCAGAGCCTGGGGACGGCGCAGACATTTTCCGTGCTCGGGGGCTCCACGGTGACCAACACAGGGCCTACCATCTTGGTGGGTAATCTGGGCGTGAGTCCGGGGCTGGCCATCACGGGTTTCCCGCCGGGGAGCGTGACCGGGACAATCTACACGGGGGCGGCCTCACTGGCGGGCACTGCGCGTGCAGACACGATCACAGCCTTCAATACCATCGCGGGGCTGCCGGTGAACACGATCCTGACGGGCCAGAATCTGGGCGGGATGACGCTGGCGCCGGGGGTGTATAAGTTCG
>JANOBP010000364.1:0-4652 GCA_031411715.1 Verrucomicrobiaceae bacterium | reverse complement strand
GGTCTCTCACTTTTGCCAAAAGCCAGTCCGCGCACGCTCGGACCTCCTCGCGCCGACTGGAGTCGGTAGAAACGGAACGAAAGCGCAGGCAGGTCAGGAGATTATCAAGTCCAGGTGGGTTCATGAGTCGCATGCTAGCGGGCCTTATCTGACTCACAACTTTGAGATCTGTTGGATCTGGAGCTTTGGTGTTTTTTTAAGCTGCTAGTGCCATCGTGCTGCGAAAAGTTTCCCAGAAGGAGGTTAGCAGAGTGTTGTTATCTCTTGGGTCCGCAGCAACGGCGGCGTGGATGTCGAGGTGCTGTGCACAAATGAGGTCGGGGAGCACTTCTCCATAAGCGGGCATCGAGCTCCAGCCGAGGGTGATTTCTGGGGTTTCGCTGACGAGGTGGTTGGAGGTGTTCGTTTTCATATGATTCGTATTTTTGATAATTGGAGATTTGGTCTTCTGGTTTTGGATTTTCAGATTTGATTGGTTGTGGCTGCTATGATAGTGAGTTTTGGTTTTGATCAGTTTTGTTGATTTCGTGACTGAGAATCGAGTCGCAAAATTGAGAATTACATGCCAACAGGATGACGAGGGCTGAAGCCAGCGAAGCTGCGGCTCTTGGTGCGCCAGCGTGGGCCCTCGCCAGTGATCTGACCGCTCGTGTCCATGCGAAGACCGCAAATAGTCATGAAAACATGTTCACCAGGCTTGACCCAGATGGTCATAAAGCGGCCATGGCCAGCTTCACCATAATTAGCGAATTCTTTGCTGGAAAGGCAGCGATTAAGAAGGCCGGCCTTGATGAGGACATACGAAGTGCTGCTGGAGCAGTCATAAGCGCTGTCCTCAATGTTGCGATGGCCGGCACCGAGAACGTAAGGCTTATTCTGGAGAGTGTTCGCAGCGTAAACGGCGAACTGGAGGGCTTTAGGGGCGGTTTGGCCGACGCTCGCAAAACGACCGTCAAAGCGGATCGCAGAATTGCCAACAGAAGCTGCAGGTGAAGCGGGAGCCTGGGGTGCGGAGCGGACAACAGCGACTGCACGAGGAACTGGAGCTGGCTGACGAGGAGCAACGCGAGCGGCAGCCTGCTGGGCATTGTAAGCAGCCCAAGCTTGGGCGTTGGCCTGCTGCTGGTAATAGGCAGCCCATGCGGCTTGGTTTTGTGCGTAAGCTGCTGCTTGCTGCTGGTAGGCGGCTTGGGCTTGAGGTGCTGCATAGTGTCCGGCAGCATAACCCATTTGAGCGGAGGCAGTTGTCGCGCCGAAGAGAGCGATGACGGCGGCGAGGGTAAGGAGAGTGCGAACGAGTGAGTTCATGGTGTTTGTTGATTAACTATAACCACTGTAATGGAAATTATAGTTGGAGCAACAAATTCTTCATGATTAACTCAAAATTATGTAAAAACCATATGTGTCGGCGGTTCACCGGAGTAATGCCTGTGATGGCTTATTTACTTTTTTTGGTAGCTGTGATTCCTCAAGATGAGGGATCGGTTTTAGCCCCACCCGACATCAATGGGTGAAAGGCAGCTCGTCTCCCGTATCAGCGCCAATTGGGTTGGGATGGATCTCGTGACCAGGTTTGCGGCAGGAGTGTCCTGGCGGCTAATTTGGTTCAAAAGTGCTGAAACAAGGCCTGAAGAGCGGCTTACTCTCAGGTCGCGATACAAACTGCGTATCCAATGGGGCTTGCCTGTTGAAGCTGAGTGCCCAAGTGGGTTTTCGGACTTCCTCCAGCCATTTAATTTGGCTCATCGGGAGCGAGGTGGTATTTTGGAGTGCTAGAAGCCTCTGAAGCTTTGCGCAGCCATTGGGACACTCCAAAGAGCCAGAGGCCTAGAGGTCTATCACATTCCAGAACGGTGTCCGCGGCCCGTTTGGTGAGAGGGGAATGTGCCCCGTGGTTGCGGCTAAGCTGTAATGAGGATGCTGGATGGCGAGATTGTAAGCGAACGTGTCGTTCAGTAGCCGGCAGTTTCTATATAAGACAGCGCGACGGGTTCCATTCGAGTGTGAGTCTCCATCGCAAAGGTGATAACCTCTCGGCCAATCAAGAAAACGAATACTGATACTGGGGGCCGAAGGTATCGATACTCAATTCTGATATGGGAATCTGGTCCTGATCAATCCTTGCAAAATTGAGTCTTGGGAGATTTGCCCACGTATTTCTCAAGTTTGAGGATGAGCAATCACTTCAGAGTGCGCAGCCATGCGACAAGATTGAGAAGCTCGTTCTCAGATAGGGTCTGGTCGAGTCCAGCGGGCATGAGACTGGTTGGGAGTGGTGTGTCACCAGTGATGAGTTGATGGGCGATGGTCTTTTCCTGGCCCGCGATATCAATAACGAGAAGTCCCTCCGCCGTGTGGCTCTTGATGACACCCAGGGTTTGCTGCCCATCGCTGGTTTCGATAACGTGAGCCTCGTAGTCACGGGCGAGCGTGTTTGAGGGAAAGAGAATGCTTTCGAGGAGATCGCGCTCAGTGCGGATGGCTCCGATGTGGGAAAGGTCGGGGCCGATAGGGCGGCCGGTGTCACCGACCTTGTGACAGGCGATGCAGGTGCCTTTGCCAATGGTGAAAAGCTTTTGGCCACTGGCCGCGTCACCATTGGAGACGACTTTTTCTGCCATGGGGCCGAGTTGGCGCTTCTTGGCCTCACTGGCGGCCACAGCTGAGTTGTAGGCAGGCAGGATGATCGTCTCAAAAATCTCCGGCGGCAGATCGGCCAGTGCGGTGCGGTATAAACTCTCCTGCTGGCTGGCGATGGCCGGATTCCTCGCGATCTCGCGAGCGAGCATCTTGGCGATCTCGGCATCTTTGTGGCGCTTGAGAAGTGGTAGCAGCGTTTTGAGCTCCACCGGACCCACCGTGGCCAAAAGCGGCGCAACCGCCGCCATCTGCTCCTTCGCGATGGGAGCACTCGCAAGCATGCCCGCAGCCTGAATCTTCGCCGCAGAGGACGATGCGGCATCGGCGAGCACATTTTTGACCATGTCGAAGGTCTCGCCGGTGAGTTTGACCGACTTCGCGGAGTCGAGTGCCTTCAAGCGGATCGAAAGCGGGCGTTTCGCATCGGCGCCGATGTCCTGGAGCGCGCTGTCGAAGTGCGGTGACTTCAGTTTCTTGATCGCGTCGAGAACCAGCGGCGTTGGAGCCTCGGCGAGCAGCTTGTCGAGCGCGGGAAGCCAGGCGTCGTTGCTCACGCCAGCGCTTTGGTTGGCGAGAATGTTCAGTGCCGTGGCCCGCACCTCAGCGGAGGCGTGGTCGAGCATTAATGTGACAACACCTTGAATCTCTTGGGACGAGAGATAATGCGCGACCAGTTCACGCATTGGCGGGATGCGGCGAATCCAGGTTTTATCTTCGTTCAACCACATGCCAAAGACTTCTGCGAGGGACGGAACACAACCTGGGACCAGTTTTGCGCACCGAATTTGATAACCCACCAAAGTTTCGTCCGGATAGTCAAGTGCTCCTGCGGGGCCTGCGCCCAACATCAGGCGCTCAGGCGCATTTGTTGGTGTAAGTGCCATGGCCACACCAAGTTTGGTAAGTAAGGAGAGCCGTTCTTTTTTCCCCAGTGATTCAGCCGCGCGTTCATAGGCCGTGTGCATATTAATTTTCTTCTTCTGGTTCCACTGCATGTCGTAATACTTGGTTAGCACCAACTGGCACAGATGTTCTGTCGGATGATCAATCTGAGCGTTAAGAACCAGCATAACTGCGGACGCGACTTCGATGTCTTCTGGTATAGTTACGGCGATGGACTCCAGAGCATGTCGTCGTGTGTGAGCATCATCCGATTTGAGTGCGGCGATTTGGGATTTGAGGTCCGTTTGGCGGACGGGGGCGTCCGCGCTCCTGGATACGATTGTGACCGGCAGCAACTTCTTCGGCTTGATGCGATAGATCGCACCAAGCAGATCCGACTTCGCCATAAGGCTGCTTGGGCAGCCGATGCGGAACCAGCCGCCGGTGTCGATGAGGAGGAGGGAGCCATCGGCGTCTTCCATGACGTCGGTGAGGTGGATGTCGGGGTTGTGGAGCTTGAGGAATTCGTTTTCGACGGCCTTGTAGGTGCTGCCGCTGGGGGTAAGTTCCATGCGGACGAGGCGCTGGGTGTTGAAGTGCGTGACCATGAAGTTCTCGGTTCGAGGTTCGCGGTTCGCCATTTTCCAGAAGCAGCAGCCGCTGACGGCGACGTGGCCAAAGTTGTACATGACGGGCATCGTCTCGAGAGTGCGAGGCAAATGTGCGATGGCTTTGAGCTGGTCGCTGCGCTCATAGACGCCGCCGTAGAGCCAGTGGATGATGGTGTCGCCGCGTGGCTGGGTGTAGTAGAGGTTTTGCACGCCGATGATGTCGCCGCTGCGGGTGAAATCGACTTCGACGGGGTTGTCGCCGCAGCCGAGCGAGTGCCAGGCGACGTCGCTGCCGTCCGGTTTGCAGCTCCAGATACCGCAGGCGAGCGAGGCATCGACGAGGGTGCCGTCCTTTTGCTTCACATCGTGGCCTTTGCGGCCGTGGCACCAGTAGAGGCGGCCATTGGGATGCAAAAACGGGCCGTGGATATCGGCGGCATTGCCGGTGTAATCGAAGCCGCCGACGATCATCTCCCGTTGGTCAGCGACGCCGTCGTTATCCGTATCCGTGAGCTTCCA
>JANOBP010000363.1:0-4866 GCA_031411715.1 Verrucomicrobiaceae bacterium | reverse complement strand
CATCGCGTGTCTGCGTGGCCGGTTTGGCGATGTCATGGAGCAAAACGCTCATGACGAGCGGCAGGCTGACTTCAGCAGGCAGTAGGCTGAGCATGAGGCGGGTGTGGATGAAGACATCGCCCTCAGGATGAAACTGCGGTGGCTGCTCGCAGCCTTGGAGCACGAGGATTTCCGGCAGGATGTGCTTCATGAGGCCGGAATTGACCAGCAGGTCGAATCCGCGCACGCGGTTCTCATGCAGCATGATCTTGATGAACTCCTCGCGGATTCGCTCGATGCTCACGCTGGTGATTTTATCGGCCAAACCGCACACCGATTCCCAAGTCGCATGCTCGATGTCAAAACCGAGCACGGTGGCGAAGCGCACGCAGCGCATGAGGCGCAGGCGATCTTCTTCAAAGCGATCCTTGGCCACTCCAATGGCCCGCAGCAGGCCCATCTTGAGATCTTTTTCACCACCGACGTGGTCGATGATCTTCTTGGCCAGCGGATCATAAAACAGGCCATTCACCGTGAAGTCACGACGCTCCGCATCCATCTCCGGCGTGGAGAAAACCACGCTGTCCGGCCTGCGGCCATCCGAGTAGCTGCCATCGCTGCGAAACGTCGCCACCTCGACGAAATCGCTCTTCCCGACACGCACGACCACCACACCAAAGTGCGCTCCCACGGTCTTCGCACCGGGAAAAAGCTTCACTACTTGTTCAGGCCGTGCACTCGTCGCCACATCGTAATCTTTGGCTTCACGCCCCAGCAGCATGTCTCGTACGCATCCACCCGCCAGCAGTGCCAGGTGCCCCGCCGCCGTAAGTTTCTCAATGATCTGGATTGCCGCTTCGCGCATCGCTGCAGATTGCCGAAGCTGCCGATGATCGCAAACAGCATTCCACTTGGGATGCCTTCAAACCGCTGATGGGACGCTAACAAGACGCTAATAATCCATTTTATCAGCGTCAAATCAGCGTCATATCAGCGGTTCAAATATCCCCCGCTATGCAAAAGACAGCCGCCCGTCTCTCCCACTTCACCGAATCCGTCATCCGCGCCATGACGCGGCTGTCGAATCAACACGGCGCGATCAATCTCTCCCAAGGCTTCCCTGATTTCGATCCACCGGAAGAGATCCTAGCCGCGCTGGAGCGTGCGACTCGCGGACCGCATCATCAATATGCCGTCACCTGGGGCGCACCGCGCTTCCGGCAGGCACTCGCGGCCAAAATCACGCACTTCTCCGGCGTCCCGGTCGATCCCGATCAAAACCTCGTCGTCACTTGCGGCAGCACCGAGGCCATGATGTGCGCCATGATGACCTGCTGTGATCCCGGTGACAAAGTCATCATTTTCTCGCCCTTCTACGAGAACTACGGCGCTGATGCCATCCTCAGCGGCGCAGAGCCCATCTATGTCCCGTTGCGTGCACCGAACTTCGACTTCGATCCCGCTGAACTCGCACGCGCCTTTGAACAAGGCGCTAAGGCCATCATCGTCTGCAATCCCTCCAATCCCACCGGCAAAGTCTTCACCCGCGCCGAATTGCAACTCATCCTCGATCTCGCTGAAAAGCATGATGCCTTCGTCATCACCGATGAGCCCTACGAGCACATCGTCTATGCGCCGCACGAGCACGTCTATATGAACTCGCTTCCCGGAGCCGCCGACCGCGTCATCACCTGCAATTCGCTTTCGAAAACCTACTCCATCACCGGCTGGCGACTCGGCTACGTCCACGCCGCACCGCACATCATCCAGCAAGCGCGCAAAGTGCATGACTTCCTCACCGTGGGCGCTGCCGCACCGCTCCAAGAAGCCGCCATCGCCGGCCTCACGCTGCCTGACAGCTACTACGCCGCCCTCCGCGCCCACTACACTGCCAAGCGCGACGTCTTCCTCTCCCACCTCCGCCACACCAGCCTCCCGTTCACCGAGCCCCAAGGCGCTTACTACGTCATGCTCGACATCTCATCGCTAGGCTTCGCCACCGACATCGAGGCCTCCGAATACTTCGTCAAAACCATCGGCGTCGCCGGCGTCCCCGGCAGCAGCTTCTTCCGCGAGCCCGAGCACCGCTTCATCCGCTTCCACTTCGCCAAGAAAGAAGACACGCTGCATGCGGCGGGGGAGAAATTGGCGGCGCTGGCGAAGCTGTAAGGCATTCTAGCGTAAGGCTGCAAAAGCCAGGCTCTACGAGGTGGATGAACTCCGCCGGGCACTTCTGATATGATGAGTCAAAGCGGATACGAGATGGTCAGGTATGCCGACGACATGGTGATCCTATGTCACAGCGCCGAAGCCGCTCAGAGCGCCCAGGCAACGTTGCGCGAGTGGGCCGCCCAAGCCGGGCTGGAACTGCATCCGCAGAAGACGTCTCGCTGCTGCTCGGCTGCCGGTTCATCCGACCCAAAAGTTTGAAGAAGTTCAGGGAAGGCATCAAGCCGTTCACACGGCGCACCAGCGGGCAGAGCATGAGCGCCACCGCGCAAAAGCTCCGGCCAAGGCTGGTGGGACAACGACTTCAAGCACGCCCGCGCCCGTGCGCTGGCGGAAGTGGACCGATGGATACGAGTGCGATAGTCTCCGCTCTCCCGTCATGCTGCGATCGGCTGTAGGGGTGCTATGAGTCCGAGCGGTGGGTTGATTGACTGGAAGGCTGGGGTAGTATGGGGATATGAAATCTGGTTTTTTGCAGTTCTTGAAGACAGGGAATCCGACTGAGGTGCTGGAGTTGGCACAGCGTGAGGTGACGACTCCGCTGGGACATGATGTGCGGGTGAGGATGCGGTATGCGCCGGTGAATCCGGCGGATCTGAATTTCATGGAGGGGACTTATGGCCGCGTGCCGCATCCGCCATGCATCCCGGGACATGAGGGCTGCGGTGAGGTGGAGGAGCTGGGGCCGGAGGTGAAGTCGCTGATGAAGGGTGATGTGGTGATGCCGCTGCTGGGGACGGGATGCTGGGTGCAGCACCTGACGGCACCGGAGCATGCCTTTGCGAAGGTGCCGTCACACATCGATCCGGTGCAGGCGAGCATGCTGCGGATCAATCCGGTGACGGCGTGGATCATGCTGAAGGAGTATGCGGAGCTGGAGGCGGGTGACTGGGTGGTGCAAAACGGGGCGAACTCGGGTGTGGGCCGCGCTTGGATCCAGATCGCGAAACGTTTTGGCCTGCGGACGCTGAATCTAGTGCGGCGTGAGGAGCTGGTGGGCGAGCTGAAGGCGCTGGGGGCGGATGCGGTGGTGCTGGACTCGGATGAGTGCGTGGCGGAGGCGAAGGCACTGCTGGGCAAGGCGACGGTGAAGCTGGCGGCGAATGCGGTGGGTGGTGACAGTGCGATCCGGCTGATGGACTTGCTCTCGAGTGAAGGAACGATGGTGACTTATGGGGCGATGAGTCGCCGGAGTCTGAAGGTGCCGAACAAGTTTCTGATTTTCAAAAATCTGAGTCTGCGCGGCCTGTGGGTGACGAAATGGTTCGAGAAATCGACGCGGGAGCAGCTGTATGATGTGCTGGAGCCGCTGACAGAGATGGTGCTGGCGGGTGAGCTGTTCACAGCGGTCGATGAGATCGTGCCGATGAAGGATTACGTGAAGGCGATCCAGCGTGCGCAGGAAAGCGGTCGCAACGGCAAGGTGATTTTGGATTTCGCGTGACTGGTCACGGCTGCTGCCAGCGGCCGAGGGCGAAGCCGATGCCAGCGCCAAAGCCGATGCCATGGCAGAGTCCCCAGCTGAGCTTGGCTAGGATGGCGACGTGGGGCTTGGTCCAGCCGGAGATGCCAGAGTGGAGAAGGCCGTACATGCATTGCCCGCCGAGGAAGTAGCCCAAGGTGTGCAGAGCGAAGAGGACGATGGTGGCAAGCCAGAAGCCGCGAGGGCGGCCGAGCCTGAGCCAGGCGAAGGCGGCGAAGAAGAGGATGCCCGAGATGGCTCCGATCCACTCTCCAGGGCGGTCTTTGATGACGAACCAGGCGAGTGACCAAAGGATGGCGTAGCTGGTAAAGGCGGGAATGAAGAGGGTGTAGAAGCGGCGGAGGCGCGACGGGCCGGTGAGAAGTCCGCTCATGGTGAGGCCGCTGCCGCCGAGGAAGACGAGGGCGATGAGGATGTACATGCCGATCTCACTGCCGCCGAGGCGGGGTGCGAAGGCCCAGATGGAGTAGGCGGCGAGGCTGACGAGGGTGAAGCCGAAGCTGCCGTGGAGGGTGGAGCGGAGCAGGGGATGCATGGTTGTTTTAGGATGGGAGGGAGAAAAAGGACAGCGATGGCCGGATTGACGATTGATGAACAACGATTTTTGATTTTTGAAGGATGTGGCGTGTTCGCGAAAGGGAGTGACCTCTGCAATCAGCAGCCGAGCAAAGTGAGACAGACGACTGAAAGGAGCCCGCAGGGTGAAGCGAAGCGAATCAATCCTTGTTCATCAATCGTCAATCCATCCATTCGGCCATCGCTGTCTTTTACGTCCTCGTTTGTTAGGGCTTCACGGCGGCGGCTTGCTCCTTAAAGAAGCGTGCGATGAGCGCGGGGGCCTCGGCGGGGAACTGGTGGGTGCCCTGATGGATGTAGGCGATGAAGGGATGGCCGCTGCTGGAGGGAAAGAGGGTGCAGTCTTTGGCCCATGGGGTGCCTTCGCTGGCGCAGGAGTTGAGTTGCTTTACGGCGGCGATGGTGGCGGCCTGCCAGGTGTATTTGACGAGTGGATCGCCCGTGCCAGCGATGTGCATGGCGGGCTTGGGCTTGAGATCCCCCTGTGTGGCGCGTGCAGCCGATGCAGAGGGTGCGACGGCGGTGAGTGTGTCTGGCCGCATCTGCCAGAGGAGGTAGGTGAAGCCGCCGCCGTTGGAGTGGCCGGTGGAGAAGATGCG
>JANOBP010000362.1:0-1667 GCA_031411715.1 Verrucomicrobiaceae bacterium | reverse complement strand
CGGCCCGGCGGTGCCGGAGCCGGATATATATTGAGCTGTTGAAGTTCCAACGCCTACCGCTTACTTTCCTCATATGACCTTCGAAGCCATTCAAAACGAAGTTTCGTCCTGGCCGGACGAGCAAGTGCGGAAGTTTCAAGCTTTCCTCGTATCGCTGCGTCATCAGCGCGATCCCGAGGCAATGAAAAAACTCACTGCCAAGTTGGATGACCCGGACCCTTCACGCTGGGTCACCCTAGAAGAGGCCGAACGTCGATTGGGCCTTGTCGATGATGCGTCAGATGAATGAACTATCGTCTTCTCATCGACTGCGACGCACTGGAGTTTCTAGCTGGTCTCAAGAAAGCTGAGCAGCGGCGAATACATCGTCGAATGCGTGAAATTCAGGCGTATCCATCGAAGTATAGCGACTACATTGAATCCGATGACCGAGGCCGAAGACTGGATGTGAACGTGTGTGGGCGGTATGCGATCACTTTTTGGGAGGACTTCGCAGACCGTCATGTTAAGGTTCTCGAAATCAAGCTAGCGGACGCATAGCCATCGATCATTGGCAGCAATGGTTCAGCAAAAGAGGCGTCTTGAGTTACCAGTCGCGGCGCGACTGGGCTACTTGATGACGAACTGCGTCTCCGCGACGCGATGGCCGTTGATTTGGAGGTCGATGCGGTGAGAGCCGGGGTAATGCTTGCGGGTGGTGAAGTCGCGGATGATTTGGGTTTTGGTGAGGTCGAGTGTGGCGCGGGCGGGGAGGTCGAGTTCGGTCCATTTGAAGACCTTCTCGGCGCTGCTGCCGCTGGCTTTGATGTAATGAATGACGTAGTCGATGGCGAGACGCTGGGGGCGCGCCGAGGTGGAGGTGATGGCGGCGCTCAAGGTGAGGCGCTGGCCGAGTGCGAGCCGTGTCGGTGTGGCCTGCAAGCTGGCGGTGAGGGCGGCTTTTTGGCCGAAGCCGAAGAGTTTTAGGGCGCGAGGATGGCCGCGCTTGATGAGCGTGCGGCAGGCGTGTTTGGCGATCCAACGGAGGTTCGGCTGCCCGAGGTCCCAGGACTCCAAGCGGCTCAAAACGAAGTCGGGATGGTCTTTGGTGATGTCGTTGAGGTGATTGGCGACGGAACGACGGACGAAGAGTGAGTCGTCGTTTTTCAGGGCCTCCAGAATGGCGGCGGAGGGTGCGTGATCCTTCACGAGGGCGGTGAGGCGCATGCCCCAGGGCAGGCGCGGGCGAGAGCCCTCGCTGGCGAGGCGGCGGACTTTTTCATCGGAGTCGGCAGTCCACATGTGGAGGGTCTTGAGCGCACGGGCCTGATCCGCGAGGATGAAGGGCCGCACGGCGAATTCGGCGGAGCCGAAGACGGTGAAGGCGCGCAGGGCTTCCATGGAGAAGTCGAAGTCATCACGGCCAAAGGTGGCGACGAAGTCGGAGAGGAAGATGGTGATGAAGCCGTGATCGATGCGTGGCGCGAGCTTTTGCAGGACGCGGATCTGCTGTGGAAAGGTGCCAGGAAGCGCGGCATGGACGGCGATGGAACACTGATGAAGGCGCTGCATGAGACTGCGGGCGGCGAGGCCATCCAGCACGGTCTGGAGGAAGAGATCAGCACGGAACTTGGGCGCGATGCTGGCGAGATCCCGAGCGATGGCGCGGTAGCGGGCTTCGTCGAACC
>JANOBP010000361.1:0-6684 GCA_031411715.1 Verrucomicrobiaceae bacterium | reverse complement strand
GCCCACAGTAGTGCCGCCCGTGTGGGTGTTTGCCCCAGTCAGCGCCCAGTAGCCACCATCCTGCTTGCTGATCTGCAACGGCCGAGTGCCGTCTGTGAGACTTGCAGAGATTTCGTTAAAGTCCGTGTTTGTGCCTCGAAGTTCCAACGTGCGCGTGAACAAGCCCGTGGCCGTGTTCACGATATTCGTCAGTCTCAGCGCGCCACTGCCACTGCTGTCGATACGCACCGTACTCGCCGCCGTCTGCACCCCGGCAAGATCAATGCGGCGATTGACCGTCTCACCAGGGCCAACATATTGCAACAAACTCGGCCCACCTGTGGTAGCAGAGAGAATTAAACGCCCCGTGGTGGTCGGCGCAGTGGCATCACCCAGCGGCCCGCCGGAGGCAAATGAATTGATGACGAGCGTGCCCGCCTGAAGTTCAAACGCACCGCCTGTGCCTGCGCCGACGAAAGTGTTCGCCCCAGTGAGGATCAGTGTCCCTGCACCGTTCTTGGTCAGCGCGGTGATGTTGGCATTGGCCACACCGCTGATATTACCGGAAATCGTGGCAAAGTCGGTGCCGGTGGTGGTGTTGTCATTCACCGTGATCAAGCGCGTCGCTGTGATCGCCGTGCCAGCAAGATTGATTGGATTGGTGATTTCCACTTCGGAAAGTGCGGTGGTCGAGTTCAGAATCAGCGCGCCAGTTCCATTACCAATGCCGCCCGTGCCCCAGTTCACGCTGGCGTTGGCACCACCTAAATTAACCGTCAACTTTGACTCCGCAGCCGCAAAACCACCATTTAAGTTCACCCCAGTGCCCGCCACATCCGTCCACTGCACATCAGCACCCGTGACACCGATGTTACGACTGAATATACCCGATGATTCCAAAACACCACCTGCAAGGCGCAGATTACTGGTGGTGGGCAGTGTAACGAGACCATTGTAATTTGCCCGCAGTTGACCTGCCGTGATCGTCGTGGGCAAAGTGTAAGCATTGGCCGTGTTGCTGAGCACCCACAGGCCCGCGTCCGCCTTGGTCAAACCCAACGTGTAACCGCCACTTTCTAGGAGCTGAATGCCCATTTCGTTATCTCCCGTGGAGTTGCCGCCCAGCGTCAACGTGCGTGCGCCAACCGTCCCAGAGAAGGCCACGGCTCCAGCCGCGTTATTGAAGATCAGCGTCGCATTGTTAGCCACACCCGCACCGAGAATGTTGTTACCGAACTGGCCGTTGGACTGGATGGTGCCGTTTCCCGCCAAAGTGAAAAGACGGTCGATGGCCACGCTCGGCGTCTGGGTCTCCTGCCAAATGTTGGCGTTGGAACCTGTGTAGCTAAGCACACCTCCACTGAAGACCAAGCTGGCCGCGTTGGTGGCGGCACTTGTGCTATCACCGCGTCCAATAGAGCTATTCGACCCGATGTTTGCCAGCGAGTTGGCCTGAAGCACGACCGTGCCCGCGCCCGTGTTGGCGATGGTGGTCACGCCTGTGTAGGAGTTCGCTCCGGTGAGCGCCTGGTTCAGCGTGAAGGTAGCCGCTGGAGCCCCCGTTAGAGTGACGTTTACCAGCGCGCCGCCCGGGCCGTTGGGATTGATAATGGTGCCGGTGAACACGGCGTTGGTGGTGGCTGCAAATGCGCCGTTGCCAATCGTAAGTGTTGCTGGTGCCGTCGCTGCTGTGTTGGTGATCGATCCTGCACCGTTCAAGACACCCACGGAGGTTCCGGTGCTGACACCATTGAGATCAAGAGTGCCGTCCTGTCGGATCGTCAGCGGCCGATTGACTCCACTGATGGTGCCCCCGGTGGAAAGCTGCAATGTGCCCTGATTGATCACCGTGGTTCCCGTCTGCAAATTCGCCGCACCGAGGATGAGCGTACCATTCCCATTCTTCGTCAAACCACCCGCCGTGGTGGCGAGGATCGGTGTGCTGAGTGTGAGCGTGTTACCAGTGTCCACCCGCACCACGAGATCGCCCGCAGTGGCGGTCGTCACGCCAGTCCCACCAGTGATCACCCCATTGCCACCAGTCTGAATGATGCCGCCCCCAGTTGCACCACCTATGGTCAGCGTCTGGGCCGCGTTCAACGTCAGTGTATTGGCACCACTGTTTCGCAGGCTGGTGATCGAGATCGAGTTCGTGGCAAAGCTGCCAGTGATTTGGTTGTGCAGCGCCGCTGTGAGTGCCGTGGCGCTGGTAACGCCTTCCGCAGCACCTGTATAGAGAGGCGCGCGCCAGAAAAAGCTGCCCACGCCACCGGTGGTGTCGTTCACTGCGAAGTTGGACCCACCAAAATACGCATGCGGATTGATGAAGCCCGCCGCCAGGCCCGTGACATTGAGTTTGAAATTCGCACCGTTCGTTCCCGGGCCACTAATCTCGTAATTGAGCGATGAACCAATAGCAGGCGCCGTAAGACTGCTGAAGGTCATTTGAGCATTACCCGTGGCACCCGCTGGTCGAACGATCCGCAACGTGTTGTTCCCTGCGGCGGAATTCAACGCCGCCATCACCTCCGTGCTGCCAGCAGCATTTGCCGTGTACTCAAAGGTGCCACCAGCAAAACCGTTCCCCTTCAACAACACCGCGCCCAAGGCGTCTTGAGCAAAGACTAGATTCGATAGGTTGTCGATGTTGGTGGAAGTGGTGGCAGCATTGGCTAGGACCTTAAGCGTACCGCCTGCGATATTCGTGGCTCCCTGATAAAGATTGGTGCCAGTGGAAAGTTGCCATGTGCCACTGTCCACTTTGGTAAGGATTGCCAAATTGGCCGCTGGAAGTGCGCTGCGGAAGTCATTGAGGGCCGCATTATTGCCACCCAAAAGCAGCGCTTTTGCTCCGGCAGTCGGTGCCGTAACCGCTCCAGTGATCGCTAGTGGCCCACTACCACTACTCATGATCACTGCGTTGCCCGTCGTGCCGCTTACCGCGATCGGTAGAGCCAACGTTTCCCCTGCCCCGGTATATTTAAGCGTACCCACCGTCGTGCTTGTGGTTCCAGAGCCAAATTGCAATGTGGCCGCAGCACCAAAGGCGTTGGTAATGTTGTTGATGGCCGTCGTTCCTTGATCGAGACGAATGGTTCCTGTGATTGCAGAGCTAGCTGCACCTGGGTTCCATGTCAGACTGCCAGCCCCCTGCTTGGCGAAGTTGTTGCTACCGCCCGCGCCAGCAGTGAGCACCACCCCGTTGAAGACCATATCCCCTTGCGCGATCGGCACAAAGAAGCGCCCCGCTGTGGCATCACCCACCGTGACGTTGCCATCCAATGTCGTCAGGCCGTTGACGGTTCCAGTCTGGAAGGCCGCATTACCCGCACCATTTCCAGCCACATTCGTTCCGACTGTGCCGATGGAGAAGCCATAGCCATTTCGGCCATTGATCAGCAGAGTGCGGGGGCCCACGGCTGTGTATGTGAAAGCGCCGAAATCCACCGTCTGGTTCAAATTTCCCACACCATAACCACCCACGGCTCGATCTACAAAAATGGTGCCGCTGTTGGTCGCCGTGCTCACATTCTTGGTGCTGAATGATCCCACATTGGCCGCATCAGTGCGCACCTCAAGCACCGCGTTGGCTGCCGTGCCGTTGCCGAACTCAATCGCATTGGCCGCCGTGCTGGTGCCGAGCGCACCAGCATTCGCCACCCGCAGCGTACCGGCATCAATGCGCACTCTGCCTGAAAAGGTGTTGGCCGCATTGGAAAGAACCATGGTGTTCGTGGTCAAGAAGGAGCCATAGTTGGTTTTCAACATGGTTCCCGTGCCAGCGATCAGGCCCGTGACATTGTAGTTCCCAGCACCGACGAAAAGAGTCTCCACGCCTGCTCCCAACGTCACCGGACCAGTCAGAGTGAGCGTGCCGCCAACTGAGGCCTGCGAGATGCGGTTTTCCACAAAGCTGCCCGTCGTCACACTGCCGCTGATCGTGTTGTTGCCGATGCTTGTCAGCGCGCCCTGAGACAGAACGAACGCACCCGTCGTGATCGCATTTCCAGGCACCACACCGCTGCCGCTGAGGAAGAAGTTGCGCGAGGTCGTAATGCCTGTGCCGCCGAGCGTTGGGGCCGCGAGTTGCAGCGTGCCCCCAAAGGTGTTGCGGTCACCATTGACCTGTACACTTGCAGTCCCCAGTCCAAGTGCGGCGGCGCTTGTCACGACCAACACCCCATTGTCCACAGTGAGTTGTCCAGTAAAGGTGTTATTACCCGAGATCACCATCGTGCCCAGCCCGTCCTTGGTAATGCCATAGCCCAGCGCACTCTCACTGATGATGCCCGTATGAACCAGCTTGGAGAAAATGCCCGTGCCCCAATTTTGCGAAGCCCCCAAAATCGTGTCCGCATTGATCGTTGTGAAGTTCGTCGTTGCACCAATGGTGCCACTTGGCGCGATCAGAGAGATGCCACGCGGATTGTTGCTCGCTCCATTGTAGCCTGTTCCCAGCAGCGTCAGCTTGTTAGCACCGCCCGTGAAAGTATAGCCCCCCACCTGCACATCCAGCATGCCAGCCGTGATCGGCACCCCCAAGGTGACCAGTCCGGTTCCTGAATTAAATTGCGCAGTATCACCTCCGTTCGCCCACGCCTGGCCGCTGCCATTCCATTTCAATAATGTCGTATCCCAAGTTCCGGCTCCTCCATCCCAAAGAAGCGTCGCGCCATTGGCCAAAGGAGTCCACAAGGCAAAACAGCTGATCATCGCCACCATCACGGGCAGTCGGAGCCTTCCACGCATCTCCTGGAGAACTGGGCTGCCGTGCTGGATGTGGACGGGTTGGCGTTTTGATTTCATATGACTGACGGGTTGGTTTGGCGGCTAAAGCGCATCAATCGAAGTCTCGCAAATCGGCCTTACATCAGTCGAATCGACTGATGCAAGAGCCTGACAGCGGGAGCTTCGATCAGGGCGTGGTTGTTGATTTAAAAATGGGTTGGCTCAATAGAATTGGGACGACTCTGTCACTTGAAGCGGCTTCAGCATGACGAAATCCGCCCTTTTTTATCCAAAATCGCAGATTTGGGCAATCCAAATCTGCCTCGAATTGAAGATACATTTTTCTTTCGGAAAACCTGTCCATCTGGCCGCCACATCAAGCCGAGCATGACTTTGTCAATCCTGCTCAGGAGATTGCTCGTAACTGCCCGTATCAACCGCTGTCAAACCCGCACCATGTCCTTCAGTATCTGCCAGTAGAGGAAAAAACACCCGCGCCAGGAATACCGAAACTCAGCTGCCCCCTCCTTCACGATCAGTCCCTCGGTCAGGTTATGATCCACCTGCACGCTCATATCACGTTGGATATAGGCAGGCAGGTATTCAGTATCCTGCGTGGCCAGATCCTCCAACGTCAGGCCCATTTCTTCCAAGTAGGCCTCGTGGTCTTCCAAGAGTTCCTCCAACGAGTCCGCCTCTTCGTAACGATTCAGCAGGTGCTTCGGCGCATGCTTCATCGTTGAGGGAAAAGGGTAATTGCTGGTCGTGAAGACGACGCCATTCTTTCCGCGTGAGGTTAGGCTTACATAGCTGAATCCCACCTCCATCTGCGTCGCCAGTGACACCGACGCCTGAATCCGCTTCTCCTCGTTGTAAAAAAGGCGCATAAAATGGTCCGTCTCGCTCCAGCGCCAGCCCGTATCACCCACCAGCATAAAACCGGCGTCCTCGGCCTCGCGGGAAAGTTCACCCAAATCCGGAAAAATATCCCGTGATGGTGGAAACCGGTGCTTCACCTCACTCTTCAGCGGAAAACGCAACCGCCTGACGTGGAAAACGATTTCAAACCACGGCACCATGAACCACCCACCCACGAGCAGCACACCACCAGCATGCTGGTCCGTCATGAAGTAGCCTGCCAGATAAAGCGCTCCAAGCAGCACCACCATGCCAAACTTGGCGATCCAGCGATTCGCAAAGGATCGACACGCCAGCGCGAAGACCACCGCTGCGGCCACATAAAGAACGTGCTGAATCGTCGAAGGCTCCATATCTTGATTAAACGATCATTTCCCGCCCATACTAAAGACCCGCGTCTCTCAAATCAATCATCATTTCATTTCACGCATGCCCGCCGCGTACCTCCGTCTCCTTTTCATAGCCCTTGTCGTCCTCGCGGGCTGGTTCGGCATCTCTCGGCTCGATTTTGATGTCGATCCGCTCTCGCTACTGCCGCGGGACCTTCCAGGACTCAAAGGCACGCAGCTTCTCCGCGACTCCAAAAGCGATCAGCTCATCCTCACACTCCAATCCGCCGACGCAGAGCTTCTCGAAGCCGCTGCTGAATCCCTCGCCGAGCATCTCAGCAACAAGCCCGAACTCGCCGCCTCCATTCGAAGCAAATCATTGCTCCAATCCGATCCCGAAGTCATCGCCCAAGTCATCGCCTACCTCTGGCAGAATGCTCCGCCAGAAAAAGTCACCGCACTGGCTCAAAGCCTCACGCCAGAGCACCTCCCTGCCCTTCTCGCACAATCCCGTGAAGCCACCGCCAGCACGCTCGACCTCCAATCCGCCACGCTCACCGGCTACGATCCCTTTGGCATCGCTCGAGGTGCCCTCGCGCTGATGAATGGCGGCACAACCGACCTCGCGGCCTCTCAAGCCGACGAATTCACCGCTCCAGACGGCACGCTGCGACTGCTCTTCATCACACCACCCAAAACAGCCCTCACCGACTACCGCACCGTTCACGCC
>JANOBP010000360.1:0-3921 GCA_031411715.1 Verrucomicrobiaceae bacterium | reverse complement strand
GGCAGTCGTGGTCAAAGGCGACGGGCTCCTGACCTTTCGCGATGAGGCGCTCATTGATGATGTCCATCATTTCGAGGAACGAGGCATGATCAGGAATGTCAGGCGCGTCGATGTCTTGGAAATGGCCGGGCTGCGAGCCGTTCTGACGCCAGACTTTGAGGTGAAGGTTGAGTTGGGACATGGGGACGGAAAAATCGTTATTTGTAGCTGCGGACGGCGAGGTGGACTTCTTCGAAACTCAACGGCTCTTTGTTGAGAGCAGGCTTGCTGAGGTTGCCGGTGTATTCCCAAGCGGCGGCGTAGCTGAAATTTTCGTCGTCGCGTTTCGCTTCGCCATCGGGGTATTGATGCTCGGTGCGGAAATGGCCACCGCAGCTTTCTTCGCGATTGAGGGCGTCGAGACAGAGGAGTTCGCCGAATTCCATGAAGTCGGCCACGCGACCAGCTTTTTCGAGCTCAGGGTTGGTGAAGTCACTGCTGCCGGGAACGGTGACATTGTTCCAGAATTCTTCCCGCAGCTCAGGGATGCGCTTGAGGGCTTCGGTGAGGCCCGTTTTGTCGCGTGCCATGCCGCATTTGTCCCAAATGAGCAGCCCGAGCTCGCGGTGGAAGCTGTCCACACTGCGCTTGCCCTTGATGTTGAGAAAACGCTTCGTCTGCGTGGTGCAGTCCTCAACCGCTTTCTTGAACTCAGGATGCTCCGTGGTCACGGTGCCGGGCTTTTGATGCACGAGGTAGTTCGCGATGGTCGTGGGGATGACGAAATAGCCATCGGCGAGGCCCTGCATGAGCGCGGAGGCACCGAGACGGTTCGCACCGTGGTCGGAGAAGTTTGCTTCACCGAGCACGTGCAGCCCGGGGAGATTGCTCATCAAATTGTAGTCCACCCACAGGCCGCCCATCGTGTAATGCACGGCGGGGTAGATGCGCATGGGCTGCTTGTAGCCGTTTTCGCCAGTGATCTTCTCATACATGGCGAAAAGATTGCCGTAGCGCTCAGCGATCGTCTTCTGGCCGAATTGCCCGATGGCCTCTGCAAAGTCGGGATACACACCGCGTCCACCGGGGCCGACGCCGAGACCTGCATCGCAGGCTTCTTTGGCCGCACGGGAAGAAATGTCACGCGGGGCAAGATTGCCAAAGCTCGGATATTTGCGCTCCAAAAAGTAATCACGATCAGCTTCCGAAATCTGCGCAGCAGGCTTGCCGACATCGGCAGCGTTTTTCGGCACCCAAATGCGGCCGTCATTGCGCAGCGACTCAGACATGAGTGTGAGCTTGCTCTGATAATCGCCGCTCACCGGAATGCAGGTCGGATGGATCTGCGTGTAACAAGGATTGGCAAAGAACGCGCCTTTGCGATGCGCACGCCATGTCGCGGTGACATTGCAACCCATCGCATTGGTCGAAAGGTAAAACACATTGCCGTAACCACCGGTGCAAAGCAGCACCGCGTCACCCGCATGCGATTCGATTTTGCCCGTGACTAAGTTACGCGTCACGATGCCCTTCGCATGACCGTCCACGGTCACGACATCGAGCATTTCCGTGCGTGGGAACATCTGCACGCCACCAGCGGAGATTTCTTTGTTTAAAGCCGAATACGCGCCCAGCAAAAGCTGCTGACCGGTCTGACCACGCGCATAAAACGTGCGGCTCACCTGGGCGCCGCCGAAGCTTCGATTCGCCAGCATACCGCCGTATTCACGAGCGAAGGGCACGCCCTGCGCCACGCATTGGTCGATGATGCTCACGCTGACCTCGGCCAAGCGATGCACGTTCGACTCACGCGCGCGGAAGTCGCCGCCTTTGACCGTGTCATAGAAAAGACGATGCACGCTGTCGCCATCGTTTTGATAATTCTTGGCCGCATTGATGCCGCCCTGAGCTGCGATGGAATGCGCACGACGTGCGGAATCATGGAAGCAGAAGCACTTCACCTTGTAGCCCAGCTCGGAGAGCGTCGCCGCTGCCGAAGAGCCTGCGAGGCCGCTTCCGACGACGAGGATCGTGAACTTGCGCTTGTTCTTCGGATTGATCAGCTTCGAGTCCTGCTTGTGCTTGGACCACTTCATGGCCATCGGGCCGGAGGGGATGTTGGAGTTGAGAGACATGGCGAATCGCGGAAAAATTAGCGGCCGTAACCGAAGAAGAGGATGGCGATGGGGATGGAGCAGTTACCGATCAAAATGAGGCCCGAGAAGGCATAACCGAGCTTCCTAAAAAGTGGCTCCGTTTTGTCCGTGGAGAAGCCCAAGGTCTGAAACAAACTACTGAAGCCGTGGCTCAGATGACTGGACAGCAGCACCATCGCGATGATGTAGAAAATCGAAGCTGGAGCCCAAGAAAAGCCCGCTACGACCATGCGATAAACATCATGCACCGTTTCGCCATGCAGTACGGTTTTGTAAGTGTCGTAGTCATTGCCCACACGAGCCGTGAAGTGCAGCAAATGATACACAATAAATGCAAGGATGGTCAAACCGCTCCAGATCATGATGTGCGAGGACTTGCTGCTGACTTGCGCCTTGTGCATGCCATACGCATCCTTGCGCGCCGCACGGTTGCCTCTGGTAAGCTGAATCGTCGCCACGATGTGAACCACCACCGCTCCCAGCAGGCCGATGCGCGCGATCCAGACGCCGCCGCCGTGAAGCATGGTCTGAAGCATGTGACCGTATTCATTGATGGCGTCTTTACCGACGAAAATCAGCAAGTTGCCAATCATGTGTCCAAGGACAAATCCCAGCAGCATGAGGCCTGTCAGGGCCACCAAAATCTTCTTGCCAATGGAGGAGGCATAAAATCGCGAAAGGGAATCAAAAACAGCGCTCATGTGGGGTAGAATTCGTCACCATGGAGATACGCCATAAGGGCGCAACCGAGATTCAGACTTTACTCAATTTTTGGTCCTAAATTCGCATCATTCAACAGCCTCTACACTGACGCGGCAGCTCGCACTGCGTCCGCGGTCATCCAGCACATGCACGGTCCATTTGCCCGGTGAGGCAGGCCACATCAGAGGTTCTGAGGGCGATGTGGTGCCGAGAAACTGCGGTCCGGCGAACCAATAGACTTTCTTCACGCCTGGCGCGGCCTCGCTGCTCAGCGGGATCGATTTTTGGCTTTCGCGGATCGAATAGACGAGCGATTCACGCGGCGAGGTGATACGCGGCGCGTTGCCGGAGTCCATCAGCACGAGTTTCGCATCCGTTTCAAACGCCGGCGGCTCACGGCGCGGCAATCCGGCCTGTCGAAACAGCGCCAGCATGTCCGGCGGCCAGCACTCATAGATCTCGCGCTTCAAACCGGGCCGCCCGTCATCGCAGCGCGCGCGCAGGCCGCTGGCAGCATCGGTGAAGACCTCTTGATGGATCTGGCACGGCTGAATCGGCGACACGCCGGGGATAAAACCACAGCGCGTGTGATGTCGGCACAGTGGAGTCGGTAATTGCCCCGAAACCGCGCACACCTCGATATCGCGCAAACCTGCGGGTATCGGTGCCTTCTTCCACGGCAGGTTCAGGCGCTGAAACGTCTCAAACAGCAGCGGCGCGGCACATTCACGCGCCACAAAGGCCGGATTCGGCTTCCCACTGAAATTCCCGATCCATACAACGAGCACATACTCCCCACGAATCCCCGCCGCCCACGCATCGCGGAAGCCATGCGACGTGCCTGTCTTCCAACTCACCGCCGGATCATCCGCACCCAGCTCCACATCCGGTTGCCGCAGCATCTCGCGCACGAGCCAACATGCCTCCGGGGTCAGCAATGACCGCATCTCAGTCGAATCAGTCGCGTTTTGGTTAAAGCGCAGTCGCTGTGGCCCCTCGCCGCCATTCGCCAGCATCGCATACAGCGACGCCAACTCCTCCATGCTCACCTCCGCGCCCCCCAGTGGCAGCGCGAGACCATAAT
>JANOBP010000359.1:0-2282 GCA_031411715.1 Verrucomicrobiaceae bacterium | reverse complement strand
CCGGATCGCCGCGAGGTGACCTATCAAGTGCCGGACTACTTTGCGGGCAGCCTCAAAATCATGGCGGTGTCCGTCGCAGCCCAAAAAATCGGCCAAAGCGAAACGCAGAGCACCGTGCGTGGTCCTTTCGTGCTGACGCCGAATGTGCCGGTCTTTGCCGCGCCGGGCGATGAATTCACCGTGAGCCTCACCGTGGCCAATAACCTCGATGCAGGCGATCAAGTCGCGCTTTCGCTCACCACCAGCGAGCATCTCGAAATCGTCGAAGCCGCGCCAGCGACACTGCAAGTGGCCCCAGGCCGCGAAGCGACCACGCGTTATCGTTTGCGAGCCAAAAACATGCCCGGCGGAGCCGAAATGACCTTCCGCGCCGATGGCGGCGGCCAGAGCATCGAGCGACGCGCGACGCTGAGCGTGCGCCCGGCATCGCCTTTCATGACTGAGGTGCAAAGCGGCTGGTTCCGGCTGGCGAATCAGGATTTGAAGGTCGCACGGCAGATGTATCCGCATTTCGCCAAACGTGAGGCCACCGTGTCCGTGCTGCCGCTGGGCCTCGCACGCGGCCTGGATGCTTACTTGCGCGATTATCCGCATGGCTGCTCGGAACAGATCACCAGTCGCGCCATGTCACGCTTGCTGCTGGCTGACGAAGTCGATTTCGGCTTCTCGCGCGCCGAAGCCGTCGAGCAACTCGACGATGCGTTCTCGCTTCTCAGCGAGCGCCAGAACAGCAACGGCGGTTTTGGTTACTGGAGTGCCAGTGTGGATGGATCGCTCGACTTCCTGAGCATCTACGTCACCGGCTTTCTCACCGAAGCACGCGATGCGGGCTTCGCCGTGCCGGAAGACTTGCTCGTCGGTGCGCGCAAGCATCTCAAAGACATGGCGCGCGCGAAGATCACCACGCTCGATGAAGCCTGGCTGCAAGCGGCGGCGATTTATCTGCTCACACGCCACGGCGAGGTCACCACACCGCAGCTTCTCAATCTGCGCGACACTTTGCAGGACAAGCTGAAGGTCGATTGGCAGCACGACGTCACCGCCGCCTACATCGCAGCGACTTACGTGCTGCTGCAAAAGCCCGACGAAGGCCGCACCATCATGCAGGCCTATCAAAGTGCTGACCGCAAGCCACCTCAGCGCTGGAATGGCTGGTATCACGCCGATCCGCAGGTCCGCAATGCGCTCGCCTTTGCCCTGCTATGCCGCCATTTCCCGGAACTCGCCTCCGCACTGAACTACGAGCAGCTCTCCGTCATCACCGATCCGATCTCACGCGGTCAGTTCAACACCATCACCAGCGCCTGCACCATCCTCGCGCTGAAAAACTACTCCGCGCTCGCCAAGAACGGCGGCCTGAAAGTGAGCATCTTGAGCACCCTGCCCGGCAATCCTGAGCCCCAAGCACTCACCGCCGAGTCTGGCGGTATCCTCACCGCCAAGTTCGCCGAAAACGCCTCCGCACTCCGCTTCCACCTCACCAAGCCCGACGGCGCACCCGATCTCGGCGCCTTCTATCAAGTCATCGAAGCCGGTTTCGACAAAGCACCGCCCCAGGCCGCCGTGAATGATGGATTGGAGGTCCTTCGAGATCTTCTCGGCCCCGATGGCAAGCCCATCACCCAACTCCACACCGGCCAAAGCGCCACGGTGCGCATCCGCGTGCGCAACACGAGCGGGCGCTATCTCAGCGACGTTGCTGTGCTTGATTTGATGCCAGGAGGCTTCGAAATCGAACCTGACAATCTCAAACCGGGAGTGGGGACAATGCCAGGAGCCGCCTTCACCGAAGTTCGCGAAGATAGAAACGTGTTCTTCCTCACCATGACCGAAGGTGTCATGAAAACCTTCGAATACCGCATCAAGCCCGTCTGCGCCGGCAAGTTCATCATCCCACCCGTCTTTGCCGAGTCGATGTATGACCGGGCGACGAAGGGAAGATCGCTCGGCGGCACAATGGATGTGATTCCGGTCCCATGAAGCGATGGCTGAGAGTTCTGGCGTGCTTGTTTCTGGTCACGTTTCTCCCGTGGCTGCTGCTGCCGCGTTGCGAGTTGTATCCAGAAGGCGTGACGTGGTCGCGGGTGATGCTGGATCGTGAGGGTGCGGTGATGCATCTGACGCTGGCATCGGATGGGCGGTATCGGTTGAGGACGCCGCTGGCGGAGATTCATGCGGATGTGATCGAGGCGACACTGACGCATGAGGATCGGTGGTTTCGGTGGCATCCGGGGGTGAATCCGGTGTCTTTGTTGCGCGGACTTGTTGGCCTTGTCGGAGGG
>JANOBP010000358.1:0-15358 GCA_031411715.1 Verrucomicrobiaceae bacterium | reverse complement strand
CAGGCAGCCAACAAGAAATCCGGCATCGAAGACCGCCTCGCGCAGGCGCTTACCATGTTCCCGGACGCAGACGCAGACAAAGATGGTTCGCTCTCCATCAACGAGGCGCTGGCTTATGTGGAGAAGCACCCGGAGGCGCGGGACAAGTTCATGGCCAAGGCCGGCGGCAGCAAGAGCAGCTCGAAGCCCGCGTCCTTCGCCCCTGGCGCGGAAGGAACGAAGGTTTTCGTCTGCGCACACAGCTACATGATTTACACCGCCGACTGCTTACCGGAGATCGCGCAGGCGGCAGGTGTGGCGCATTTGAAGGCCGGGCAGCAGATGATCGGCGGCTCGCGTGTGCTCCAACACTGGGATCTGCCGGATGAGCAGAATCAGGCGAAGAAAGCACTCAAGGAGGGCAACGTGGATGTGCTCACGCTCTCGCCGCACCTACTCATTCCGGACGCGGGCATCGACAATTACACGAAGCTTGGCCTTGAGAAGAATCCGAGGCTGCGCGTGCTCGTGCAAGCTTCCTGGGTACCGAAGGATGGCAAACCCGGCACCTTCACCAATGCCATGCGTGATGCCGTAACGGTCGAAGAAATACGCCAGATGCGCGACGTGCATCACAACGGCTGGCTCAAGCAACTGGAGGCCCAAGTGGCCACACTGAACGCCGCTGTTGGCAATCAAGCCGTCTGCATCCTACCCGTAAGCGCTGCGGTCTATGCACTGCGTGAGCACATCGCCGAGGGCAAGGCCCCCGGCCTCACGAAACAGAGCGAGATGTTCCGCGACGACCACGGCCATCCCTCCGACCTCATGGCGCTGATGGTGAGCTACTGTCACTTCGCCGCCATCTACCAGCGCACACCCGTTGGCCTGCCTGTGCCTGCTAAGATCAAAGACAGGCCCCAAGCCGAGGAACTCAACAAACTGCTGCAACAGATCGCGTGGGATGCCGTGGCGAATTATCCGATGAGCGGCGTAAAAACCGAGACTCCGAAGTCAGCCGGCTAAGTGCTCACTTTGTTAACGGCAGGCCCTTGGCTTGCAAGGCGGTGAGAACCGCCTGAACGGCCTCTTCGAGAGTGATGTGAGAGTTGTCGATGACGGTGGCACCTTCGGGGATGACGAGCGGGCTGGAGGTGCGCTGCTTATCGAGGCGGTCGCGCTCGGCGAGGTTGTCAGTTTGACCCTGAGCACTGCGGCGAGCGGAACGGACTTCGACAGAGGCGTCGATGTAGATTTTGAAAGGGCTGTCTGGGAAGACGACGGAGCCAATGTCACGCCCCTCCATCACGAGTGGACCGAGGGCGGTGAGTGCGCGCTGGTCGGCAATGAGGCGCTCACGCACCTCCGGGACTCGGGCAACGAGAGATACAGCACTGTTGATGCTGTCGTGGCTGAGTTGATCATCCGTGAGGTCATGACCGTCGAGACGGACGTGGGTTTGGCCATCGCGGACAGGGCATTCGAAGACGATGGCCGCAAGTGCCGCATTAATGGCGGCTGGGTCCGCTGGGTTGATTTGACGATTCAGCACCGCCCAAGTCATGGCACGGTACATATTACCGGTGCCGACGAAAGTGCAGCCGAGTTCTCGGGCGACACGACGAGCGATGCTGCTTTTTCCGGAGGCTGCGGGGCCGTCGATGGTGATTACGGGGGTCATGCAGGCATGCAAAATGCAGAATGGCCCGTCCGTCAAATTTTCACGTTAAATTACGCACGCGCCGAGGTGCGGCGGTCATCGTGGAAGAAGGTCTCCATGCGTTGATGCAGGTCAGCGTAGAAGGAGCGGGCCATGTCTTCGAGCATGTCTGCTTTGTGCGAGAGTCCATTGGAAGCAGCAGCTTCCCTGGCTGCGCGGATTTTCTCCTCAAAGGAGCGCTCCAGTTCCATCAGGTGCTCCAGGAATTCTTTGGCCGCGCGTGAGCGGTCCACGCCTTCGATGAGGGCGCGCTCGAGAGGTTTGTTCTGCGTAAGATGGAGCAACTTGCTCTCGCCGAGTTCCTTCATGTAGCGCCCGAAGCTGGTGAGGAAGGCATCACGCTCACGCTCGAATTTGACCTCCTCACGGTCGAGTAGCGTGTCATAAGGACCAGGCTTGGAGAAGAACTTCACGACGAGTGGTATGGTGTCCACAAGCATGAAAAGCATGGTGAGGACGAGATAAGCCACGAGCGCGAAGGTGCCCCCCTGCGCTCCCTGCTCAAAAAGCTCATGTAGGGCCAAAGTCTGAGTTAGTATGTCCCGGCGTGGCTCAGCGCGGATGCCACTGATGCGCGCGTCCTCGTCTTTAACGAGTTGGGTGACTTCGAGGTGAAGGTTTTTGAGTTGGAGGAGCAGCGCGTCGATCTGGGTCTTGAGTGTCTCGCGGATGGCATTCTGCTGAACAACGAATTGATCTGCTTGCTGCTGCTGAACTTGGCGCTTGAGGGCATCCACGCGGTCTTGTTCGAGTTTGAGGCGAGCAGCGTCTTCCAGTGCCTTGGTATCGAGGGCGAGGTTGACCGCGTCCTCCGCAGCTTTGATTTCGGAAACCAATGAGACGCGTGTTTTCGTCATCGTGTCCAGCACGCCGCTGAGGCGGGCGGATTCGGCCCGGCGCCAGGTTAACTGGTCTTCCTGGATGCTCTTGGCGCGTGGCCCGAGCCCCAGGATGCCGCTGCGCTGACCGTTGACCTCACGCTCGAACTCGGTCTGCCAATGGTTGAGCTCGCCGACGATTTTTTGGCTGTCGGTGCTGAGTTTGGCCATTTCGGCATCGAGAGCTTCGAGCTTGGCTTTAATAGGCGCTGAGGATTCGGCGACTTTGGCTTCACGCTCGGCTTTGGCCTTCTTTTCTTCGTCAGTGAGTGGCTTCTCAATGGGTTTGCCGTTCTCATCGAGGAACTTGGCAGAGAAGGTCGCGTTCCAGTTGTCGCGCTGTTTGGCGATCTCGGTTTCAAGCGTGGTGATGCGGGTTTCGACGGCGACTTTCTGCTGCTTGGAGGTTTCACGCGCCTCTTCGATTTCACCCTGGCGATGTTTCTCGATGACGGAACTGACGGTGTCTTTAAAGAGCAGCAACGTCAGCGGATGGGAGATGGTGATGCCCATCAAAGCGGCCACAACCATGCGCAGGCCAAACTGCGCGGCTTTGCGGAAGAAGGACTGATAGGCACGATACGTCGCCAGCAGCGCGCGGTCCACCGTGAGGATGATGAATGACCACACGAGCGAGACGGGAGCGATGATGAGCCAGTTATCTGTCAGCGTGCTCAAGGCATACGCACAGGCAATGATGGCAAAGGTGGATGGCACCAGAACGGTGGCACCGAAGGCGACGTATTTTCGCCGCTCCCACGCGGGACAAGCGTCTAGATTGTCAGAAGAAGCGGCAGAGAGCCAGAAGAAGACGCGTTCAATGCGGTCGATCAGATTCATGATAGCGAGTGTGTGAGCAGGGCCGAGATTGTCAAACCGCCTGATGCGGATATTGGGGGAATGTGACGACTGAAGTTGATGAAGCATTCATATGCGATGAGGTGCCCGCTGGGGTGATGGATGAGCTGTGGGCGGGAGGTTGGAGGCACTTTGGGAACTATTTCTTTCGCTACAGTCATCAATTGGCTGATAGCGCGCTGCAAACGATAACGCCGCTGCGCATCCAGCTCAGTGCGTGGGAGCCGACAAAAAGTCAGCGACGTGTTTTTCGGCGGAATGCAGACCTGCGCTGGGAGGTGGTGCCTGCGCAAGTGGATGAGGAACTGCGCGGGATGTTCCAGCGGCATAAGGCGCGCTTCACGGCCAATGTGCCAGACACGCTGGAGACCTTCCTGGGCAACGACGTGACACAGGGGCCATGCGAATGCCGAATGCTGCGCGTACTCGATGGCGGGCGACTCGTGGCAGTGAGCTTTTTCGACCTAGGTCTGCGAGCAGCTTCGAGCGTTTATGGCATCTTCGAGCCCGATGAGTCACGCCGAAGCCTTGGTATCTTCACCATGCTTTTGGAACTCGACTATTGCCGTGCTGCGGGTCTGGAGCTTCTCTATCCTGGTTACGCGACAAGTGAGCCAAGTGCATACGACTACAAAAAGCAATTCAAAGGCACCGAGTGGATGGACTTCGGCTCTGGAGATTGGCGAGGTCTGCCAGCTTCAATTCAAAAACCGGAATTCAGGCGTGGACCACAGAGTCTGGATGAATCGGGCCCAGAGGTCGCGGGTTTCATCTGCGGTAGCATTGCCGGAGGTGGAGGACTCGAGGTAGTCGCTGACTTGGGTTAGCTCTGGGGCGCTGGGAGCGCGCTGGAGCGAGTTTTGGAAAGCGGTGCGGATGCGTGTGGCATTGTCGCTGCCGGATTTGAGCACAAGGTCGGCGGCGGCGCGGGCTTGCTCGATGACTTTGGGAGAATTCATCAGAAAGAGAGCCTGTGTGGCCACGGTGCTCGTCGTACGCGCTGCGATGGGCTGATTGATGTCGGCGAAGTCGAAGACTTCAAAGAGTGGATGCCTCACATTGCGGAAAGCAGCAGTATAAAGGCTGCGACGCGTATCGAGGAACTGGTAGCCATATTCGATGTTTTGAATCTTCTGGTCATTGGCGTCGATGGCTTTGACATCGCTGACGCCTGGCCCACCAAAGCTGCGGTCCAAGGTCCCAGCGGCGCTAAGCATGGCATCCCGCAGGCATTCAGCATCCAAGCGCTTGCGATTCATGTGACTGAGAAGGCGGTTATCAGGGTCCTGGGAGGCATTGGTCGCATGAGACGTCATCCGGTAAGTCCGGCTCATGACCATTTCCTTGATCAACCTCTTCAAGTTCCAGCCATCCTCCATGAACTTCACGGCAAGATGATCGAGAAGCTCTGGGTGGCTGGGCAACTCTCCTGTGGAGCCAAAATTATCTGTAGTGCGGACGATGCCGGCACCGAAAAGCCAATGCCACACGCGATTGACCATCACGCGTGACGTGAGTGGATGCTCACGAGACGTGATCCACTGCGCGAGTTGAAGTCGACCACTTGAATCCGCTGGCACGGCTGGTGCCGTAGGGCGCATGGCCGCATGGATGAAACCACGCGGCACGGGGGCACCGAGATTGCGTGTACTGCCGCGGATGTGGATCTTGGCGTCCTCCGGCGCGGGATCATCGGCCACAGACATGGCTTCAGGGCGTTCTGGCTGGTTTTTTTGGAGTTCTTTGAGTTCTTTTTCCAGCACCGAGAGCTTCGTTTTGATTTTCTGGGCTGAAGGAGATTCCTTTGGAGTTGCAGCATCCGCCACGACCTCATCAGCAGGCACAAACTGCACGGCATCGACGGTGACAAAGCCTTCTGAGCCTGCATTGGAGATAAGCACGAAGCCTGCACCGTTGGCCTCGAAGCGATAGGTGCCCAAGGAGGCGAATTGGAGGCCTTTGAGGTTCTCCGTGAGCATTTTGATCGTTTTCAGCTCTTCACCATCGGCATGCAGAATCGTCACGATGACACGCTCGGCGCGGTTCGGGCCGGCATTGTAGGCCACACGCACCTCGTAGCGGCCTGCTGTGGCAAATTTCGGCGCAAAGGAGATCGTCTTCTCTCCCTTCGCTTCATTGTCGTCACTGACGTAATTACTGCCGATGTAGGGTGCGAAGTGCGTGGAGTTCTTCCACATGCCGACTTTTTGCGCCGCACTGTCATCCACCACGATGCCGGGGAGATCACTGGCAGAGATGGTTTTGAGCTTTCGGAGATCAGCGCTTCCTGCATCACGCAGATCGTCTTTGAGCGCGGCGATTTGCTCCTTGAGCGCGGTGGCTTGCTTCTCGTGCTTCTGCATCGCGGTTTCAGCCTCACCATCGAGCGGCAAGGGCGTATCGATCCAATGCGCAACGTTGTCGGTATAATTTTTGAGCGTCTTCGTGCTGCGCAGGATGCCTGCAAGCGCGTAGTAGTCAGTGGCAGAAATGGGATCAAATTTGTGATCATGGCAGCGCGCGCAACCGATGGTGAGGCCGAGGAAAGCGCGCCCCATGGTGTCGAGCTGCTCATCGACGATGTCCATGCGCAGCATGCCTTTATCCTGCTCTTCGTAATTGGTCGGGCCGAGCGAAAGAAAGCCCGTAGCCGTTATCTGTCGGCGGCGCGCGACCGCGTCTTTGGCAGGAAGCAAATCACCGGCGAGATGTTCAGTGATCATGCGGTCGATGGGCACATCATCACGGATGGACTCCACCACGTAATCGCGGAAGCGCCAAGCGTCCTTAAACGGCAGGGAGCGCCCACCGCCGGAGGATTCCGCGAAGCGTGTGATGTCAAGCCAGTGGGAGGCGAAGCGCTCGGCGAAGGCGTCTGTTTCCAGGAGGGAGTCGATGAGGGATTCGAGTGCCTGGGGGCTGGTGAGGGGTTTAGTGCTCAGTGCGGAGTGCTCAGTGCTCAGTTTCTGAATCTGCGAACTCAGCACTGAGGACTGAGCACTAAAAAGCTCCTGCGACGGCGGCAGCCCGGTTAGGTCGAAGCTGAGCCTCCGCAGCAAAGTGGCTGCATCCGCATCCGGTGCGGGCGTGAGTCCATTTTGCTCCAGCTTGGCCAAAATAAAGCGGTCGATGTCGTTGGCGGACCAGCTTGCATTTTTCACCGCAGGCGGCGACGCGGCCCGCGGCGTCTGGAAGGACCAAAAACTGCCATCCGCTCGCGGCTGGCGATGGGAGGCATTTTTTTCAGCACTACCCTCACGCGGATCAGGCGCGCCGGATTCGATCCAGAGCTTGAGATCGGCGATCTCACTGTCTTTGAGCTTCCGCTTCGGCGGCATCTTCAAATCGCGGTCGGTGTAGCTGACGGCACGGAAGAGATGCGAGGCATCCAGCTTGCCCGGAGTGATCGCAGGGCCAGAATCACCACCTGTTTGCCATCCGGCGCGCGTATCCAAGCGCAAACCGCCTTTTTGCTTATCCGGCCCGTGGCAGTCGATACAATTGGCGATGAGCAGCGGGCGAATGCGCTGCTCAAAATGCGCCAAGTCAGCCGCATGAACTAAGTTGGTAAGGATGAACAGAATGAGGACGATTCGCATGGGAAGTGGAGCCTTACGGCTCATTGGTGTGGCTCTTTCAGGCAGTGAAGCGCAACACGTGATGCCGCTCGTAACGGCTAATGAGTTCAGTCTTTGAAAGCGCTGCCAGTTTGGCCATTTCGGCGAGAGTGGATAGCGTCTCAGGGAAATCATAGGCAGCGACGTGGGCACAGGCTTCTTCCAGATGCTCAGGGATGACCTCAGTCCACTGCGTGCGCATGAAGTTCAAGTAGCCATCGAGGTATTGCTCGCGGGATTGCTCCTCCTCGCGCACGACATCGACCATGATGAATTGTCCGCCTGGGGCCAAGTGCTGCGCGCACTCGTGGAAAAGCTGCTGCTTGGCTGCTGAGTCGAGGTGATGCACGGCAAAGCCCGTAAAAATGATGTCAAAGGCTGCATCCGTGCTCTCTACGGCCTGCAGCATGTCTTTGTGATGCAGGCAGACGTTTGATACCTCCTCCAGATAGCCGCGCGCCTCAGCAAGAGCAGAGGCGGAGAGGTCCACGCCGTCATAACTGGCCGGTGGTGCAGCTTTCAGGCACGGGGCCAAGAAGCGCGCATTGCCACAACCGAGGTCGAGGATGTGGTATGAGCTGCTTTGATGCCTCTGGCACAGTAGCTCAGTGACATGATCGTAGATCTCGCGATGGAACATGTAATTCCTTTCGGAGATGGCGTCGTAAAGCGACCAGGATTGGCGAAAGAGGGCGGTTTCGTCGTCGGGCATGAATGGGGCGGCGCATTGGAGCACCCGATGCGCCGCCGTGCCAGCGTTTATGATTTCACAGGGCGATTTGGCCAATGATTAGCGAAAGATGCGCTCGGCGGGTGTCACACGACGACCGCCAGGGCTCAAGCGGCTGTGATTATTGCGCTCCAGCGGAGTGACCGCACGGCCGCCCGGGCTCAGGGGGCTATGATTGTTGCGCTCCATCGGCGTGATGAACCGTCCACCAGGACTCAGGGGGGATCGACGTGGAGTGACATAGCAGGAGGTCAGATTGACGAGGATGAGGCTGACTAAGATGAGTGTGGTTTTCATGCCAGATACTTCAACACGATACCAAGAACGAGAGTTTCACGGAAAGGATGGATTTCCACTTTCGTTCTCAGCTTCCCCTCCCAGATTCAGGCCCCTCACAAACCCCGCTCCCTCATGTCCCCAGCCGAAGCCAAAACTCAACTCGACAACCAAGTTCGCGAAATAATCAACTGGCACTTCTCGCCTGAAACGGGCACGCCTTTCTGGCTGGACTGGGCAAAGAAGAATTTTGACCCTCGCGGCGCGGTGAATAGCTACGACGACATCATCGCCAAGTTCCCACACTTTCAGGACGAGTGGCTACGTGACCTCCAGCCCGAGGTTTGGGTGCCCGCGGCGTTCAAAGGCAAGCCCTACAACATTTTCGAAACCGGTGGCACCACTGGCATGCCCAAGCAGCGCATCGGCTGGAATGACTTCCGCGTCGATTACGAGGAGTTCAGTCACAAGCTCGACGACAAGCACTTCCCGCCCGGTGAAGCTTGGATCATGGTCGGCCCCACGGGGCCTCGTCGTCTGCGCCTCGCTGTTGAGCATCTGGCCAACTACCGCGGCAGCTCCTGCTACTTCATCGATCTCGATCCGCGTTTCGTGAAGAAAGTGATCTCCAACAAGCAGTTCGACGTCGCACGTCAGTACATGGATCACGTCGTTGATCAGGCTGTGCTCATTCTGAAGAACCGCAAAATCTCTGCCATCTTCACTACGCCAAAGCTTCTCGAAGCACTGGCTGAAAAAGTCGATCTCTACAGCATCGGCATCCGCGGTTGCTTCTGCGGCGGCACCACGATGACGCCGCAATACGTGCGCTTCATCAGCGAAGAAGTGCTGGAGAACCGCATCGGCTTCTACCCAACCTACGGCAACACCTTGATGGGACTCGCCGCCAGCGTGCCGCTCACACCCGAGGACAATTTCTCCATCACCTACTACGCGCCACAGCCACGTGCCGTGCTGCGTGTCGTCGATCCCAAAGCCACCGACAACACCGTCGAATACGACGCCTGGGGCCGCGTCGAGTTGACCACGCTGAGCAAAGAATTCTTCATGCCCCGCTTCCTCGAGCGCGACGAAGCCATGCGCCGCAAGCCACGCGGTCAATACGCCTGGGACGGCGTCGCCGACGTGCGCCCTTTCGGTGCCATGGAGAAGACCATTGTTGAAGGCGTGTATTGAGTTAAACTCCGGACATGGAAACTGCCACGCTCGCGCGAAAACTTGGCACCACGACTCACCTGTCGTGTCTGAGACAAACCGCGAAGCGTCTCGGTCTCCTGACTGAAAAAGATCTCATCGATGAAGCGGTGGCCCGAGGTTGCTTTCACTACATGCAACAGATCGGCCAACCGCCGCCTCAGCGCATACCAGAGGATAAGTTTTCCAATGAGCAGCTCGCCCTGGCACTGCTCACCATCGCCAATCCCTATGAGCCTTGGCTCATCCGAGTCGGTGCGATGCTTCTCAGTCATCCAGGCAATGACGTGCACAAGCTGGCACTATACGCCAAATATGAGCGCAGCGAGGTCATCGTTCGCGAGATCGCTCTCGCGGGACTTCGTTACGAACCGGAGAACGCGTTCTGGAATGAGCTGCTGGCATTACTGCCAGTAACCGCACCTCCAAAAAGTGGTGTGATGCCGCATCACACGCGTTTTGTTTCCATGCCAGGCCTTATCGCCCCGAAAACCATCGGAGTGACGAAATGGCTGCGCCCTGCCAAAGTGACAGGACTCGGTTATGCAGCCTGATTCCGACAATCCCACGTTCATCTTGCGGGAGTTGGATTCACGACTGAATCACACCGTGGAGCTGACTCTAATCGGCAAGTCGGCCATGTGGCTTGGCTATGACAACCCTCCTGAAGACTACGGCGCCACTGCTGACGTGGACACCGTCGTTCCATCCGAATACTCGGAGGTGATGGATCATGATCTGGCCTTTTGGGAATCACTCAAGGAGGCGAACTCCGCCCTTGAGCCTTTTGGACTCTATTTGTCGCACATCTTTGAGCAAAACACCGTTTTTCTCCGTGCAGGTTGGTCTGCCCACCGCGTTCGTTTGTCACGTCCTGCGACCAAACACTTGATTTTGTTCCGCCCAGCCACGCTAGATCTCATTTTGACCAAGATGATGCGAGGAGACGATCCACAGCACATGGCAGAGATTCAGTGGATGATCGACAAAGACCACCTCTCCCGAGCCATGATGCTTGATTGCCTTGCAGCAGCGGTGATCCCCAATGACGACCCAGTCTGGCAGGAACTTTTTCACCAGGCCAAATCTGTCGTTCTTGCCATGACGTATGAAAGCTGATTGCACACACGTTTAGCCACTCCCATTCTCCGACTTCCATCCATCCCATGTCCATCCCCCATCTCCCCGCTCTCCGCAAAGGCCGTCCGTATGAGTCACTCGATAAGGCTCAGGTTAAAGATCACAAATCCGGCGAGGTCTGCGCTGAAATCAGTCAGGTCAATGCTGGCATCGTGCGCAAGGATCTCGCGAAGATCGGTGAGGCGCGTGCGGCTTTGAAGAAGTTCACGGTGGAGCAGCTCATCGAAATCACGGCGAAGGCAGGTGAGCTTTTCCTCAATGGCACACTGCCACTGGGTGACAAAGGCCACACGCAGTCACCGCAGGAGTACATCGCCACGCTCTCACGCACCAGCGGCCTGCCACATGTCATGGTGAAGCGCAACATGGCCAAGCTGCACTTCGCGCTCACCAACATGAAGATGATCCTCAATGGCCTCACTCGCGGGCTGGACCTGAGTGTCATTGATCGCGGCTTCGGCACGCAATCCGGCTGCCCGGTGTCGTATTTCCCGACCACGAAGTCCCTGGGCCTCGTCATGCCGTCAAACTCGCCAGCAGTGAACTCGCTGTGGTTGCCAGCCATCGCGCTAAAGATCCCGGTGGTCATCAAACCGGGCCGTGAAGAGCCCTGGACGCCGTATCGCCTCATTCAGTCCTTCATCGCTGCGGGTGCACCACCAGAAGCCTTCGGCTTCTACCCCACAGACCACGAAGGCAGCGGCGAAGTCGTCAAACTCAGCGGTCGCAACCTCGTTTTCGGCGATGTGGCCATGGCGAAGATGTACGAGGGCAATCCTGCGGTGCAGGTGCATGGCCCAGGCTGGAGCAAGATCATCATCGGCGAGGACAAGATCGAAAATTGGAAGGACTACCTCGACGTCATGGTCGCCTCCATCAGCGACAACGGCGGACGCTCCTGCATCAATGCCAGTGCCGTCATCGTGCCGCGTTACGGCAAAGAAATCGCCACCGCACTCGCCGAGCGCCTTGGTCCCGTGATGCCGACGACCTCGGAGGACGAAAATGCCCGCCTCGCCGGCTTTGCCAACGTCAAAATGGCCGACTACATCGACGGAGCCATCGACAGCGATCTGCAAACGCCCGGTGCCGAAGATGTGACCGCGCAGTTCCGCAACGGCCCGCGCAAAACCGAATTCCAAGGCGGCACCTTCCTGCGTCCGACCATCATCTGGTGCTCCGACAACAAGCACCCGCTTGCCAACCGCGAGTTCCTCTGCCCCTACGCCAGCGTGCTGGAAGTGCCGCAGAGCGAGGTGCTCGGCCGCATCGGCTACAGCCTCATCGTCACCGCCATCACGCAGGACGAGGCCTTCATCAACGACCTGCTCGAATGCGGCGATATCGACCGGCTGAACATCGGCCCGATCAGCACCATGAAGATCAGTTGGGACCAGCCGCACGAAGGAAACATGTTCGAGTTCCTCTACAAGCGCCGCTCGATTGATTGCGCTTGAGGCAAAATCACCTAGCATCTGCCCATGCCACCACCACCCGCCACACTTGAGCAGCCTGCAAAGGATCTTCCCATGCTGGAGTTCCCACCGGACGAAGTGAAAGTCATTCGCTGGCCTGATCCAGCCCCTTGGAGCGGCCTGCGCAAAGCGATGATCAAAGAGGACTTCGAGACTCGCGACTGGAACGAAGGCGAACTCGCCTGCACCTGGAAGTTTGAGTTCAACGACGGCTACGCGGAGGCAGGAGAAGAACGTATGAAAATGAAGGAAATCGGATTCATGCAATGGCTTCCCAAGGCTTTTGCATCATCAGCCCACGGATCTCAAGGCAGCGAGTTGTTCTTCGAGGTGGAGGTTTGGCTGTCAGACTCCAAAATGAGAAAGCCCGACTTCTGTGCGCTGACCGCCACTCAAATCCGTCAGGCCAAAGCGGGCCATGAACCCATTCCGAAGTTCATGATCGAGGTCATTTCTCCGAGTGATCAAAGCACCTACCACGACCAAAAGCTTATCGACTACTTCAAAGCTGGTGTGGAGGTTGTATGGCATGTGAATCCTCGCCTGGAGATGGTCATCATCTACACCGCGCCTGGAGAAGGCGAAATCATGCACGGCGATGATGTCTGCACCGCAGCACCGGTCTTTCCCGAATTCAAGATCAAGGCATGCGAAGTCTTCGCGGCCACGAAGGCTGAGTAACATCGCATGTCCGCCATCCTCCCCTTCGATCACCAACCGCGAACGCGCCTTGTTTTTGGCAATGGCACGCTTGCGCGTGTCGGGGAGTTCGCACGTGAATATGGCGGCACGCGGGTGCTGGTGGTGAGTGATCCGGGGATCGTCAAAGCGGGCTACACGGAGCGGGCGGCGGGCTTTCTGCGGGAGGCGGGCCTGGCGGTCGAGATCTTTGGCCAGGTGCGGGAAAATCCGAGCACGGATGATGTAGATGCTTGTGTAAAGGTGGCGCGGGAGTTTGGCGCGGACTTCATCATCGGCCTCGGCGGCGGGAGCAGCATGGACACGGCGAAGGGCTGCAACTTCATCCTCACCAATGGGGGCCGCATCCATGACTACTGGGGCGTGGGCAAGGCCACGAAGCCTATGCTGCCCATCATTGCGATTCCGACGACTTCTGGCACGGGGAGCGAGTGTCAGAGCTTTGCGCTCATCTCCGATGCCGAAACGCATGTCAAAATGGCCTGTGGCGATCCCAAAGCGGCGGCGAAGGTTGCCATCCTCGATCCTGAACTCACCGTGTCTCAACCCCCACGCGTGACCGTCTGCACCGGCATCGATGCGCTCTCGCATGCGCTGGAAACGGCCGTGACGAACAAACGGAATGCTTTCTCCTCGCTCTACTCGCGTGAGGGCTTCCGTCTCTGCCACAGTGGCTTTAGCCGGGTGCTGCGTGACCCGAAGGACCTCGAAGCACGCGGCATGATGCTCCTCGGTGCGGCCTACGCGGGCATCGCCATCGAAAACAGCATGCTCGGTGCCGCGCACTCCTGCGCCAACCCGCTCACCGCGCTGTTTCACGTCGTGCATGGCGAGGCCGTGGGCGTGATGCTGCCGCATGTGATCCGCTTCAACTCCCAGCAGCCTGAAATCGCCGCCGTGTATGAAAGTTACTTTGATGGAGACCTCGCCGACCGCGTGAGCGAGCTCCTGTGGGAGGCCCAAATGCCGCGCAACATCGCTGGCTATGGCGTGAAGGAAGAAAACCTCTCCGAACTGTCCGAAATGGCCGCCAAGCAGTGGACCGCGCAGTTCAATCCACGTGTGCCGAGTGTGGCGGACTTTGTGGCACTGTATCGGGCGGCGTTGTGAGCGTGATGCAGCCCGGTGGCTTCAGCCTCGGGCATCTGGATGCGCTTCTGCTTCAAGAAGTCTCACTTTGCGGGTGTTGTCATTTGTTCTTTCCGTAAGTGTCATTGACTCGGCGAATGAGTGTTTCCGGAGGCTCGTTCACAGCACTGAGCGGCCAGACTACCTTGCGCTTCTCTTCTGTGACGGTTGTTGCGAGGATGACGCACCCGACTGTCCATTTGGCTTTGTTGGTCATGTCTCGGTGCTGTGGTGCCTCAATCCAAAACCATAATGACATACCTTTGTGGTCGGCGCTCGGGTAGGAAACGCGCGGTCCGGGCTGAGCAACCGAGGGGCCGAAAACTCTCTCCACAGCTTCGATTGTGATGGGTGCCTTGAGTTGCTGGACGGCGGCGATAAAAACAGGATTCGTGTGGGGACGGGGAGCTGCGACCGCAGAAAAGAGCTGGACGAAAAAGAGAGTGATGAAAGCTATCGTTTTCATAGTGCGCTTAGTGACGAATAACGCCCCAAGCTCAGCGACGGCGGCCACGAGGCGCACCGACTGCAACCACGTCGGCCCGCCGCCGTTCGCTGCAGCATGGTTAGGCGTTGCGGGTGTTGCATTGTTCACTGCGTAATCCTCCTGAATAGGCGTCGCCACCATGATGGACGAACGGCGTCGGCAGTCAAAGCCTTGTAATCGGAGACGGCAATGACCGCTTGAAGTCGGGTCGCTGAGCACCACGGTCTAAAACGGAATATCCTCCCCTGAGGTAGCTGAGTTCGCTCGATGAAGCGGCAGTTGTCGAGGTCGCAAATGATATAGTTCGGATCCTCTTCGGCGACGGCGGAGAATCTGACCAGCTGTCCGGCAGGTAGAATGCCCATCTCCGAGTCATAGTAATCATCGAGGATAGCAGCCGTATCGTAGGCCCAAACATACGTAACAGAAAGGTCTGCGAGAACGCGCCTCCAAAGTAACTTGGAGTCTGTCGGCATGGTCTGTTCCTCGACTTGCATTGGTTCGATTACAGGATCATGCGAGCGATGCCTAACATCCGTTTATCCACACTTGAGCGGTCCGATGGCCATGCCCAAGGCCAAAGCGGCAGGCTTATTGGGGATAAGCAGCAGGAGGCAATTGGTATCGTTAGGATGCATTGAAGCTATTTGGACTCAGACTTCGTAGCTGCGGGCTTTCTCAGCTTTCTCAGCTTTCTCACCACGGCTACCCCAACAAAACAGAGTGTGACCCACGCGAACGACAGGACTCCAGAAGGGAAGTCCGCTGGTCCAACCGAACTGAGAATAAGGGAGGTCGCCATCCAGGATAGAATGAAGAGTGCTGCTGGATGAGTCTGATCACCCAAAAAGCGCTTCCCATAAACAAGCATCACGATGGGCAACGAGGCGGTAAACAGCAGAACAAGAATCCCGATCATAAGGCTTTCAAGAATCTGGATCATCAGGCGTTAGTGGCAGGTATCTGAGTGAGGAGCTTGCTTGCGAAGATGAGTCTGCTTTCGGCCGAGCGTCTTGGACCATGCGCGGCTAGCGGGAGGCGTCAATGACTCGACAGATGCCATTCGAGCCACCTGCCTGCATCCCTTTAATGTTTGCCGTCCATTGACCGGTGAATTGCCGACGGTCATACAATATTTGTCGGCTCATTGAGGGAG
>JANOBP010000357.1:0-4168 GCA_031411715.1 Verrucomicrobiaceae bacterium | reverse complement strand
GCCGGGATCATGGGTGACCATGACAAGGCAGGCTCCGCGTGCTTTGGCATCCTCAATGAGCAGATCGACGACGATGCGGCCGCGCGCGGGGTCGAGCGAGGCGGTGGGCTCGTCGGCAAAGATGAACTGCGGTTGGTGGACAAGCGCCCTGGCGACGGCGACGCGTTGGCGCTCGCCTTGAGATAGCTGGGAGACAAGCTTGGCGTGGTAGCGGTCGATTTGCAGACGCTGGGTGAGGGCGCTGATGTCGGGTGCCTTGCTTTGTGCGAATTGATGCGGGAGAAGGATGTTTTCCTCGACGGTGAGATAGTCGAGCAAGGCAAAGTCTTGGAAGACGAGGCCGACATGCTGGAGGCGGAAGGCACGAAGGGCCTCACGGCTCATGGCGGCAAGGTTTTGCTGGCCAAGCTGCACGGTGCCGATTTTGGGCGTGAGCAGGCCGGTCATGAGGCGCAGGAGCGTGCTCTTGCCTGCGCCGCTGGGGCCTGCGAGGGCGAGGGTGCTGCCCGCGCTCATGGTGAGCTGGGGCAGCCGCAACTGGAAGGCATCACCGGAGTAGGTGAAGCTGAGGTCACTGATTTGGAGAGCGTGAGGCACGACTAATCGGGCTGATCAGTCGGATCAGACGAATTTGGTGACGCCAGGCTGTGGGATCGGGCCTGGATCAAATTTGTCGCCAAATTGAAGATTGTCGGGAGCGAGGTCTTGCTTGGAGGAAAGCATGGCGAGGATGGCTGGGGCAGCGATTTCGCCTTTGGCTTTCTCTTTGTCCTTCGCGGATTTTTTGGCCGGTTTTTCTTCGGGGGCGGCTGGAGGCGGCGCGTCGGCTGCCCAGAGGAGTTTTTGCCCAGTGTAGGCGGCTTCGGCCCATGATGCCGACGAGGGTGGAGAGCATCATGCGGTCGCCGTCGTTGATGACCTCCCCCTTGCGGATGGCGGCGAAAAGGGCCTCGTGCTCGAGGTCATACATGTTTTTCTCTTCGCCACGGAAGCGCCAGCGGGACTCGCCGTCGATGATGGGAGCGCCGCCTTTGCCGATGAGCAGGCGACCTTTGGTGCCGTTGATGTAGTCGGCGTTTTCGCCGTGGCAGCCGCGGATCTGGCGGGAGCCAAGGTGGCAGAAGACGCCGCCTTCCCATTCGTAGGCGGCGTGGAAGTGGTCAAAGATATTGCCGCCTTCATTAGCGACCTGACGGCCGCCGCTGGCTACGCAGGAGAGCGGTGGGGCGTCCTTCATGGCCCAGCAGATCTTGTCGATGCTGTGGACGGCCTGCTCGACGAGGCTGTCACCGGAGAGCCAGGAGAAATTGTACCAGTTGCGCATCTGCCACTCGACGTCGCCCATGCCTGCGGGGCGCCCACTGGCTGGGGGCATGGGTTTGACCGGTGCGGTGTAGTAGGTGGCAAAGATGCTGACGATATTACCAATGTCGCCATCGTGGAGGCGCTTGAAGGCCTCGATGCGGCTGGTGGAGTAGCGCCAGCAGAAGCCGGCGACGAGGTTGAGCTTCTTTTCCTTGGCCTTACGCACAGCGGCCATGGCGGTCTGGTAGCCTGCGGCATCGACTGCCATTGGTTTTTCACAGAAGATGTGTTTTCCGGCTTCCACGGCAGCGGTGAGGTGCAAAGGGCGGAATCCTGGGGGCGTGGCAAGCAGCACGACATCGACGCCGCTGGCGAGCAGCTTTTTGTAGGCATCGACACCGACGAATTTCATCTCGGGCTTCACGTCGATGCGGTCGGGGAACTGCGTGGAGAGGTTTTTAATGCTGTTGTCGATCTGGGTCTCAAAGGCATCCGCCACAGCGACGAGCTTGGTGTTGTAATCGGCTCCGAGTGCCTGTGCCGCGGCACCTGTGCCACGACCACCACAGCCGATCAGGCCAATGCGCAACGTTTCATTGGAATCGGCCTTTTTCTGGGCCTGTAGCGTGCCGATCGCGGTGAGAATGGCTGGTGCGGCGATGAACTGACGACGAGTTGGGGAGATGGCCATGGTGAGGTGATTCGAAATGAAGTGCACACTCATTTCGATGCTGGTGCTGGCTTCCTTTCAGTGATGCGTGAGTTTCGCAAGATTCGACACGTCATTGAGCGGGACGGTCGGGTCATCACTGGAGGCATCGCCGGGAGTCAGCAGGGAATTGACGAGCAACTGGGTATCCTCAAGGAAAGTATGGGCTGCCTTACGCAGGAAATCGACCTCGGCGGCCTGTGTGTGCAGGATGAGCAGGGTGCAGTCACCGTGGAAGAGTGCCAAGGCGAAGACGCCCTCGAAGCCGAACCAGAAGGTGCGCACATCACGCTCACCAGTCGCGTAGTGGCCGCGGCCGTCGAGGAGCGACTGGAGCACGCGCTCGGCGCGGAAGTCCTCGTAAGGCAGCATGTTCAGCAGGATCTGGCGTCGCCAGCCGAGCAGAATGCCATTGACGGCACCGCCATGTTTGAGTCGCTCAAGTGCGGAGCGGAGGGAAGTGGTGATAGTGGCGGCCATATGTGTCATTAGGCGTTGAGAGCGTTCACACGGGTGAGGAGTTCAAAGAGCGGGATGCGCTCGCCAATCAGCGCACCAGCACCGGGGTCGATGGAACTGGTGCCAGCGTCGAAGTAGGCAAAGTTTAGACTGAAAGCCTCTTCTTGGAGCGAACCCGTCCATGGCTGCCCCAAATCGAGAGCCTCGCCGACCTTGCTGCCAAAGTGGCGGAGCCCCTGGAAGTCGGCGGCATAATTATCGACGGCTTCCTGGCCGGCAGAGCTGTTGACGAGGCCATCCCGTAGGGTGAAGAGTTGCAAGGGTAATGATGTGGCCTCCATATGCGAATAATTGAGTTAAAGATGTCAGTACTGCTTCGTCTCAAAATTGGCGAGTGCTGGCAAGACAAATCCCACGTTAGCACGAAAAAACATGACGCAGTGTCTTATGGGCCTCCGGCACCAGTCTCTATCAAGAGCCCGAGCAGTTATTTGGAGTTCTTGACAGGTTATTCACAGTTCCTTGTTGGCTTCTCGAAATTGAGGTGTGCCTTGTTCTTACAGCCAGCAAAAGATGCTTCTCGGGAGATACCTTACTTGGCCAAAACCATATTCAAATTTCGATTATCCGTGGAACACGCCGGGAACGCTTGAGGAACACATTCGACACGCAACGAAATCGTTACAACCGAAAACTCGCCCATGTTTGATGCTAACTGGCGTTTGTGTTTGGCTCTTCTAGAGGGCTCTTTACTGGGTGAAAAACAGATTTTTAGCCTTTTAATACTTTATTGGCGTTATTTGGCGAGTTGTCGCGTCACGAACCCGTAAACTGGCTTTGAACTTCACTGTGATTGGGAATAACTCGAAACAGAGATTGGGCGGGCAACTTGAATCGGTCTTTTTCGGCCAATCAAATCGCTTTTGGGGGCTGATTCGTGATGGCACTTTTTTCAGGGGCAATAACGCGAGCATTCCTCTAGCTGGGCAAAAGCAAGGAGCAATTGATGGCATTTCTGCGGGATTGTTCACATCACGTGTTGAGAATCAATGCTTTGAACTCCTTGGCCGCTTGGCGGGCACGGTTCAGTGCTTCGCCAGCGACTCCAGGTAATCGAGCAGGCTGGCGAACTCCTTCACCGTGAAGTTCATCATCAAGCCCGGCGGCATCATCGAGATGGGCAGCTTCTGGCGCTCTTTGATGTCGGCGGTTTTGAAGTTGAACTCCTGGGCGGCGATGTTGCGGAGTTTGACCTCTTTCGCGCCTTCGAGGGTGATGAAGCCCATTTGCTGCGTGCCGTCCTTCATCGTGATCATCTCGCTGGCGAAGCCCTGGGCGATGGTTTTGTTCGGGTCGAGGATGTTTTGGGCGAGATCGGGGCGCTTGTAGGTTTGGGCGATGTTGCCGAGATAGGGGCCTTTTTGGGCTTCGGTCTCCTTCACGGTGTGGCAGGCCACGCAGGTGGCTTTGGTGAAGATTTGCTCGCCGAGGGCGATGTCACCTTTTTCCTTCAAAACGGCGGCGAGGGCCTCTTCGGGCTTCAAGGTCATGAGTTTGGGCGTTTTGTCCTCGATCTTGGTGATGCGCATGGCCTTCGCGGCGCGTTCGGCGGCACCTTTGACCTCGGCATCGGGATCATCGAGCGCGGCGAGCACTTTGGCGGCGCTGGGCATGTGCTTGGAGGCGCTGATGGCG
>JANOBP010000356.1:0-12931 GCA_031411715.1 Verrucomicrobiaceae bacterium | reverse complement strand
AGAGAGCCACCTTGTACACTTCATCCTCGATGCCGTCAGCCTGCTCGACCTGAGCACCGCGCACGTCAACCACCGTGGCACCGGCGACGCGCAGTACCCACCCGCCACCATGCTCGCCCTGCTCATCTACAGTTATGCGACGGGCACGTTCAGCAGCCGCCAGATCGAGCGCAGCACTTATGAAAGCGTGCCCGTGCGCTACCTCTGCGCAGGCACCCATCCCGACCACGACTCCATTTGCACCTTCCGCGTCGAGAACGGCGAGCTGCTCGCCAAAAACTTCCATCAAGTCCTTGAGCTCGCCGCACGCGCCAAAGTGCTCAAAGTCGGCAATATCACCCTGGCGCAAGACGGCACCAAGATCCTCGCCAACGCCAGCAAACACAGCGCCGTGAGCCACGGACATGCCGTCGAGCAGATGCGCCTGCTGGAGGAGGAGATCGCCGCGTTGCTCGCCCGCGCCGCCGATGCCGACAGCGCCCCTTTGCGCGACGGCCTGAGCATCCCCGCCGAGATCGAGCGACGGCAGGACCGCCTTGAAAAGCTCCAAGCCGCCGCCGCAGTCATGCACGAGCGAGCCAAAGAACGCCACGCCCAGGAGCAGGCCGAGTATTTAAAGAGGCTCCAAGAGCGCAGCGAGAAGGAGCGCCAAAGCGGACGCAAGCCACGCGGCAAAGCCCCCAAGCCCCCGCAGGCAGGCCCCAAAGACAGCGACCAGTTCAACTTCACCGACTCCGAGAGCCGCATCATGAAAAGCGGCAGCGGGCAGCACTTCGAGCAGTCCTACAACGCGCAGGCCGCCGTCGAGGTGGACAGCCGGCTCATCATCGCCGGACAGGTCGTCGATGCGCCCAACGACAAAGAAGAACTCCGTCCCACCCTGGGCACCTTGGACCCGGTGATCGAGAGTGTGGGCAGCGTGCTCATCGACAGCGGCTTTTGCAGCGAAGCCGCCGTCAAAGCCGTGGAAAGCAGCAACAGTGGAGCACTCGCCGGAGTGCAGGTACTTGCCGCCACCCAGCGGCACAAGCACGCGCGGCGCATCGCCGATCTGGAAATCAAAACAGAGCCAGCGCAGCTACCAGCGGATGCCCCGTTCATCGAGCAGATGAAGAGGCGGCTGCAAACCAGCGGAGGACGCCAAGCCTACGACCAGCGCAAAAGCACCATCGAGCCGGTGTTCGGCATCATCAAAGAAGCGATGGGGTTCCGGCGCTTCAGCTTGAGAGGGCTGAGCAAAGTGAACCTGGAATGGAAACTGGTGAGCCTGAGCTACAACCTCAAACGCCTCTTCCACATGGGAGCGGAGCTGCAAAGCGCCTGAAAACTGCGGAGGCAGGATCAAAAAACGGACGAGGAGCAGCCAAAAGCATAAAACGAAGCGCCCAATGGACTGAGAGCAGCCAGCAAGGTGCACAGCATAGCTGACCATGTGCCACCACCGTCGTCCGCCACGCTGGCTAGACCATCAACGTTGATCTAAGTCAGACAGGCTGCTAGCGGTTTGCAGACGATCGAACCGCAAGTTAGCAAAAAGCGGCATCCCGTTGCCAGGATGCCGCTGTGAATTCATTTGGATGAGGAGCGCTTAGTAGCGGTCACGGCCACCGCCGCCACCACCGCCGCCACCACCGCCGCCGCCACCACCACCGTAGCCGCCACAGCCACCGCCGCCGCCGCCACCTTTGCCACCGTAGCCGCCACGGCCACCGCCGCCGCCGCCGCCACCACCGTAGCCGCCGCCGCCACCGGGACGTTCTTCCTTCGGACGGGCTTCATTGATGGTCAGGTTACGACCGCCAAGATCTTTTCCATTCAGGCCACGGATGGCTGCCTCCATGGCACTCGCGGAGTCCATGGTGACGAATGCAAAGCCGCGGGGGCGACCGGAGTCGCGATCCATTGGCAGGTGGATGTCAGTGACGACACCATACTCGGAGAAGAGGCTGCGAACGTCGTCTTCGGTGGCGCTAAAGGGCAGATTGCCCACATACATTTTCGTGTTCATTTTCGTTAGTTTGGGTTCGGTCAGCCTTGTTTATGACTGAATTAAGCTCCGTTATCGGATTTCAGAACACCAAAGAAACGACCTGATGAACTACTCAAAACTGCCTTTATCAGGTCAACTTGCGGCTGACGGAGTAGCCGCCTTTACTGGAATAGCAAATAATAGTTTTTAGCCACCTCAGCAAAGGCAGAAGCCCACGTAAGCAAGCTTGATGATAATCACCACTTGCCATCCTGAAGTTTCAGGATAGATTGAAATTATATGAGCGAAACGGCACAGATCACTTGGGAAACCGCCCGCGATGAATTCGTCGCCCAATGGGGTGCGCTTGGTAGCCACTGGGGCATCAATCGAACCATGGCCCAAATCCATGCCTTACTCATGACGGCTCCAGAACCTATGGACACGGACCAGATCATGGAAAAACTCCACATTAGCCGTGGAAATGCTAATACCAACCTTCGTGAACTAACCAGTTGGGGCCTGATCCAGATCATCTTGCGTAAAGGTGAACGCCGTGAGTATTTTCAGGCCGAAAAGGACGTCTGGAAGATGTTCATCATCATCTCCAAAGAGCGAAAACGTCGCGAGATCATCCCCGCGCTCGCCGTCCTCAAAAACTGTGCCGAACAGACCAAAACAGAGCCGACAGGCCCTGGATTGGACTTCCATCACCAGATGAAGGAACTCCAAGAGTTCGTTGAATTCGGCGTCAAGGTCTCCGACACCGTCGCCAGCATGAAGCACGCCTCCGCCCTCCAGTGGGCCATGCGGCTCCTTGGCTAAAAAAATTTGCCGATATATTTCGGTAATTCCTGAAACAACAAATACATACTACCATGAACGAAACCGTCATCACCTACGCCCTCTACCTGACCCTGGCTCTTACCATGACCGTCTGGGTCGCCCGGACACTGCACAAAAACGGCCGCATCTTCCTCGTCGAATGCTTTCACGGGAACACAGAACTCGCCGACAGCGTGAATCACCTCCTCGTTGTCGGCTTTTACCTTATGAACATTGGTTTCATCTCTCTCTACCTGAAAACCACCGAAGACATCCTGGGTGCACGTGGTGTGTTTGAAGGATTGAGCAGCAAAATGGGCATCGTGCTTCTCGCGCTTGGTGCCATGCACTTCCTCAATCTTTATGTCTTCACACGCATGCGCAAACGCGCCCACCTCGCACACATGCCTCCGCCCGTTCCTGCCATGATGCGCGTGAGCAAAAATACGGACCTCCTCGACACTCTATGAACACCCTCACCATCTTCTACGACGCACGCTGCGGTCTCTGCTCACGCGTTCGCCGCTGGCTGACAACACAGGCGACTTACGTGCGGTTGGAATTTCTGGCCTATGACTCGCCCGCTGCGCAAAAGCGCTGCCCCATCATCTCACGACTCAAGGCGGATCAAGAAATCGTTGTCATGGCCGATACGGGTGAGGTCTGGCAAGGGGCTGCAGCTTGGGTCATGTGCCTGTGGGCTCTACGAGACTATCGAGAGTGGTCCGCGCGCTTCGCCGGTCCAACCATGCAAGCCGTTGCACGCAAAATCGTTCATCTCGTCTCCGACAACCGGCTCTCGCTTTCCAAGATGCTTCATTTCAAAAGCGATACCGAAATCCGCTATGCCACTCAAAGCATCCCAGATAATGCAACTTGCTCTCTATCGAGCTGAACTCACTCCTTGGCCCGAATGACGACCCGCGCATCAAGTGCGATCGGCCCTTTATCTGTGGCAATCATCGGATTGATGTCGAGTTCGACAATGCGTGGCTCAGCGAGGATCAAGTCGCCGAGTTTAACGAGTGCATCGATCAAAGCTGGCAAGTCAGCTGCGGGCTGACCTCGAATGCCCCTAAGGGCGCGGGCCATTTTGATCTCGGCAAGCCAATCCATGACGAGAAGCGGTGAGAGAGGCGGTAGAGCAAGAGCTTTGTCATCCAGCAACTCAGCAAGTGTTCCCCCGGCACCCAGCAACAGCACAGGACCGAATTGCGGATCGATACTGCATCCCGCGATGAACTCGATACCGCCGTGGCGAATCATGCGCTGCACGCTGACACCCTGAAAGGCGGCCACAGGCACTGCTGCGGCGATTTGATGCCACGCAGCGCTCACGGCCTCGGAATTTTTGAGGTTTAAAATGACTCCACCAACATCCGACTTGTGCGTGATGGTGTAGGAACTGAGTTTAAGCACCACAGGATAGCCAAGAGCATTACTGATGGCAATGGCTTCATCGAGTGTGGCGGCGTGCTGAGTCTCAACGACGGGGATTCCTGCGGCAGCGAGTATTTGCTTGGATTCGACCTCAGTCAGTAAAACACGGCCAGTCTGAGTGATCTCATCAATCAAACGCCGTACCTCTGGTATAGAAGGCCGCTGAGTTGCTGCGCTCCGGCGCGCTTCCTCCACAAGGCGGAGTCTGTGCGTGCGCTGCCACATGTGCTGAAAGGCGCGTGCGGCACTATCAGGGTAAGGATAGGTGGGCAGACCTGCGCAGTTGAGTCTGCCGTTGGCATCTGCAACGGCCGCGTCACCCATCCAGCTGGCAAAGATCGGTTTGGTGGTATGTGCCGCCGCCTCAATGAGCGCGTCAGCCGTGGCAAGGGCCTGTGTCATGGATTGCGGCGTGAGAACAGCAAGCACGCCATCCACATGAGGATCCTCAATGACTGCACGAAATGCGATGGCGTACCGTGCTGCATCCGCATCGCCAAGAACGTCCACGGGATTTGCATGACTCCAGTGCGCGGGCAAAGCGGCATCGAGTCGCTTGAGCGTTTCATCGCTCAAAGTCGCGAGCGTGCCACCAGCATGCATGAAAGCATCCGTCGCAAGCGCAGCTGGCCCTCCAGCATTGGAAACAATGGCAAGGTTTGGCCCTTGCGGCAGTGGTTGCTTGCTGAGCACTTCCGCCATGTCAAAAAGCTCCTCGATCGTGTCCACACGCAGCACACCGGTGCTCCTACAAGCCGCATCAAACACCGCATCACTGCCAGTCATGGCACCTGTATGTGAGGCTGCTGCTTTGGCCGCAGCACTACTACGGCCTACTTTGATGACAACGATGGGCTTTTTGAGCGCGACTCGACGCGCAGCCTTCATGAAGCTGGCGGCATCTCCCACGGACTCCATGTAGATGACGATGCTACTGGTATGTTCGTCTTCCCCGAAGTGCTCGATGAGATCTCCCCATCCGACATCGAGCATGGAGCCAACCGAAACAAATGCACTGAAGCTCACATTCTGACGGAAGCTCCAGTCAAGAATCGCGGTGCAGAGTGCGCCACTTTGACTGAGGAAGGCCACACGCCCAGGCTGTGCCATCGCTGTGGCAAAGGTCGCATTCAAACCGAGATGCGGCACCATGATACCGAGGCAGTTCGGCCCGATGATGCGCAGCCCGTTGTCTTTTGCCGCTGAGAGGATGCGGCTCTCCAGCTCCATACCAGCTGCACCGGTCTCCTTGAAGCCAGCGGAGATGATGACCACTGCCTTCACTCCTTTATCCACGCACTGGCGGATTAAATCCGGAATGGTGGCTGCAGGCGTGGCAATAACAACGAGATCAATGCACTCTGGAACAGCCTCGAGTGAGGAAAAGCATGCGCGGCCCATGATTTCGGCATGGTGCGTATTGACTGGCCAAAGTTGGCACGGGAACACACTCAAGTTCTCCAGCAATGCACGCCCGACACTACCCGCGCGATCCGTGGCACCGATCAAAGCAATGCTACGTGGCGCGAACATCTCGCGCAGGAAAGTTGGAGGCTGCATGCTGTGACAATCAGGGCCAAGAGGCACGCATTCAACCATTGATCACTGGCACAGATCCGAATTCAGCGAGCTATGCAATGAGTTCCGTGAGGATCTTGCCACCGTTCACGATGTCGATTGGACGCACACCTTCCAAGACCAGCCTCTTGTTGGAGTTGATGCCGAGAAGTCGATACATGGTGCATGCCAAGTCTTCAGGACCGACGGGATTCTCATCTGGCTCGGAACCGAGGGCGTCGGATTTTCCGTAAACGAAGCCTTTCTTCACTCCACCGCCAGCCATGGCGACGGAGAAGACCCGAGGATAGTGATCACGGCCATTGGTGGAATTGATTTTGGGTGTGCGCCCAAATTCAGAGCTGACGAGCACGAGCGTGGTGTCCAGCATGCCGCGCTCGTCGAGATCTTTGATAAGGCGGGCAAAAGCCACGTCGAACTGCGGTGCCTGGCCATCAAAGGCGCCTTTAATGTTGGAGTGGTGATCCCAGCCACCGTAGTTCACTGAAACCATACGCGTGCCTGCCTCGACTAAGCGGCGTGCCAGCAGAAAACGTTGCCCAGCTGCATTGCGGCCATATTCATCGCGTAATTTGGCTGGCTCAGCACTGAGGTTAAAGGCTTCGCGGGCCTTGTCGGAACTGATGAGCTTGTAGGCGGCATTGTAGAAGTTATCCATGGCGCTCAGACCATCCGATTTCTCTGTGGTGCGGAAATGCTCATCCACAGCGGAGAGAAGATTGCGACGACGCTCAAAGCGCGTGGCATCGATGTCCTTTGGCGTAGCAAGGTCACGCACCGTGAAGCCCGCATCAGCAGGATCACTGCCTAGAGCGAAGGGGCCGTAGGCGCTGCTCATGTAGCCACTGCCCTGCTCAGGTGCAAAGACACCGGGAATGGCCACATAGGGCGGCAGGTTGTTCCGCGCACCCTGCTCGTGCGAAATGATAGAACCAAAGCTTGGAAACTTGACGGCAGGACTTGGGCGATAGCCGGTAAACATGTTGTGCGTTCCTCGCTCATGAGCGGCCTCACCGTGAGTCACGGAACGGATGATACTGATTTTGTCCAAGATCTTGGCGATGTTGGCAAACTTCTCACCCACGTACTCGCCTGTGACACCTTTGATCGGACTGAAAGGACCGCGGTATTCAGGAGCAGCAAATGGCTTTGGATCCCAAGACTCGTGCTGAGCCATTCCACCTGGCAGGAAGATGTGAATGATGGATGTGGCAATAGGTCTGTAGGACTCAACTGTTGGCATGGATGGTGCCGCCTCGAGCTTGAGCAATTGAGGCAGAGTGAGACCCAGACCCGCCATCGCACCGACTTGCATGAAGTCACGTCGGCCCTGAGGGGTCGTGAAGAGGTTGCTGTGGTTGCCTGTGCACAAGGGATGCATTTTCATGGTGTATTCTGTTGGAGATTCACAGCAGACTACGAGGACCAATCCCTTGTATTGCGCCCTTGCAGCGTTGTGACAATGGATGGCGCACAGTTCGCAAATGATGGTCACCGTTCCCACCTATTAAGAGACAATCCTCCTTTGATGCTCCACGATTTGCGTAGATTAAACCAGCCTTTGAGGAGCCACCTGCATGACCACTTCACTACCAGATACGACAGAACTGTTAAAATCCTTTGGCACAGCACTCGGCTTGGGCCTGCTCGTTGGATTGCAGCGCGAGTGGGTGCAGAACCGCGTGGCTGGCATCCGCACCTTTGCATTGCTATCGCTGTTTGGAGCACTTTGCGGGCTTTTGGGCGTTGTCTTTGGCGGTTGGGTGATTGCGGCGGCCTTGATTGCCTTTGTGAGCGTCGTGATCCTTGGAAATGTGGCCCAGTTGAAGAGCAAAGAGTCTGATTCCGGCCTCACCACGGAGATGGCCATGCTGGTCATGTTTGCAACAGGCATCATCACCGTGCTCGGTCATCGACTCATCGCCGTGATCATCGCTGGCAGTGTCATGGTGCTGCTACAGAGTAAAAAACCACTGCACAACATGGTGCGACTTATCGGGGAAGATGATCTGCGTGAAATCGCACGTCTTGTGCTTGCAGGGCTTGTCATATTACCCGTGTTGCCGAATCGAGAGATGGGCTACCTTGGCGTGCTCAATCCGTTCGCCATTTGGCTCATGGTGGTGCTCATCGTTGGCATCAGTTTGGCTGCGTATTTAGCTGGGAAATTCATGGGCGGTGCCAAAGGTGCGGCCCTCACTGGAATCCTGGGAGGTCTCATCTCCAGCACCGCCACCACCGCCAGCCTCGCGCGGCGCAGTCGAGATGTCGGAGCTGGAGGCATTTGCCTTGCTGCCATTGCCCTCATTGCTGCTGCCATTGTCTTTGTGCGTGTGATGGCTGAGGTAGCCATCGCAGCTCCGGCTCATGCACTGGAGATGTTACCACCGCTGCTCGCCATGACGTTCTGGATCGGACTCGTCGCCGCCATCTCGCATCGCATCTCCAAGTGCAGCGGGCATCAAAGCCTCTATTCATCGGCACCGTCTGAGCTTAAAAGCGCCGTTCTTTTTGGTCTGCTCTACGCCATTGTTTTACTCATCGTTGCCGCAGCACGCGAGCACTTTGGCCAATCCGGACTCTACGTGGCATCGGCACTTTCCGGGCTCACCGACATGGACGCCATCACCCTTTCCACCTCGCGGCTTGTAAGTACGGCTCATCTGGAAACCACCACCGCATGGCGCATGATCCTCCTGGCAGGCCTCAGCAATATCGTCTTCAAAATGATTTTGGTTACCGCCCTAGGCGCACGAGCCTTTATCAAGCCTGCGATGATAGGCCTTACCGCTGCGCTGGCAGGCGGCACAGTGATCCTTGTCTTCTGGCCCTGACAGCTATCAACCCCGCTTTTTGCGCGGTTGTTTGCTGCGCTCCAACGGGCGTTGCGACTGGCGTGAGCCCATGACACGGTGTGTCGTCTTGCGGATTTCGCCCCGGCCAGGGCTGCCATGAGTGCCCCGCGCACCTGGGTCTTCTTCGACGTGGAATGCCTCAGTAAGAGGCTTCTTCGGCAACTTCAAAATGGCTGTGACTTTGGAAGCCACTGCGGTTTTCTTCTTGGCACTTTTGGTCGCACTGGTTTTATCTTTCATGCCTCACTTTTACTTGGTCACGGTAACACTTACTCCCTCCCTTTTGCCATTCGCCACGCGTGAATTGCCAAGGATTGCAGCCTGAATGACCGTGACATATCTCTGAAGAGCGCCCATTCTAACTCATGCCCGCCAAATTTCTAGATTACTACGCCACCCTCGGCCTCCAGCGTGATGCCAGCGCAGATGATATCAAGAAAGCCTTCCGTAAATTGGCTCGGAAGCATCATCCTGACACCGCGAAAGACAAAAAGTCATCCGAGGAGAAGTTCAAAGAGATCAACGAAGCCAACGAAGTGCTCAGTGATCCTGAGAAGCGCAAAAAATACGACACTCTCGGTGCCAACTGGCAAGACTCAGCCGAAACATCCCGCGGCGCAGCAAGCTCGCAGGACGTCCACTTTGGCGGCACCGGCTTCAGCGACTTCTTTGAGCAGTATTTCAGCGGTGGCAGCCGCTACGGCTTCCCACAGGGCTTTGAAGACGGCATTCCATCTGGCGCAGGCAGACAAGTTCGTGCCAGACGCGGTCACGACATCGAAGGCGACATCCTCGTCACCCTTGAGGAGGCCATGCACGGAACTCAGCGCCCTCTTTCACTGCAAACAATGAATCGCCGGACCGGTGCCGCAGAGACGCACACGTTTGAAGTTCGCATCCCACCGGGCGCAACCGATGGCCGCCGCATCCGGGTGCCCGGTCAGGGCGAGCCCGGCATAAATGGCGGAGAAGCCGGTGATCTCTACTTACGCGTCCGTCACGCCACACATCCTGACTTCACCACCAGCGAAGCGGACGTCTATCACGAGCTCGACACCGCACCTTGGGAAGCCGTTCTAGGCGCAGAAGTCGTCGTTCAGACTCTCGATGGCTCCATTAAACTGCGCATCCCTGCTGGCACTGAAAACGGACAGAAACTGCGAGTTCGCAGCCGCGGACTACCAAAGGGTAAATCGGGCGAGCGTGGTGACTTCTTTGTGACGATCAATCTTGTCCTGCCCAAAACGATCAATGACGCCGAACGCACGCTTTGGGAACAACTGCGCAGCAACTCCACTTTTAACCCGCGCGCTTAATATGAACGCCCCCACGCCTCAAACCTACACGCTGGAAATCCTAGCCGAAATCACCGGTGTCTCGGCGCGCACCATCCTTCTCTACCAAGAGCACGGAATCATCCACTCCGACTTCAATGACGAGACCGTCCGAGCCCTCCGCCGCATCGTACATCTGCGTGACACCTGTAAAATGAATCTCAGCGGTCTAAAGATGCTTTCCAGTCTGCTGGAGGAAGTGGAGCAGCTCCGGGAAGAACTACGAAACACGAGGTAGCTCAACGCCAACTTGGTTGATACCCGAGCCATATGGCAAACCTCATGGGTAACTCTGTCCATAATCCTTTGTGATTAAAAGCAGCCTTAAAGTGTGCCCAGCGTGCTCACTGCGTTGCTGTTGGTTACATTGGTGCCAGGCGGGCCTTGCATGCCCCGTTCTCTTTGTCCACCCTGACGTCCATCATTGCCACGTTGGATACCGAAGGTGAAGCACACGTCGGTGCCATTGAAGTTCTCGCGCACAGTGGCTACTTGGCCGGGATCGATCAAGGTGAGCGTGCGAGCACCCACTCTCCAATCACTCTTCAAGTGCGTCGTAACGCGACGAGTGAGGAACCGATGGCCGTGGAAGAGATGAAAGCCGAAGCCAAAATCATTGGAAGCTATCGGGTGGGAGTGCTGATGAAGAGGCTGTGGAGAAAGTAGTCCGGCGGGATTGCGGTGGTGTGCTGCGCGTGCTCCAGTTACCCACGCATGCAGAAATTGATCGTCGTCATTCTATTCCTCGGGCTGCTCATCACGGGAGTGCTGGGCACGGAGACGCGAATGTTGTTTTTCTGGCCGGGTTGCTTGCTGCTGGGGATCGCGGGATTGATGGCGACGGCACGGTGGCGGTTGCGAGTGAGCTTTCCTCCAAGTGATGTGTGCCTGCTCTCGGTGGTGGCTTTTGCGCTCTATATCGTGGCGCGGGCGTGTTTGTCGCCCGTGGGATATTATGCGCGGGAGGATGTGTTCATCGTCTGCGCGGCGTTGGTGACTTATTTACTGACGGCGACTGCGGCGAGTCATCCGGGGGCACGGATGGGCTTGGTTTATGTGCTGCTGGCTCTGACGGTGGGGAACTTGGCAGTAGGATTGATTCATTTCAGCGGACGCTGGGACTTCCATGTGGTGCCGGGGTTTTTTCGGGCGTTTGAAGCGGGGCGAATTGGCGGTTTCTATAACAACCCGAATCACCTGGCGGCGTTTCTGTCGATGGTGATGTTTTTGTGTGCGGGATGGATGTTGTTTGGTCGTGTGGGGCCGGCATTGAGGCTGGTGCTGGGTTTTGTGATCCTGACAGTCGCAACGGGGACGGCGCTGACGGTGAGTCGCGGTGCACTGATCGGGGTGGCGGCGGGTGCGAGTTTTTTTGGGATCGTGGCACTGTGGCTGGTGTGGAAGACGCAGCGGCATCTGTTCAAATGGATGCTCATAGCGGGAGTCGTGCTGCTGGGGCTGGCGACAGCGGTGCTGATGAAGGTGAATGAGGATGCTCTGCGCCGACGGATGGCCGGTGAGCATGCGGTGTCTGACATTCGTGAGCATATCTGGAGCTCGGCGCTGACGCAGCATGCTGAGTCGCCACTGGTGGGTGAGGGTGCGCGGATGTTTTACTCAGGAAGCGTTCAGTATCGCGATGTTGCACTCGCGGGATGGACGGGGGATGCGCTTTTCGCGCACAATGAGTATCTGCAAATGCTGGCGGACTACGGTTGGGTGGGGCTGGTGCTGCTGGCTCTTTTGGTGATAGCGCATGTGAGGAATGGTCTGCGCTTTGTGGGATGGTTCGCGCGCGTGAAGTTTTGGCGCACAGGTGAGCTGGCGGATGTGACCCTGGCACTGGCGGTGGGAAGTCTGGCAGCCGTGGTGGCGACTGCGGTGCATGCCGTGGTGGAGTTTCAATGGCATATCCCAGCGGTGGCCGTGACGGGTGCGGTGCTGTTGGGGATGCTGGCAAATCCGGGCTTCGATAGTGATGCACCACGAGTGCGCATGCCCGGTGTGCGGGTCGGTATGAAGTTGCTCGGCGCAGCGGCGGCACTGGCTTTGCTGCTCGGTGCGGTGTTTTGGGGCACGGCTGACTATCATGTGGGCAAGGCTGCCGTTCTGGCGAAGCAGAAGGACCAAGCAGGTGCGCTGGAGCATCTGCTGCGCGCTGGAGACATCGATCCGATGAATGGGTCCATTCTTTACCAACGCGGACTGCTCGAGCTGGATTCTTGGCGGCCTGATAAGAGCGAGGCTGAGCGCAAAAGGATCATTCAGGCGGCATTGGCGGATTTGCAGCGCTCGTGTGAGCTGAATGGGTTCAGCCATCTCACCTACCTCGCTTTGGCAGATACGCTGGATGCAGCGGGTCGTCATGACGACGCGCTCAAGGCCATCCAACAGGCACTGCGGCTTGCTCCGCTGCATGAGGAGCCTCGGCTGACGTTAGGGAAGCATTATCACAATCTGCGCGACTTTGAAAAGGCGGAGGCAGCTTATCTGTGGGCCGCGAATGCGAATGCGAAGAACGGTGAAGGCGTGATGAACTGGCGCTCGCTCTACGTGCAGATGCTGAAGGATACGGCCTTCCTGGCGAGCCGTACGCGAGGGCAGAAGTGAGCGCAATCTGCCTTACCCTGCATTTTTCACACCATCGCATGATCGAAGTGCTCAGTGCTTAGTGCTCAGTCAAATTCACCAGATAGAGCTTCAACTGAGCACTTCGCACTGAGCACTCCGGCGAGTCAGTGTCGCAAACAGAGTGACGCGCTTTCTCCAGGAGTGTGAGAAAAGCAGATTACTCCGCCCACGCGTCCCGGAGAAGGCGCAGGAAGTTGCCGTGCATGATGCCAGCGATGTCGTCGTCTTTATAGCCGCGAGATTTGAGCATCTCCGGAATGCGGGCGAGGTCGGCGATGGTGTCGAGGTCTGCCGGAGTC
>JANOBP010000355.1:0-4926 GCA_031411715.1 Verrucomicrobiaceae bacterium | reverse complement strand
CGGCGTCGCCATCTGGTGAAAACGCGACCGCGTTGGCCTTGCCCTTGATGCCGGTGAGCTTGCGAATCACCGCCCGCGTAACCGGATTGAGCAGTTCCACCTCGCCATAACGGCCAACCGCGATGAGCTGCACCTTCGGCGAAAACGCCACGGCCTGGATCGAGCGCTTCGGCGGCACCGTGGGCATAATCTTCGGCGTGATGACTTCCTTCGGCATCGGTTTGCCTTCCGCGATGATCGGACCTTTCGCGCCTGCATCGATCCACGCTTTGATCAGCGCGATCTCCTCCTGCTTCAGCTTCTCCCGCTTGCCCGGCGGCATGAATTCGTTCTTCCCACCGCGTCCTGAGCGGCCTTCGAGGAATTTTACCAGCATGCTCTCATTGCCTTTGCCCGCGACGATGGCGACACCTTCTTTGCCGCCTTTCATCAGCGCTGCGAAGGTGTCCAAGACGAACTCGCCATCCGCATCGTCCGCGCTGTGGCAGTCGATGCAGTAGGTGTCAAAGAGCGGGGCGATCTGCTTCGTGTAGTCCACGGTTTGGGCGTGGGTGGTGGCGAGAGCCGCCAGAAGAAAGAGGATGGAACGAAGGAGGTTCATGAGGCGAAGGGGAGATGAGAGCGTGGTTGCGAAGGCGAGAGAAAACTAGATGTTGCGGACATGAATCTGCCGGCACCCATCGAAAACGAAGGCGGCTCACACGAAGTCTCCGAGGATGAAAAACGTGAATTGGATGCACGATGGGAACGCTTCGAGCGTGATCCATCACGAGCGCTCACCCTTGAACAATTTCGAGCATTGATCGAAGCCAAACGAGGTCCGAGTGAAGCCAGCGCGTGATCAGCACCCTTCCGTTCAAGCCCAACGGGCTTGCGGATCATAGCCCAGGGTTGGAACAACCCTGGGTGGGAGGATAAACCATTCGAGTCATCCAGGACCAACCCCAACGGGGTTGCGTATCTGGTTCGGGAAAGGTTCGCTTTGACGACAAGGGATCGCCCTCGCGCCAGATACGGAACCCCGTTGGGGTTCGGCAAGATGGAGTCGTGTGATGACTCGATACCCAGGGTTCTGCGAACCCTGGGCTGTGTTACGCAAGCCCGTTGGGCTTGGGGAATCGAACAAGACCGCCTCATCGAATCACCTCCTGAACCCTTGGCTCGTTGATTAGCTCTCCCTCAGGAAGTTTGTCTCCAAGATACACAACCCGAGGAAAGACGTGCCAACCCCAGATGATCGCTTCTTTGCACGGATCAGTGAACCCTGTGTCGGTCGCATAGATGACACGCCGCCCATGATGTTCCACCTTGATAAAGCCGCCCGGACCAAACATCGGCTGCTCAATCACTCGCCATTTCCATGCAAAAAGTCGTCCATTCAGGATGAGGTGATCGGTGAGTAAAGCGGCAAACCCAATGACGAATGCACTGAGCCAGCACCACATGATTCTCTTGGGGCACTTGCCTTTGGCGACCAGAACCGTTGTGCCTGCCACTAGAGCAGTCAAAATCGAGAACCCAAAAGTATCCCCAGCTCTGCCATAGCTAATGGCTAGGACGATCAACGCGGCGCCAAGTCCATAGCCAATCGCCATGACTGACAACCAGCGAAAAGTAGATGGACGTGCATCTAACCGAACAGCAGCAACTAGCAGCATCAGAGCGAGCAGCCCAGCCCACCAGTAGTTCATGTTTTGCCACCACAAGTAAGCCATCCAACCTCCAAAGAAGCCCACAACTGCGAAAAGCAGCCCGAGCAGGATTTGGAGGAAGGCTTTCATCGTCTTGATGGCGGATGAGGGCATCCGCGCTCCGCATCAGTGATTAAACAAAAACTCCTTCGAGCCCATCAGGCTCCAGAAGATGTCTTCGAGAGTGGTGCGGCGGTCGGCGGGTTGGGCGGTGGCGAGGAGTTGGGTGGCTTTCGTTTTTTCGCGTTCCGTCGGTTCGCGAGTGAGCGTCACAAGATAGGCTTCTTCGATGATCTTGGCGTCGGGTTGCTTGCTGGCGAGCAAGGCGTCGAGACGATTGTCTTTCTGCGAAAGCTTGAGGTTCAGAGTCTCGCCGTTCGCGATGTGGAGGGCCTGGGCCATGCTGGGTTCGTTGGTGCGCTCGCATTCGCAGGTGGCGACGCGGTCGGCGCGGCCGAAGCTCTTGAGGAAGTAACTGGCGATGTTGCTGTCGGGCAGCTGCAACGCGCGGAAGCCCATGGGGTAGCTTTCGCTGGTGCCCTTGTTGGCGTTGCGTTTGTCGATCTTGAAGGTCGTGGGCGCGGCGGTGACCTGCGAGATGGTGTCGAGCAGGATTTCGGCCTTGAGACGACGCGGGACGTAATGCGAGCCGTAGCGGAGGTCGGTGATATTTTCGGGCAACGTGATGCTGCTGCGCTGGTAGGTCTCGCTTTGCAAAATGGTGCGCATGAGGGCCTTCAAATCGAATTTGTGCTGCACGAGATGCGCGCAGGTGGTGGCGAACAGTTCTTCGTTGCTGGCGGCGTTGGTGACGCGGAGGTCATCGACGGCTTCGACGAGGCCTGCGCCGAAGAAATTGGCCCACACGCGATTCACGATGGCGCGTTGGAACAGTTTGTTATCAGCGCCGGTGAGCCAGTTGGCGAGAACGATGCGGCGATCCTCGGTGGAGGTCATCGAGATGGGCGTGGTGACATCGAGCGGACGCGGCGGCGGCGGTTTGCCGGTGAGCGGCGCGACGAGATCGCCCTGCGTGTCGGAGAAGAGCACGCGCTCGTCGGCCTGCGTGCCGTTCTTGGTGCGGACACGGGCGAACAGATTGGCGAAGCCGTAATACTGCTCGTTGGTCCATTTTTCCATCGGGTGGTTGTGGCATTTCGCGCAGCCGATGGAGGTGCCGAGGAAGGCGATGCTGACGGTCTCGGCGCACTTGGTGGGTTCGTCATTCAGGACGAAAAAATTCACGCCGCCATGCTCCAGCGTGCTGCCGGTGGCGGTGAGGAGATCGCGCACCATGGCATCCCACGGTGTGTTCGCGGCGACGTGACGGCGGATCCAGTTGTAATACGACCACATCGCCTCCGGCATGAGTTTGTCGCCATTGACGAGCAGCAGATCGCTCCAGCGATGCGACCAGTAATCGACGAACTCAGGCCGCTGCAGCAGCGAGTCGATGAGGCGATCGCGTTTGTCAGCAGCCTTGTCGGCGAGGAAGTCTCGCGCCTCTTCACCGGTCGGCAACACGCCGATGGTATCGAGAAACGCACGGCGCAGGAACTCGTGATCCTCGGCGCGGACGGATGGCGGGATGTTCAGCTCGCGCAGTTTTTTCAGCGTGAGTTCGTCGATGAAGTTGCGCGGCTTCAACGCGGCGAACGCAGCGGGATCGACGTTGCTGGCGTTTGGAATCGTGATGGTGGCGAGCGCGAGGCGGCTCAAATACCACGCGCTTACGCTGCCTTCGCCACTGCCGGTGGTTTTGATGAGGCCGGTGTCATCGACGGTGGCCACGCTGGCATTGGTGGCGTTGTATTTGGTCCAGCGCGTCACGTCCTCGCTGTGGCCGTCGCTGAACTTCGCGGTGACTTTGAGCTGCACCGTTTTACCTGCCTGCGTGACGAGATGCGGATGCGAGACCTCCAGCGAAACAATGCGCGGATCATCCGCCTTCGGCCCCGGCGCACCCGCCGCGATCCAATCCGCGATGACTTTGTATTCCGGCGAGTTCACGTCGAAACGCTTGTCGCCCTTGTGCGGCACCATCTTGGTCGATTTGAGCAGGAACAAGCTGCGTGCCGGTTCTTCCATCGTGAGCCTGCGCCCATTCGCGCTGCGCGTGATCGAGGTCCAATCGCCCTCGTCATCGAAGCCGCGCAACGAGAGACGGAAGCCGCCCTGTCCTGCGGCAGCACCGTGACATGCGCCCATCGCGCAGCCGTAGCGCGTGAGGATCGGCTGGATGGTGTTGCGGAAGGACGGGGCTTCGGCGGAGGCAGGGAGAACCGCTGATAGGATGAAAAGAAGAATGGAGATACGGGTTCGCATGGTTCGATGACGCGGGACTGATTCGGGGAGTTTTTTGAACCGCTGATATGACGCTAATTAGACGCTAATTAATACAGATTCAGAGATTGGAATTATTAGCGCCATGTCAGCGTCACATTAGCGGTTAGGAAGTGCTTGAAGAGGAGATGTCTCATGGTTTGCTGGACGCATGTTGAACGTTGAAGACTACGAACCTGAAGAAGAAATGAATCCGCTGGCGGAGGAAGGTTTTGAGTTAATGGGGGCGGCGTTTGAGGTTCATCGCGTGGTTCGCGGCGGGCTGCTGGAGGAGGTGTATCAGGAGAGCTTGGAGGAAGAGTTGCTGCTGCGGCGCATTCCGTTCGTGCGGAAGCAGGAACTGTCCGTCTTCTACAAGGGGAAGGAACTGCGACAACGATACGTCCCGGATTTGTATGTCCACGGAGAGATCGTCGTGGAGTTGAAGTCGGTGCGTGCGCTGGGGCCTGAACACATCGCGCAGTTGCTGAACTACATGCGGCTGGCACGGAAACCGGTGGGCTATCTGATCAACTTTGGTCCTCTCGGGAAGGTGGAGTGGAAGCGGTTTGTGCTTCGCGAGTTTGTGGAGCCTTGGATGCTCATTAAGCGCGCTGACCGTCGCTAATTCAGAGGTTTTGAACCGCTGATTAGACGCTAACGAGACGCTAATAAAGGCAGAATGAATGGAATGCCTTCCTGTATTTATTAGCGTCATATCAGCGTCTAATTAGCGGTTAAGAACCTCTCCTTCACGCAAACAGCTCCTTGATCGCCTGCGTGCCGAAATCGACGACGGGATAGGGCCTTCCCTGCGGGCCGGGGAGTTCGGTGTGGAGATCGACGCCGAGGGCTTGGTAGATGGTGGCGACGATTTCTTTTGGCGCGACGGGGCGCTCGGTGGGGTAGCCAC
>JANOBP010000354.1:0-7750 GCA_031411715.1 Verrucomicrobiaceae bacterium | reverse complement strand
AGGAAGCTGTCGAGCTTGGTGATCCAGTCGGCCATCTTCATCGGGATGCGGCGCATGGCCTGGCCGGTGGCGAAAACGAGGTATTGCTCGACGAGGTTGTTCAGCGCGGCGAGTTCGTCGGCATCGAGGTAGTTCTTGGCGATGGCGACGTCCTCCTTGCGGACTTTGGCCCCGCGCCAGCTTGTGAGGCCCATGTGAGGCTTGCTGCTGTCGGCACGGGCGGTGATGAGTTCGGCGGCGGTCTGGCCGGTGATGGCCCAGTGCATCTTGTTCTGCACGGTCTTGAAGAAGGTGATGCTGGCGTCGTCCGTGGGGTCGTAGTCGATGCTGGTGGCGTAGATGTCCGTGATCTTCTGGTAGAAACGCCGCTCGGAGGTGCGGATGTCCTGGATGCGGCGCAGCAGCTCCTCAAAGTAGTCAAAGGGCAGGTCCGGGTTCTTCAAACGCTCGTCATCAAGCAGAAAACCCTTCACGATGAACTCGCGAAGGTGCTGCGTAGCCCAGATGCGAAACTGCGTGGCGATGCGAGACTTCACCCGGTAGCCGACGGAGATGATGGCATCGAGGTTGTAGAAGGCGGTTCGGTAGTTTTTGCCGTCTGCGGCAGTTGTTAAGTAATACTTTACAACTGAACTCTCCTCCAGTTCACCCTCCTCAAAGATGTGTTTCAGGTGCAGGCCGATGTTTTGCTTCGTCGAGTCAAACAAATCAGCCATGAGCGCCTGGGTAAGCCAGACAGTCTCGCCCTCGAAGCGGACATCGAGTTTGATGTGGCCATCTTCGCTGCGGTAGATGAGGAACTGGGAATTGGCGAGTGGTTCGGCCATTGGACGATGCTAGACAGCTTGGGGAAGCAGACAACCCGCGAATGGTCCGGGCTTTCCTCGCTCACTCCGGATATACAAACTCGTTCAGATTCAAGATCACGCGGCAGACCTGCTCCAGTGACTCCTCGCGCAAAAATGCCTGCATCTTCGCCAATTCATACGCCGATGGCTCACGACACAACGCCAGCCGCCACGCGAGCGCGATTTGCTTCGCGGGATCGTCACCGGCTTCGCGCTTCAAGCGGGTGGCGAAGTGTTTGGCTTGTTGGTTCACGAAGTCGCCGTTGAAGAGGCTGAGGGCCTGTGGGGCGACGGTGGTGACCTGGCGTTGGGGGCAACTACTGACGGTGTCGGCGAGGTCGAGGGTTTCGAGCATGGGGACCACCAACCCGCGCTTGATGAAGGCGTAGATGCTGCGGCGCGAGGCTTCGCGCTCGTCGGAGGCCTGCCAGACTTTTTCTTTGTCGGTGTTGGCTTCGAGCGCGGCTTTCGGAATGCCGGGCTTCATCGCGGGGCCGAAACGCTTCGGATTGAGCTGCCCGCTGACGGCGAGCATGGAGTCGCGGATGGCCTCGACTTCGAGACGGCGGTAGTGCATGAGCGAATCGGATGATTTGACGGACTGCCACGCGCGGCTGGTGAGGATGAGGCGATGCAGCTTTTTCAGCGACCACTGCGCATCGTGCATGAACCAGTGCGCGAGCCAGTCGAGCAACCCGGGATGCGATGGCGCGGCTCCCATGAGGCCGAAGTCGTTCGCGGAGGTGACGAGGCCTTGGCCGAAGTGCTGCTGCCAGACGCGATTGACGATCACGCGGGCGGTGAGCGGATTGTTGGTGCTCGCGATCCATTGCGCGAGGCCGAGACGGCGTTGCGTGGTCTTGTTGCCCGATAGGAATGGCGGCTGCTGTTTGACGAGGATGGCGGGCACCGCTGGCTCGACGAGATCGCCGAAGCGTGTGGGCGAGCCGCGCACGAGCACATGGGTCTCGGGGGCTTGCACGGAGGTCTCGCGCCAGGTGTAAACCTCCGTGCCATCGACGGGCACGGTCAGCTCGGTGCGGCCTTTGCGGGGGCGTTCGAGCGGATTGAAGACGGCAACGAGGCTGTAGTAGTCGCGTGTGGCCAGTGGCTCGAATTTGTGATCATGGCAGCGCGCGCAGCCGATGGTAAGACCGAGAAACGCCTGCCCGGTGGTGCTGACGATGTCGTCGAGTTGATCGTAGCGATCCGTGGCGGGATCAGCGGGTTCATCATCCCAATGCCCGAGCCGCAGGAAGCCGGTGGCGATGTGGGTTTCGACCGACTTGTCAGGCAGTTCATCGCCAGCAAGCTGCTCAATGACGAATCGGTTGAAGGGTTTGTCCTTGTTGAGCGCTTCGATGACGTAGTCGCGATAGCGCCAGACGAAGGGCTTCTCGGCATCGCGCTCGTAGCCGTTGCTATCGGCATAACGCACGACATCGAGCCAGTGGCGTGCCCAGCGCTCGCCGTATTCGGGGCGAGTGAGGAGATCGTCGATGACTGCATCGAGCGATTGATGCTTCTCCTGCTCTGCTATCGTCGGCGGAAGGCCAATGAGGTCGAGATACACACGACGCAGCAGCGCCATCGGAGCGGCTTGTGGCGCCAGCTCGTGCTTTCCGATGACAAAGGCATCAATCGGGTGCTCATGCGCGGACTTAGGCACCGTCGGCCGCTTCACCGGCTGAAACGACCAATGCTCCGATGGCTTCTTCGGGATCGCTTCATCGCTCGGAAACGTCGCACCGGAGGCAAACCATTGCCGCAGGGCTGCTACCTGCGATTCCGTGAGTCGTGCACCCTCCGGCGGCATGCGCTCGTCTTCGTCGTGTGAGCTCACACGAGAGATCAACTCGGCGTGGACGCTTTTGTCGATCAAAGCGCCTGCATCGAGTCGCAGATCGCCTTTTTGCTTCACTGAGCCGTGGCAGGACACGCAGCGCTCTTTGAAGAGCGGCTTGATGTCTTTCTCGTAATCAGGCGCTGCCGCAGCCAGTGAGATGGGTGCAAGCAGCACGCTGATGACGGAGAACTTCATGAAGGCGATGCCATTCACACCTCCGGCAGCTCGAAACCGGCGGCGTATTCTTCCTGGCAGAGTTTGTTAGCCTCGGCGGCGAATTGGCCGGTGAATTGATTGCTTGCAGGATCGTAGTCGAGCCATGGGCCGGCGATGATCTGCTGCGCGCCGAGGTCGATGTTGTTGTTGGCGAGGTTTTTGAGGAACTCGGCGTAGAGTTCCTGGCCGAACGTGTCGCCTTGGAGGCGCTCTTTGATTTCGCCGACTTTCATTGCCTTGCCGAGGCGGTAGGAGACGTTCGCCATGTGCGACAGGCATGCCGCAGCGTGACCGTGACGGATGTGGAGCACGTCTTTGGTGTATTTACCGGCACGCACGCTGTCGATGAAGTTCTTCATGTGATCTGGACCCGTGAGGAAGTTTTCGAACTTCATGATCGTCTTGCCCTCGTGGTCGTAGGCCTTTGATTCGGCCACATAACCGCCTTCGCAGTGGATGATGTTGCCGGTGCGCAGACCTTTGTAGGGAGGTTCACTGGTTTTGGGATCGAGATTGCGCGCTGGCAGGCCAAACTTGTCCATGATGAGCGGCACGGGCTCATAGGGATGAAAGGCCAGTTGGCAGTTCGCGCTCTGACCATCGTCCACATAGCCCCAGCGGTTGCCAAAGCTCATCACACGCTTTGGCAGCACATCAGGATCGCCAAGGGCCCAGCGCGCCACGTCGTATTGATGCGGGCCTTGATTGCCGATGTCGCCACCACCGTAAGGCCACTGCCAATGCCAGTCGTAGTGGAATTGTTTCCGCATGATGGGCATCTCAGGACGCGGTGCGGACCATAGTTTGTAATCGACGGTGGCTGGCGGTTGCTGCGGGCCGTCCACTTTATCAATGCTCATGCGCAGGCCATGAACGAGCGCGTGGGAGAGCTTGGTCTTGCCGATGTGGCCTTCTTTGACCCACTGCATCGCTGAAGCCCAGCCCTCATCGGAACGGCGTTGCATGCCGTGTTGCACGATGAGTCCCTTCGCGGCGGCTTTGGTGGCTGCGGCCATCAGCTTGGCGCTTTCGATGAGATTGTGGCTCACCGGTTTCTCCACATAGACGTGCTTGCCGTGCTGCAAGGCGGTGAGCGCGATGAGCACATGGCTGTGATTTGGCGTGGCGATGGTCACGGCGTCGATGTCCTTGTCCGCGCAGCACTCGCGGAAGTCGCGGTAGGTTTTCACCTTCACGCCCTGCTTGTCGAGTTCAGCTACGCGCTTGTCCACGACGGCGGAATCGACATCGCATAGTGCCACGAGCCGCACGCCGGGCACCTTCATCAGTTCGTTGATATGACCGCCGCCACGACCGCGAAAACCGATCACCGCGACGCGCACATCGCTGTTCGCCCCGAGCGGTGCGGCCCAGGCAGGCAGTGAGACGGCTCCGGCGAGGGAGGTTTGCAGAAAGCGACGACGTGTGGTGGCGGGCGTGTTCATGGTGCGAGTCATACGCCGGGAGCGGGCTTGCCTTTGCGAACTTCATGCCTAGCCATGCCTGATGGAGCCACTGCCAACCCTCAGCGAAATCGAAGCCGCCAAGGCGCTCATTCGTCCACACATCCGCGAAACACCGACCTATCGCTGGCCGCTGCTCGAGGCGGGCCTCGGGTGCGAGCTGTGGCTGAAGCATGAGAACCACACGCCAGTCGGTGCTTTCAAGATTCGCGGCGGATTGGTCTATATGGATGAGTTGAAACGCCAGCAGCCCGAGGTGCGCGGTGTGATCGCTGCCACGACGGGCAATCACGGCCAGTCCATCGCCTTTGCGGCCAAACTCAATGGCCTGCGCGCTGTGATCGTCGTGCCGCATGGCAACAACCCGGAGAAAAATGCAGCCATGCGCTCGCTAGGTGCGGAGTTGGTGGAACATGGTGAGCAATTTCAAGATGCACTCGAATTCTCGCGTGAACTCGCTGCTAAAGAAGGGCTGCATGCCGTGCCTTCGTTTCATCCATGGCTTGTGCGAGGCGTGGCGACCTATGGTTTGGAGATGTTTCACTCTGTGGCCGATTTGGACGCCGTTCTGGTGCCCATCGGACTTGGCTCTGGCTTCTGCGGCATTACCGCGGCTCGGGAGGCGTTGGGGTTGAAGACCAAGATCATCGGCCTCGTCTCCGAGCATGCGCCGGCTTATGCGCTGTCGTTTCAGCAGCGACAATTTGTCGAGCAATCGAGCACGACGCGTGTGGCGGAAGGTGTGGCCTGCAAAACGCCGAATAAAGATGCACTGGAATATGTGATCCGTTACGCAGACGACATCCTGACCGTGAACGATGATGAAACCATGGCCGCCATGCACGACCTCATGCAGGCGACGCACAACATTGCCGAAGGCGCTGGCGCATTGGCCTATGCGGCTCTCAAGAAGCATCAGGCACAATTTGAGGGCCGGCGCATCGCCTGCGTGCTGACCGGCGGCAATGCGAGCATGGCAATGATCGCACGTGTCAGCAGAGATCCTGCATCGCGCGCATCTTTGCATGCGCAGCACCGCGGTTGAGCATCTCTTCCGCATGTGCTTTGCCTGCCGTCAGATCAGCACAGATGCCGGTGATGACAAAACCAGCCGCCGCATTGATCACAGCGATGTCTCGCTTGGCACCTTTGATGGATCCGGCTAATACGCTTTCGAGGATCACCGCATTTTCTGCGGCATCGCCGCCGACGAGGTCATCGAGCTTCGCTTTGGCAAAACCGAGCTGCTGTGGGTCGATTTTCGTCTCATTAAGCGTGCTGCCGAGCTGGCAGACATGATTCACCCCGAGCGTGGAAAGCTCGTCCATGCCCTGATCACCACCTGCACTGCCATGCACGACCCACGCGCCCTTGCGGCCGAGTTGGACAAGGATCTCGCCAAAGACGCGCGTGAGCTTGGGATCAAACACGCCGATGAGTTGGTAATCAGGCCGCCCGGGATTGAGCAGTAGTCCCAGCATATTGAAAATCGAGCGCTGTCCTTCTGCCGCGAGCAACTTGCGTGCTTCCGCCACCGCTTTGAACGCTGGATGATACAGCGGCGCAAAAAAGAACCCCAGGCCGATCTTTTCGATGCCAGCCACGACGCGCTCTTTTGGAAGATCGATCTTGATACCCAGCGCTTCGAGCACATCCGCACCGCCCGCTTTGCTCGTGACACCGCGATTGCCATGCTTCGTCACGCAGACACCGCCAGCTGCCAGGATGAACATTGCCGTGGTCGAGACATTGAAGAGATGAAGCTGATCACCACCGGTGCCGACGACATCGAGCATCGGTCCAGGCAGTTTCGAGTGATCCAGACCTGGATCGACCGCGAGCTTGAGGAACTCCTCCACAAAAGCCGCGATCTCAGCAGGCGTCTCACCTTTCTTGGCTAAAGCGCGGAGGAAATCAGCCTTGCTGGTAGCTGCGATGGCAGGATCTACCAACTGAGAGGCAGCCTGGCTGATCTGCGCAGCTTCGAGGTTGGTTTTGGAGATGAGTTGGTCTGTCAGGGATACCATGATCATGAGCTTTGACCGAAACGCAAGCTTTGGCAATGACTTGAGCATTTGAAGAAATAGACCTTCCAAGATTCTAGCTTGGCATAACCTGCTCGTGACGATACAATACAGGCATGAAACGCATTGAAAAAATCACATTCACCGTCGCTGAAGAGGAAGATGGGGTGGGGTATTTTGCTTTTTGGGATGATCCCGTTGGTGGTGGCATTACCACTGCTGGAGCAACGCTGGCGGAACTCGAGGTCAATATCACTGAAGCAGTGCAATGCCATTTTGATCCTGGACATGCTCCACTTCAGGTCTCGATCAAATTTAATGGTGAAATGGTATTGCAGGCGGCATGAAGATCCCGCGCGATCTCAATGGTCGGGAAGTTATCACCGCTCTCTGTCGGCTTGGTTTCGTGGTTTTACGCCAAAATGGCAGCCATGTTCAACTAAGTCGTGGCGAACTGCATGTCACGGTGCCACTTCACATGCCAGTGCGTATCGGCACATTGAAAAGTATTTTGCGTCAGGCTGAGCTATCAATTGAAGAACTGGTGGATGCACTTTAAAAATGGACAACGCTATTCTCGGCATCGATCTCGGCACGACGAATTCCCTCGTCGGTGTGGTGGACAGTGGCTTTCCGATCTTGCTGGCGGATGAGACCGGCAGCCGCAGCACGCCGAGCGCAGTCTGTTATGGCCAAGATGGCAGCATCACGGTTGGGGCGGTGGCTTTGCGGCAGCGTGTGCTGAATGCCCAACGCACGGTGACCTCCGTGAAGCGGCTAATCGGTCGCCGTGGTGGTGAGAGTGGCTGGCGGCCGCATTATGATCTCGGTGCACTTGGCGTGTCGCCGATTGATGTATCGGCTGAGATCTTGAAGCAGCTCAAAGCGATCGCGGAGCGGGCTTTGGAACAGGAAGTCAGCCGCGCGGTCATCACGGTGCCGGCTTTCTTCAATGATGCGCAGCGTGCGGCGACCAAGAAGGCCGGTGAGTTGGCCGGGCTCACGGTGGAGCGTATTTTGAGCGAGCCGACGGCGGCGGCGCTGGCGTATGGGCTGGATAAACTTGGCGAGCATCAAAAAGTGGCCGTTTATGACTTGGGCGGCGGCACCTTCGACATCACGGTGCTGGAAATGCGTGAAGGTGTCTTTCAGGTGCTCGCGACGGCGGGTGACACGCAACTCGGTGGCGACGACCTTGACCGCGTGCTGGCGGATTTCATCGCCAATGGCCTCAACTTGCCGCTCCATGACATTCGTGTGCTCGAAGGAGCCGAGGCGGTCAAAAAGAGGCTCTCCACGGATGAATCGACCGTTTTCGATGGTTTGGTGATTCAGCGCACTGATCTCGAAAAG
>JANOBP010000353.1:0-8193 GCA_031411715.1 Verrucomicrobiaceae bacterium | reverse complement strand
CGGGCGCTCTTTCATCTCTGGAGCGATGAGGTAGTTCTTGGGATTCTTGGGATCAGTCACGAAAGAGATCAGGAAGAGTTCTTCAATCCTATCGGTGAGAGTTTCCTGAGAAGTACGGACGGTGGCATGGACGTAGCCTTTTTCAGGTTCACCGACCAAGCCGAGGACTGTAATCTTGAGTGTCTCTGCTTTACGCTTATTCGCCTCGGGGGAAATCTTGAGCTTGTTGTGCCATGCCGCGCGGTCTGCGACGTAAAATTCCTGCGGGCTGAGTTTTTCGAGCTCTTTGTAATCTTTAACTTTGTAGCCTTCCAACATGGCGGCCTCTTCGGACATGGTTGGAGCGGATTTGATGATGGAGACGGTCTCAGCCTGACGACGTTGAAGGGAATCCGTTACGAGAAGGTCAGCAGCAGTTTTCCAGTCCTGCTCCACGACTGATGTGAGATATTTTTTGACGAGACCAGCACAAGGATGGTCGAGTGGAAGTTGCTCAGCACGCAGAGTGAGTGAGGTGAGCAGGAGAGTGGTGAGAACGAGGGGGCGGAACATTTGTGGCAGGGGTAAAGGCAAGCCGCTTGTTAATGCGACGGCGTTCTGGCGTCAAATGGAGAAAGGTGAGGATGTGTGTCTCCATCGGAGCTGTTTTGAGGCATTTCTTGTGCAAGAATCGATTTCGTTGTTGCCGAATCGCTGAGCATTCATGCAGAATGCCCCTCCACATGTATTCCAAACTATATTCCCCCAGGACTTTGGTGATCCTTCTCGTTACAGGATTGTCCGTGATTCTCACTAGCTGCTCGACTCCTCAAGAAGAAATGGCGGCGCAGGGATACTGGATTGGGGATCGTGTGCAGGGGCCACCCAAGATCAGTATCGATCTCACGCGGCAGGTGGTTAAGTACTACAAAGGTGGTACGTTGGTTGGGGCGGCACCGATTTCCTCAGGTCGTGAAGGTCATGGCACGGTGCGTGGGCAATACAGCATCATCGAGAAGGACGTGAATCATCGCTCATCACTTTATGGCTCTTTCGTGACGAGTGATGGCCGCATTGTCCAAGGGGATGTGGATGCGCGCCGAGATTCGCCACCGCCAGGCACACATTTCCTCGGAGCTAGCATGCGCAGTTTCATGCGCATCACAGGTGGCATTGGCATGCATGAAGGCTACTTACCCGGCTTTGCGGCATCTCACGGTTGTATTCGCCTGCCATCACGCATGGCGGCTATTTTTTACGCCGCGACGCCCCATGGCACTCCCGTGGAGATTCTAGGCGAGACCCCCAAAGGGCATCTCACCACCTGGTTGCCAGTGCCACACAAATTGCGTCCAGAGGACATCGTTGTGGCAAGGAAACAGGAAGAGGACACGCGGCCCAAAGCCAAAGTGGCCATCGCAGAGCCTGCGCCACCTCCCGCACCGAAGCCAAAACCTGTCGTTGCACCCATCGTAGCAAAAGTGGAGCCCAAAGTCGCCACCGAGCCTGTCGGCACAACAAAGTATCTGGCCAGCAAGCCAGCCATCACCAAAGCGCCTGAAACCAAAGTCGTTGCAGTTGCTCCAGCAAAAGAAGTGCGGTCACCTTCGAGCAAATCTCAACCGACTTCAGCTGAGAAGCCCGCTCCCCAAGTGGCCGCTGCGAGCACTCCATCTTTCTGGAGTCGGCTCAGTGGAAAAGACAAACGTGTCGCCACGGCACCGGTGGCATCAAAAAGTCGTCCACAGCCGACCCAAGTGGTCACGCCAACTCCAGCACATCCCAAAGTCATCGCAGCAGCCCCAGCGCCCGTTGCTTTGCCGCCAAAGAAAGCGGCTCCAGTCATCGCGATGGCTAAAGCCGAAGAGCCGCAGAAAGTGACCTATCAGCCGCTTTCGAGCCTCAACAAGAAAGCTTCCTCTTGGGGTTTCGGGAGCCGCACCGCTTCTACACCGGCACCAAAAGCCACCAAGAAGGCTCCAGCAGTCCGCGGACAGACTTATTTCCTTCCTGGAGTGAACTAGCGTTACTTTGGGATCTCGTTCAGCGTGTAGTAGCCCACGGTGTGAAGCAAAGGCTGCCCATCGGTATTCTTCACGCCGTCGAGGTGCAATTCGTGAATGTGTCCCTTGGTGAGTGGGTAAACCCTAAGGTGCACAGACTTGCCATCGGCGGCGATTTTGGCGGCAGTGATTTGTGGGATGATCTCATCGATTTCATTGCCACCGTATTCCTCCCGGTAGGCATAGGTGAAGGCGCGCATCGAGTAGCTGTTCACACCGCACGTCTTCACATCCACCGGCTGGGTGAAGGTCAGTTCAAAGCCATCAGGCTTCGCGCGCATCTCATGCACTTCAAAGGGCGTTTTGCCCGTCCACTCGCACTTCTCAAAGCAATAGGGCTTTCCCCCGCGTGCGCCCCAGCCGCGATCGCTACCACCGACGAAGACACGCCCTTCTTCATCCATTCGTCCGCCGATGAGGCCACTGGTGAAGCCGAGACGGAAGGGGAAGACGACACCTTGTTTGATGCCGTTGACGGTTTCCAGGAACACGCGGCTCAGATTGCTGTGGGATTGGTCGGCGATGAAGAGTTGCTTGCTGAAGGGACCGAATTTGCCGCCGCTCAGGTCACAGATGATGGCGCTGGCAGAGTTGCCGATCTTGCCGTGCACCAGATACACCGCAGGTGGGAGGAGTTCCTTGATGCGCCCGCGTTCATTCACCATGCGGTCAGGATCGACGTGCGGCGTCTTGTCGCCACGCTTGCGGCCGTTTTGAAAGGCCTCGGGGATCGGGTCGATGGGGCGCGGTCCCATATTCGGTGCCTTATCATACCAAATGTTGCCACCTGGATGACCTTGAAAGGAACCCGGGACCAAATGCTGCAGCGTGCATGAGCCATGCCACGGGCCTTGGTTGTCGCAGTAATAGGCTTCACCATCCGCATCGAAGCCGATACCGGCCGGACTGCGAATGCCCGAGCACGTTGGTACCATTTTACCGTCTGGCTTGATGCGTAATGCCCAACCTCGAAATGGAACGGCACTGCTAAACGATCCCGTCAGGCACAGCGTGACCCAAAGATCCCCAGCCTTGTCAAAGCGACTGCCAATAGCGTACTCATGGTAATCACCGGAGACTCCCCAGGCGTCGCTCACGTTGTCAAAAACATCGGCCCGGCCATCTCCATCCACATCCTTGAGGCGAGTGATCTCATAGCGCGTTGTGGCATAGATGTTCTTGTCCTTCGGGTTGTAGGCGATTCCCAGCACCTCATGCAGCCCGCTGGCAAAGAGCTTGTAGCTCACATTGGAGGCATCACTGCTCCCTGCACCACTCACGACCCAGATTTCACCGCGCCTCGTGCCCATGATCAGCTTGCCATCAGGAAGTAGATCGATGGAGCCGACCTCCATCGCCGTTTCCTTCGGCGTTTCAAAGGTGGTGATCTTGTAGAAATCGGCCTCGACCGGATTGGCAGCAAAGAGGGAAGGGCAGAGGGCGAGGAGAGGGAGAAAAAAGCGTTTCATTCGGGAGCCAAGAACATCGTGCCCAACACAGCATTCCTTGCCGAAAAGTCACGCCACCTCCACACAGGGCACTCGCGCAGCCTCCAAAGCTCCTCTTCAGGACGGATAGACACATGAACTGTGCTTACTATGCGCCATCGCCCGCCAATTTTACAACTTCGAAATTTACGATTCTTGAGGTGAGGCACACAAGCAAGAAGCTGCATGCCCCCATTTCCAGGTGGGGAATGAGCCTGGTTCAGGGGCAAATGGGCGTCACGAATTTCCCCATCAAAGCGTCCCTCACTGCATTAGCCAGTATGAGTGCTAGCATGGGTGGAACGGCGTTACCAATCTGGTTCATCCGGCTTGCGTGTGAACCCGCAAATCGAAACCAAGGTGGAAAACTTTGTAACCGCGCGGCCTCCGTCACGGTGAGCAGGCGTCGGCGTCCATCTGGCAGACGCACGCGGATCATATCACCAGTCGCACCGCCCAAGTTCCGACATGTCAGGGTTCGGGCTGGCATGTCCAGCTTCAAATCTCGGGGATGTCGGCAGCAGGAAGCTTTCTCATACTTCGCGATGTAGCAGTCCATCGCTTCGGTCAAAAAACGGCCTTCGCGATGGGCACGGCACGCCGTCCGCCCGATGGCTGAACGCACAGTGAACTGTTGCTCCAATTTTTCAGGCCACTGGAAGGCTGGCAGCCGATGTCCCACTACTACCACTCTTTCGCGATTTTGCGGTACGCCATAGTGCCGTGCATTGATGATCAAAGGCTGCTTAACCGTGTAACCCATCTTGGACATCTTGGTCAAGACAGTGTCCAGATAGTCTTTTGACCGCCCTAGCAGCCCACGAACGTTTTCAAACATCCACACTTTGGGTTGAACGCTTTTGACTGCATGAGCAAAGACCTCAAGTCCATTGCGGCGGTCTTCTTGCCCCGCCTGATGTCCGACCACGCTGAACGGCTGGCACGGCGGCCCCCCGATGAGCACATCCGCCACAGGATAAACAGTTTTCGTTGTGAGTAGTTCCTGGATGCATTCTCCGGTCAAACTGGCGTTGTAGGTAGCGCATGCATCCCGGTTCATTTCATAGCCGGTCACGTCGAAGCCCGCGGCCTCAAATCCAGCTGACAGTCCCCCACAGCCGGCGAAAAGATCCAGCACTTTGAATCCATTGGGATTCAGTGCGGGGTGTAATTGATTTCGGAGAGTCTGAAGATAGGTGCTGCGCATCGGGAGGTTTGGCGAATCATCTCGAAACTACCAAATCCACCACAGACTGCAGCTCCTTTTTTAACTTTTTCGCCGTGCCGACAGGAAGCTTTTCGGCGATCATCGCCAAACGACCTCGGTCAAAGGTGGCCCCGCCGAGTTTGATGATTTCCTGTAGACGCTGCGGTGGCAGATGAAACGGCACAAAGAAGCAGCGCACGAAATCCACCCATGAGGGCGGCTTCACCCACTGTCTTAATCCACCTATCGTCAGTTCGCGCGCCTTGTCATCCATGTCCTTGAAGCTACAGGCACATTGACCGGCGAAATAGACATGCCCACAATTGTCAGGCATCTGTAGCCAGGCCAGCAGGTCCAGCTTGGCCTCTTTGAGATGTGTTGGGGATGGATCAAGGGGCAATCCTATATCCGGCTGCCAATTCCATTCCAAGCCGCCGGTCATTTGACAGACTTGCTCAAAGAGCTGCTTTGCCCTCGTCGGTGCATCGTTCTCACGCGGCCAGCCGGTACGAATGCCAATTGAATGAAGACCAAGCCATTGTTGAAGCACGCCCAAAGCCACTCGCTCGAAGTGCGTGGGCAGTTCTTTGAAATGCCCCTCTGTGATCGAAGGAGCACGAGCCACTGCCAGACAAAACTCATAAACCAAACTCTTGGAAGTGCTTCGAGATTCAAGCGTCAATCCACCAGCATTGAGTATGAAAGGCCATGCGCTTTTCAGCAGCTTTTCACGCCTTTTCAGCTCCACTGACACAGCGGCTGTCACGCTGTCATCCACGGTAGAATGTCCGTAAAATTTACCAGTGATAATTTCCTCCTTCTCCAACAACGTGCCATCCATCCGATCATCTCGCAGAGCTTCACTCAGTGAAGAAGATCCCTCTTTGAGGGCCCGGAATTCCACCTCATCCGCCCGCCGGGCCGTCTCAGTATCCTGCTTGCGACGTTCCCAAGGATGCGCTGTTGCGGGACTTGCCAGTGCCCTAGCGCGATGAGCTTTTCTTTTCGTTGCCATGCCACTTCTATTTGCGACTGCGTTTGCGTGGAGTGATTTTCCTGCCTGCTGGTAACGTCTCATCGCTAAACAGGTCCAGCACTGGCGACTGAATGCGCTGGTAAAGAGCGCGTGCCAGACGTGCCACAGCTTCTGCGGGGGGAGCCAGATCCCTAGCCTCACTGGACGTGAGCTTCTTTTGTGATGCCACAGACAACAGCTCTTCCAGGATCTGACGGGCCTCGATCAGCCCATCCATCAACTGCTGAGGGGCTGGGTCCATGCGCCTAGCCACTTCTTCAATAGTCTCTCCCCTCTTCAAAGCCGCGACGGACTCGGCATCGCCAGCCACCTTGTTCATGAGGTTGAGTTGCCTGCTGTCAATGATCACGGGGTCGATTCCCTTGCTGCGGTTTCCACAGACAAAATCCATGAAGTCAGCCGCAGCATTCAGCTTGTCGGTCGGTACTGGATCAGCCTTCGGCTCCAATTCGCTTTCAAAGCCAACCCACTCCTTGATCCTAGTATAACCTAAGCCGTTGTAGACCAGGGAAAATGGAAACAGCGCGCCGCCTTTGCCTTTCTTGACACTATCGCTGGGGTCGAACTTCTTATTCTTGATGAGCTGATGAACAAAATAATAGCTAGCCAGAATACGGGGAATTTGCTTTTGCTCATCCCCCAGCATTGCCATCGCCTTTTCCAGGGAAATTTGGTGGACATTGATGAGTTCGTCCGCCCAAGCCGCCTTGGCCCATGAACTCCATTCTTCCGCGCCCACGATATGCTTAACACCGAGATAGGGCAGGACTAGGTGGTATTCATCTTGCTCAAAAACTGTCACCGGCACAGGGTCCACCAAATTGCCACCGTATTCGGCATGCATGGCAGAGTAGCGCTCCATGCGCTTGGCCTGGTTTTTTGCCCTTGGATCATTGGTAATTATCAGGCAGGCAGCCAGACGGCGGTTTCCCTCCTTGATCACCACTGAACCGTTCTTCTGGCGTAGTCCGATTAATGGCTCGGCATCTGAGTATCCATTGACTGCGAGCGAACTGAGTACATCCCCCACTCCATGCTGATCAACAATTCGGTCGAGAATTTTCGTTTCATCCTTCACTCCGTCATCACCCGGGCCGAAACGCGGATTATGGACGTCGAAATGCAAATTTTTCAACGGCAACCGTTCCACCAACCGATTTATAGGTAAAGGTGTCGGAGATGCCGGTTTATGGTTCTTTCTTGGAGGCATGGCAACAAAGGAGCAAATCTTTTTCGTGATTCAGGGGTATCATAGGCGAGATAGCCTCTCGCTGGCAACTACCATGTGCTCTTCGGCAGAGCAGAAAGCCTCCAAGCCTGCGGCACGAGCAGGCTGCCGTGTTTTAGCAAAGCGCGATCACCCGCCGAGCCGCTTTTCCCGGAAGCGGTTGAGACGGCGCTGATAATCCTTCGGCTTTTCCTCTTTCCGCGTGTCCCATCTCGTTAAGGACCAACGCCACCAAGACTGGTGGCCAATACAGCCCACTCGCACTCTACAACCGGCACAGCTGCCTGACTCACGCACGGTAGTCTCAACGATACTTCTCCTTGCAAGAAGAGACCAGGGCTATCTAGGGAGGCGCAACTGGCCAGGAAACTGCACATGGACAGGAAGCACCTGTAGAGGGTGCCTACGGATTTGAAGCTCGTCACCCGGCCGATGTTGGTGCAGCGTGCTAGTGGAAGGCAGGGGAGATGACGCTGGAGCCTCTGAAGCCAGCCGCCAAGCGACAGTGTTTGGCGGCATCAACCATTCCAAAAGGTGTCTCCAGTGGTCCCTTTGCGCCAAGGCGGATGTCGGCGGATATTCCGCCCATGAAAGCGACGCTTCCATCCATACAAGGACAAACTCTGAGGGATTCCGAGGTGTTTGAGACAGCCCTTGGGACTGGGGCCTCGGCCCCGAGTGCGCGGGGAGCGATGGAGTCAAACTTGGAAACCCGGAGTCTGGAGCAGAAGGTTTGGAGTCTGCCCGACTCCACGGTGCCGGGTGCTGGGGTCTGTGGGCATGTGCCTGACTGGCGGGTGCGGTTGCCTCGCTGGCTGAGTCGTTTGCCTCGGCGTGCGCGGCACTTGCCTGAGCGGCTGAGTCGTTTGCCTGAGGCTGCGAGGCACTTGCCTGAGCGGTTGAGTCGTTTGCCTGAGCCTGCGAGGCACTTGCCTGAGTGGCTGAGTTCTTTGCCTGAGTCTGCGAGGCACTTGCCTGAGCGGCTGAGTTCTTTGCCTGAGTCTGCGAGGTACTTGCCTGAGTGGCTGAGTTCTTTGCCTGAGTCTGCGAGGCACTTGCCTGAACGGCTGAGTTCTTTGCCTGAGCCTGCGAGGCACTTGCCTGAGCGGGCCAGGAAGGTGCTGGAGGCGCTTTTGGCGGGGGGCATGTCCGAAAGTTTGTGTTTCGGGGTTTTGGTTATGGTTTGGTTTTGG
>JANOBP010000352.1:0-2367 GCA_031411715.1 Verrucomicrobiaceae bacterium | reverse complement strand
ACCGATCCAGCCCATGCAGTGATCACAGTAGTCGCTATACTGCTTCAGGCCGTTTTGAATGAGAAATCCCTTTGACGGGCACTGATGCATGTCGATGCGATAGACTGAATCTGTCGCCGTCATCACATGCTCCGCCGCTTCCTCGGCCAAAGTATGCTCCCAGTAGCGCTTCATGCCCTCAATGCCGTGATTGACGATCAAATCCTCCGCATGAGTCTGCGAATCTTTACTGATAGCCTCCAGCCAGTAGTCCTTCACCAATTCATGCCCACCTAGCTGCTCTAGCCAGCCAAACGTCCACTCGTAGTGCCCACAGAAGTCGTAGCAGCCGATCATGATGCCGTGGCGATGTCCTCCATGCTTTGAGCTTCCATTCCAGAGCGCTGTTTCACAAAACGCTGCACGCAACTGCCGTTTCCGCCCAGCACCCGCACCGTCAGCCCAGCAGGCTCCGCGATGGCCTCGCTCACAAAATAGCAGTGCTGACAAAAAAATGGAACGATCTCCCGATTCTGAATCTTCAGGTGACGAATCGCCGGGCAAGTCTTCACCGTGACGCAGACCTCATCCTCAAACTGCTTCACATCAACTTCCGAGCCAGGCTCTGCATCGAAAAACGCCCGCCAATATTCCGCCACAGCCTGCAAGCCGCCTGCATTCCACTGCCGACTGACAGGAGCATAATATTTCGCACCCAACGCACTCCAGTATCTCAGCAGCCCTTCACGTCCGAAGCGATTGAAGATAAAACGAAACGTCGCATTGATCGCCGTATAAAAATCCGCTGCGCCGACTGGTTTCGTGTCGGTGTAGGGCAATGGAGAATCGTGGATCATAAGATGAGATTGAATCAGTTCGCTCGAGGCTGACTGGAACTTTCCATTTCCTTCGTGCAATCCCATGGAAACAGAAAGAAACCAAGAGATGATGGCTTCCCGTCGCGTTTGTCTTTCCATTAGCTTCCACCCATGACGCACTTCTCCTGGCTCGATTACACCATCTTTGGCGGTTACCTTGCGGCATCGGTTTGCGTTGGGCTCTACTCTGCTCGTGGTTCCAAATCATTGGGTGACTATTTTTTGGCTGGACGTGGCATGAACAGCGTTCTTGTCGCCATGTCGATCCTGGCGGCGCTCTTTTCGGGTATCAGCTACCTTGCTGGGCCGGCGGATGTGTATAAGAACGGCTTCGGTTTCGCTTACGTAGTATTGGCCTTCTTTATCGCCACGCCATTCACTGCAATCTGGATGATGCCCAAGTTCTACCAGTCGCGGTTTTACACGGCGTACCAGTTTCTCGAAGAACGTTTCGCACTTCCCGTGCGCTTGCTCGCCTCCGGTCTTTTCATCTTCCGAGTGGCTCTGTGGCTAGCGGCGGCGACTTACGCACCGGCTCTGGCCTTGGAAAAAGTCACCGGAATGCCGCTATGGATCACCATTTTGGCCTCAGGCACTCTTACCACGCTCTACACAGCACTCGGTGGCATGCGGGCCGTGATCTGGACGGATGTGATGCAACTCATCGTGCTCTTTGGCGGACAGCTCATCATTGTGTTCGTGGCTCTCGGCAAAATTCCAGGTGGTCTGAGTGGCGTCTGGGACACCGCTGTCACGGATGGCCGCATGAACATCAGCTTTGAGTTCAGCATCGCCGAGCGTGTGAACATCTACTCGCTGCTGCTCGCTGGAGCGTTTCTCCATCTGGTGCAGATGGCCACAGATCAAGTCTCTGTGCAGCGCTACCTCAGCGCAGGTAGTTTGAAAGAGGCTCAGCGCTCCTTGTGGATCAAACTCTGGTTCATACTCCCCGTGCTCGTGCTTTTCTATGGCACGGGTCTCGTGCTCTACGCGTTCTATAAAACGCATGGAGATCCCCTCGCCGCTGGCTTGATCGCGAAAGAAGATCAAATCCTCCCCTACTTTGTCGTCACGCAACTCCCATCTGGTTTGCCCGGCTTGCTCCTCGCGGCCATCTATGCCGCCAGCATGTCCACCATCTCTGCTGGGCTGAATTCGCTCGCCTCAGCCACCGTCGTCGATTTCAAACAGCGGCTCTCCAAATCTCCAGAAGGCACGCAAGCGCAGCAAGTCGGCAACGCACGCTGGATCACTGTCGGTTACGGAGTTCTAGTCATGGGACTCGCCTTTGCAGTCTCAGCGATGCCGGGAAATCTGGTCGAATCCGTCAACACCGTCATCGGCCTTATCGGCGGCCCACTGCTTGGCTTGTTTTTCCTCGGCATGTTCACCACCCGCGCTACCACAGGTGGGGCATTGCTTGGATGTCTTGCAGGTTTCGTTGCCCTGCTCAGCATTTACCTCTATCAAAACGGCTTCTTCACCACCGTGAAGCCTGCTCAAGTCGTTT
>JANOBP010000351.1:0-21853 GCA_031411715.1 Verrucomicrobiaceae bacterium | reverse complement strand
TGATGTTGTTGTCACCGGGCTTGAACACGGCCGTGATTTTACCGGAATCGATGGAGATGTGCTCGTCGTTGACGAATGCACCTAACTTACTGCCGCGGTCGCGAAGGATGAAGTATCCATCGTCGAAGTCGATCTCACAGTGATTTCGGGAAAGCTGATAAGGTGCGTGTTCCTGAATGGAGAGGTCGTTACGGGCGAGGGATGCTACGGCAGTGTCAAAGTAGGCTCGTCCAATGCGGAAGGGGAGTTTGGTGATGGTGGTGTCGATGGCTTTGTGGTCATAGCCAGTTTTGTCGTAGCATGAACGTAAACGAAGGCGGTAAGCGGGCTCGCGCGTGGCAGGAGTGTTCGTCTTGGAGCCGGGAATGGGGACTTTGGCAATCTGCGGTGGCGGTGTTTGACCCGACATTTGTAAGAGAAGGTCGGTCTTACGAATGCGCTCGAAAAGGGTGCCCAGATATGCGTGGAGGCGATGTGGATTTTGGATGAAATAGGATTCGAAGTCTGCCTCGCTGATACTCTCGACGAGTGAGGCCTCCAGAGCCGTTGCCGTTGCACTGCGAGGGCGATCCATGATCATACCCATCTCGCCGAAGACCTCACCTGGACCAAGATGGGCAAGGGATTGAGTGCCATGTGGGGTCTGAATCGTGATCTCAACAGCGCCAGTGACGAGATAGTAGGCGTCGTGAGATTTTTCACCTTCTTTGAAGATGGCTTGGCCTGGTTGGAAGTGTTCAGAGGGCATGGGACCGATGGTATCGACTGCAAGTTGAGTGGCAACTAATGACTGTGTCTTTCCCGCCACTCACGCCTAATAAGAGCTTGATGCAAAAAAAACACGCGATGCCGTAAGGCACCGCGTGTTGTGGAGTGAAGACTGAAACTCGTCGCTTATGCGAAGAGGTTGGTGATCGGTTGGCCTTTGTCGGCGATGGTGAATGGACGCTTGCTGGGGCTGTAAATGACCTGATCCAGCGGAAGACCGAGCGCGTAGGCGATGGAGGCATTGAAGTCCATGATCTTGACTTTGTCCTCGACGACTTCACGACCTTCCTTGTCGGTTTTGCCATAGGTGAAGCCACCTTTGACGCCACCGCCGAACATGACGCCGGAGAAAGCCTTCGGATAGTGGTCACGACCGACGTTTTGATTGATGTCAGGTGTGCGGCCGAACTCTGAGGTCAGAACGATGAGTGTGTCCTGAAGCAGGCCGCGATTGTGAAGGTCGGCAACGAGTGTTGCCAAGCCTTTGTCGAGGGTTTCGCAACGCTCAGGCACCGCGACGAAGTTGGCATTGTGAGTGTCCCAACCACCGAGGGAGACTTCAACGAAGCGAACTCCGCGTTCGACAAGGCGACGGGCGAGAAGGCAACCCTGACCAAAAGCTTCCTTGCCGTAGGCGGCACGGAGCTCGCCGGGTTCTTCGGCGAGGTCGAAAGCCTTGAGGTCTTCGGACTTCATCATGGCCATGGCATCGTCATACATGTCGGCGTAGGCCTTGACGTTGCGATGCGGGAAGGTTTTGCGGAAGTCTTTATCGAGTTCGTCGGCGAGTTTCATGCGAGCCTGAAATTTGTCTTCTGGAACACTATTTTTGATGTTCTTGAGACCATTTTCGGGGTTGCTGACAAACAGAGGTGCCTGTGCGGCGGGGAAGAAGCCTGCACCGGGATGACGGCTGTCATTACCGATAAACACAAAGTTAGGGAGTGTGCTGTTGCCACCACCTTGGAAGACATTGAGCCAAGCGCCCATGGCGGGGTGACGGATGGTGCCGCGCAGTTCATAGCTGGTGTGCATCATGTAGTTGCCCTGTTCGTGCGCGCCCTGTGTGGAGGATAGCGAGTTGATGACCGTGCCGTGGTGCATCTGCTGTGCAGTGAGAGGCAAGTACTCGGAAATGCGGACGCCATCAGCGCTGGTCTTGATTGGCTTGGTTGGTCCTGCAGTCTCGACTCCTTCTTTTGGATCCCAAGTGTCCATGTGAGATTGACCGCCGCCCATGTACAAATAGATGACGTTTTTTGCGGTAGCTGCCTGCTTGAGCTTTGAGGAACCCTCAAATGCAGCGAAGGACTTGCTGGTGAGTGAATTGCCAAGGAGGCCGACTCCGAGGAGGGATGATGCCGTTTTGGCGGCGAAGTCGCGGCGGCTGATTTCACCGGAGCGCACGAGTTTGGTGGCGAGTTCTTGCTTCATGGGATGTGTGTTGTTGTTGGTGGTTTTATGTTTGTCTTACTGAATGAAAATAAACTGCTGGGTGTTTAGGAGGGAGAAAACGAGGTCTTCCATGCTGGTGAGGCCGCTGTCTTGGGCCTTAAGCCAGACTTGTTTTTCGGCGCTGGTTGGCTTGCGGGAGAGGATGGTCATGTAGGCTGCCTCGACTTTATCATCGGGATATTGGGCCTTTTTCACAGTCAGCATAAGCTGGCTGTAGGAGTTGGTGATCTGTGGCAGGAGGCTGCCATTCATCATGGCAAGCGCCTGAGGCACGCTGGCGTCATTATTGGCGTTTTCGATGGTCTCACGATCACTTTGGCCGAACTCACGGAGATAGTGGCCGCGTGGCGCAGGGCTTTCGATTTCTGCGGCACGTAGCGTCTCACGGCTGACTCGCTCACGAGAATTGATGTAATTCCTACGCTCTTTTTCATCCGTGATTCCAAAGAAGTCAGCCTCTTCAGCATAAGCTGCACGCAGTTTGTCAGAAACGGCCTGTTTTTCTTCTTTGGAGAGTTCTTTACGGTCATAGCCGGGAATCGTGATCTTTTCGGTTCGTGTGCCGCTCGACATCATCATCATGTCACCGCCATTCATCGCCGGTGCTGTGTCGGAACCACCTTTGGTGTTGAGAGCCACTGTCTGAAAAGGTTTGCCGGTGACTTTTTCGAAGAGCTTCTTTTGACCAGTGGTGATGACCTCGGCGTACGTGACGCGTCGCCCCTCGTTTTGGAGGCGGTTAACCTCACTACGAATGTCTTCGTTTTTCTTCTTCAATTCCTTCACAAGGGCGAGAGCCTTCTCTTTTTCTGGGCCTTCGGGAATCATGTCTGCCTTGTCAGCGGCCTCTTTATAAGCTGTGCGTGATGCGAGGTAGAGTTTCTGCTGCGCGTCGGTTTTCTCACGGTTCTTACTGTAAACATTAGCGGCCTTTTTGAGACCCGTGAGAGCTTCTTCAGGTGATAATGTTTCAACACTGTCAGCTATCTTCTTCGCCTGCAGGATGCGCTGTTCCATGGCATCACGATTGGCCTGGTTGATCATGTCTGGACTAGGATTGATGAGAGTGACAAACGAATCCCACATCTGCTCAGCACTCATACGGCGGAGGAGCGGGCCGGTGAAGTGATAGACATTCCCTGGGGAATACTCTTCACGCGTTGCTTGTGCTTGATAGGCCTTGGTATTGTAAAGCACTCGAAGAACAGCCTTCATGTCGTAGTTAAGGTCCACGACGAGTTTCTCAATGTGCTTTTCCATCTCAGGAATCATCGGCACGGTGGTGTCCATCAACTCATCGAGTGGCTCAATCAAAGCGAGACCGAAGACACGCTTCCAGAGACGGTTGGCGATCACTGTGGTGAAACGAGGATTTTCGGCACTGGTCATCCAGCGTGCGTAAGCCTGCAGAGGAGTCTCTCCAGGTTGGGTGATGCACTCATGGCCCATCATGGAGCCAGGCTCGACGGCTGACTTGGGCTTGGCATCCGTGTATTGATAGTCGTGGGGCAGTGTAGGTTTGCGTTCACGACTATTCACGGAAGTGTAGCGCATGGTGTCACTCACATCCCTCATCGCTTCCTGATAGCCACGCTGCTCACGGCGAATTTTTTCACGGGCGTCATTACGCTGCTTGGTCACCGTGAGCATCTTTTGCTTATATTCGTTTTCCTGACGCGCGTATTCCTTTTCAGCGGCGGCGACTTGCTCCTTGGCCATTTTGCCATTGTTTTTCACCCGCTGTGGGCGCTGAGGCTCTTTGAAGGAGGCTTTGATAGTTTCCTCCTGCTCTTTGAGCAGGTCGCTAACGCCTGCCATTGTTCCACCCTTGTAATCTTGAGTTTCAACGCCGTAGGTGAAGGCGGCCATCTTGAAGAACTGCATCTGGGTCCATTTATCGAACGGATGATTGTGGCACTGAGCGCACTCGATGCGGGTGCCAAGGAAGACACGCACCGTGTTCGCCATGTTGTCGAGTGGCATACCACGGTCACGCATGTAATAGCCGATGGCACCATTTTCCCAAGCCTTTCCCTGCGCTGCGACCATATCGCGCACAAAGTGATCGTATGGCTTGTTGCTGCGCAGGCTTTCTTTAACAAAGCTGGCATAAGCTGCGCCGGTGATGCCGCCAGTCTGGTTACCATTCGAGGTTAGGCGAAGAACGTCGGCCCAGTAATTGAAGAAGTGCTGCACGTAAGCCTCGGATGCGAGGAGCTTGTCGATGAGTTTGGTGCGTTTATCCGTGTCTTTTGAAGTGAGAAACTCATCCGATTCCCGTGTTGTTGGGATGCGCCCAATGATGTCGAGATAAATGCGGCGCACGAAAGTGTTGTCATCGCTTGCAGGGTTACCTTTGACTTTGTTTTTCGTCCAATCGGCGGCCAAAATGGTGTCGATCTGCTTTGCTGCGGTGGACGTGTCGATCTTTCCTGCAGCAAAAGCAGAGGAGGCTAAACTAAAGAGGATGATTGAATAAGCTAGGGGGCGCTTCATGCTCAAAGAACGCTACATCCCAATGAATTTTTCATAATTGAGGAAAAAGTTTGACGGGCCTTGTCCTGACTGCATCGCTTTAACGATGTAAGCATGAAAAAGCCGCAGAGTTCATCTGCGGCTTTTACTGGAACGTGATGAATCAGAGAGGCTACTCAGCGGCGAGTGCGGCGGCGGATTATGAAAGAAATTCCGGCTATGCCGAGCAGCACTGCTCCAGTGGGCTCAGGAATGGGGGCGCATTGTCCTTCAAGAGAAATATTATCCAAATACAGTGTGCTGCCTTGGCCGCCCGAGGCATAGAGTTCGATGTGAAACAATTCATTCGAGCTGTCGAAGCCAGTTGGTAAAAGGGCCGAGCCGTTGGTGAAAGCTAGGTTCAAAGAATTCCACGCACCAATTCCACTCAACGAGATTTGATCCGACATTCGGTGCTGAATGGTGCCTGTGTTGTCTTGCCAGAAGATCGCGGCTTGAATGGAGTCCACCGATGCCGAAGTGGGTCGGTTCCAATCGAGACTCAACCCGCTGATCGAGATCGTATCAGTCGCATTCACGAGCAAATCAAACGCAAGCGTGTCATTTGACTGCGTCAAATCTGTACGATCACATCCAAAGTCATACGCTGTATCCCAACCTGCAAAGCAGCGGAACTGGGATCCATCTGGACCGCCAGTGAAATGAAGGCTTTGGGATAAGCCATTGAGTTTCAGGTCAGACACCGACACGCAAGGCGCGCAATAGGCCACCTTATTGGGATCTAGGAAGTTCGACAGATTGTCGAAATTATAGATCGCTAACACATTGGCATAAGGATCGGCATTGGATTGAGAAAAGGCAGTCCCAGAGAGTGTGGCTGCGGCGGTTAAGGCTAGGAGTAGCTTTTTCATAGTTTTCCAGTTTGATTCTGCTGTTTGATATCATTCTCACCAGTGATGCGAGATGAGTAGAATAAGGACCGGTGGTGGATTCGCTCAATCTGGAAATTGAAAGTAGTATCAAAGGTGAATGTCAGAAATGTGAAATGAAAGAGCCTAGCTATTAGGCTAGCTATTAGGACTGGCTAACAAATCAATTTTCGGTCTGGAATTTAATGGATGCCAGATGGAGACCTCTTGGGGTATTCTCCCATCATGCTTTCTCGTCTCATCTTCGCACTCTGCCTGCTTGTTTCAGGCTGCGAAAAAACTCCGACTTCGACTGACGCTGCGCCCGACCTGGCTCCACCGTTGCGCTGTGGTGATACTTACCGCGTCCTGACTACAAATGTAGCTCAGTTGCCTGCTCCGCCGCTGCGTGACGGTATTGGCAATGCTAGTATGAAGATAACCACTTCAAATGGCCAGGCGCAGGCTTACTTCGACTGCGGATTGAATCTGCTGCATGCCTTTTGGGAATTTGAGGCCTATCGGGCCTTCCAACGAGCCACTGAACTCGACCCCGATTGTGCAATGGCTTACTGGGGCATCGTCATGTGCATGCCTGGTGCTCATCCTGAGTTCCTCACTCAGCGCACCCATGCACTCAACCGAGCACTTGTTCTGCGTGACCGAGTCACAGCTCGAGAACGCGCTTATATTGATGCCTTGCAGGCTCTTGTGAACAAAGGATCTGCCGCTTTTGCTGAAAAACTTGCTTCACAATGGAAGTTGGACCCCTCCGACCTCAATGCTGGTGCTCTTGCTGCCTACTATCTTAAAGATGGCTACCATGCCGATGATCAACGCACGCTGAAACAACAGCGCGCCATTCAAATCATTCAAGATGTCCTTCAGCATAGCCCTAACCACACGGCGGCACTTCATTACGCCATCCACATCTATGAGCTTGGTCCAGAAATCGATCTAGCCATTCCACTTGCTGAGCGCCTAGTTCCGCTAGCTCCACGCGCACCACACCTCGTGCATATGCCTGGCCATGTTGCCTTTTTTCGGGGGGATTACGCTGCGGCCATCACACACTTCCGAGCTGCTGATGCGCTCGATCTATCTTACCACGAAAAAGAATCCATCGGCATCGCTGAAAACGAAAACCTCACGCACAACCGTCATTTTCTCGCCGTCGCTTACGCTGAGGCTGGGCGCCTCAAAGAAGCCCTCTTGCACGCCGAGGATTTGAAACGAACCCAAATCTCAACAGCGCGCCTGCGATCAGAGGCCGCCGCTATCGTTGCGTATGAGGGGCGCACACTTGCGGGCCGCTTGCTCATGCGCTGCGGTCAGTGGCAACGCGCGGCGGAGGTCTTAGCCTTGGAATCGATCGATCTCAGTGCCTCAGCGCCTCGCTATTACATTGATGGACTCACGGCAGCGGCACGCGGACTTCATGCTGCTGAGTCGAATAATCGCAGTGATCTCAATCTCGCTTCCTCCGACCTCATCCGTTGGCAGCAATTGCTGACGGACTCCAAAAATCGCCTCACCAACTCAGAAGAGCGTCACTACGCAGATCGCGCCGTGCGTGTGCTGGATCTCTTCGTTCGCACTCTTCGTGTTCATACTGCCTCCAGCCCTGCTACAGGCAAAATCTTCATCCAGAGTCTCATTGAGGCCGACGCTGCCAACTACCGTCTCGACCCACCGCTGCTCCCTCTTTCTGTTCATGAACTGGCTGGAGCTTACTACCTCTCCCGTCAGGATGCCCCTGCCGCCAAAGCTGCTTTCCAGCAAGCCCTCAAGCAGCGCCCCCACAGCGGTTACGTCCTGCTCGGGCTTGCGCGTGCCGCACAGCTAAGTGGTGACCACGCAGCCACGCGCGCGGCCTATGCCGAAGTGATCCAATCCATGCCGCAAGCCGACACCTCTCTCCCAGCTATCAGTGAGGCTCTCAAAGCCACGGGTAAATAAGGGCTGGACTGAGGTTTTAGCCTCGAAAGCGATAGACTCTGTGTGGCACATCCGTAAATCTGCGCCCCCCCAAAAACTGAGACCGAGTGGCCAACCCGCACGGCTCCACTTCCATGCGCAAATTGAGTACCGTCATCTCATTTCAAGCCGTCACGCTTTCGAGCGTGGTCTTGCTGGTGATGTGCGGCTGCACAAGCGGTGTTTACAAGAAATGGGCAGACAATGAGGTCTTTGGCCTCTTGAAGAAAAAGACCAGTAAGGTTGCAAACTCGGGCCAAGAACTGCTCGATATCACCCCGCCGCCGCCGGCCACGATGGCTCATTTGGCCAAGAATATGAAGACGGCCGATTTCCTCGGCGATCGCGCTCAGATCGAGGAGGGGGCACGCGTCATCCGCCTCGCGGATGCGCTTGATTTTGGTGTGCACCGTAACCGCAACTATCTTCTTCAGAAGGAGATCGTCTTTCTCTCGGCTCTCGACCTTACTCTGACGCGCCAGCAATACACCCCCATCTTTTCCGGTGGCGGCTCGACCACTGCTGAACGCATCAAAGTACAAAATAGCGTGACCAACATCGTCAATACCGGCACGCTGGCCACGAGCGGCAATGTCGGTATGAGTTCGCTAACTCGAACTGGCGCAAGGCTCGCAATGGATTTGACGACAGATTTCGTACGCTTTTTTACGGGCGGTTTGCGTGACACGGGTGACTCGCGGCTTGCTTTCACGCTATCTCAGCCGCTTCTTCGGGGCGCTGGCTATCTCGCAGCTTCTGAGGCTCTCACACAGGGCGAGCGCACCGTGCTCTATGGCATCCGTGCCTTTACGCAGTTCCGCAAAACCTTCGCCGTGGACGTGGCTACCCAGTATTACCGTACCATCCAGTCGCGCGAGACCGTGAAGAACTCCTACCTAGGCTATATCGCCTTCAATTCCGTCGTCGAACGTGAGCAAGCCATGGCAGAGGCTAATCTGCGCAGCCGTTCATCACTTGGCCAACTTCTCCAAGCGCAGATCAATTTTCAGCGTACGTGGACCAACGCCATACGTAACTACGAGCAGGCCCTCGACGACTTGAAGATCACTTTGGGTATTCCAGTGACGCAGCGCATCGTCCTGGACTACAAGGATCTGGATCAGCTAGATATCCTTACACCTCCGGGTGATCTCGATGAAGCCATAAACACAGCGCTCACAACGCGACTCGATTTATGGAACTCACGTGACCGAATGGAGGATACCAGTCGCAAGGTGCTCATCGCCAAGCAAGAGACGCAGCCCACACTCAATGCCTTCGTCACGCGTCGCACACTCGACGACCCGAATCGAAACGATTTATCGATTGAGGGGCGCAATCGTGGTGTGAGCTTCGGTTTGAATACGGACCTCAATTTGAATCAAAAACCCGAGCGAAATAACCTCCGGGCGGCCATGGTGGCCGAGCAGCGCGCGCGGCGTGAATTGGAACTCGCTGAAGACCAGGTGCGTAACGCTGTGCGTACGGGGTGGCGTGATCTTGAAGTGGCGCGCAAGCAGTATGAGTTCGCCAAAAGAGGCATGGAGATCAGTCAGGCACGACTTGCGGTCGAGGAAGCCTTTATGGCTGAAGGGCAGGGGACCGCACGGGATCTCATTGAGGCGCAGCGTGATTTGAACACGACTCGAGATTTGATGGTTTCGACTCGCATCAATCACAACCTCGTGCGCCTACAGCTCTGGCGGGACATGGGCGTGCTCTTTATCGAGAAAGATGGCTCCTGGATGGACGTATTAAAAAGAGAAAAGCCAAAAGGAGAACAATAATGGGAAAGAACGTCAAATGGCTCATCATCGCCGCAGTTTGCACCACCCTCGGTTACGCCGGGTGGCGCATGTTGGCAGGTTCTGGGGCCATTGATGATTCCGTGCCGACTACAGCGGTCAAACGTGGTCCTTTGCAGATCAGTGTGCTTCAAGGTGGTGAAATTCGCGCGCTGGAGAACCTTGAAATCAAATCAGAGATCGAAATTCCCACCAAAATACTCTCGCTCATCCCCGAGGGCTATCTCATCTCCGAAGAAGATGTTAAAAATGGCAAAGTGCTTATTGAACTCGATGACACCGAGGTCAAAACCAAGATTCAGAATCACGAGATCGACTTTCAAACCACTGTCTCTGCCTACATCGACGCAGATGAAAACCGTGAGATCCAGAAGAGCGAAAATCAGAGTTTCGTTCGAGCCATTAAGGAGGTCGGTATCTTTGCGCTCATGGATTTTGAGAAATACCTCGGACGTGAAGTCACCAGTGCCATTTTGGTCAAAGCAGGACTTCCGAAAGACGTGCAAGCCTTTGAGCAGCATGCTGCTGTGCTCGAATCTCAGGCTAACACGCCCGTAGATGCCAAGCTTGCGACCGAGAAGGCCACAACTCAGCCCGGAAAAAAAAGCGTTGCCAAACCCACGACGGAACTGGTCGATTTCACTCAATTCCTCGAAACAAAATCTGGCAGTACGGATGGGGAGGCTCAGCAGAAGCTTCGTCAACTTGAGGATGAACTGCTTTTGCGCCGGGCTGAACTCGCTGTGGCCAAACAGAAGGTGGAAGCATCCACTCGTCTGTCGGAACGCAATTATATCTCCAAAGCCCAGCTTGAGAACGACCAAGTGACACACGAGAAAGTCGTACTCGCCGTCAAAACTGCTGAAACAGAGCTGCACCTGTTCAAAAAATACGCATTCAGCAAGATGTGTTCCACGCTGCTATCCGCCTACCGTGAGGCCATCAATAAGCTCCAGCGCACCATTCGCGAAAACCGCGCTCGTATGGCCCAGGCTGAGACACGCTTTAATACGGCCAAGCGCCGTCACGAAATGGAGCTGACTCAGCGTGACAATTTGGATCGCCAACTCAAAGCTTGTATCATCAAGGCCACCCAACCAGGCCTTGTAGCCTATGGGGATCTGAACGCAGGTAGCAGTTATAACTCCAATTACCCTATTGAAGAAGGCGCCACCGTCCGCCTGCGTCAGACTATGCTTACCATTCCAAATATGAGCCAGATGGGTGTGCGCGTAAACATCCACGAGTCGCAGGTCAAAAAAATCAAACTAGGACAACCCGTTCTCATTCGTGTTGATGCTGAGGCCAATGAGCAACTCCACGGCAAAGTCGCCGAGCTTGCCATCCTACCTGATTCCACCAGCAGTCGCTACACGCCCAATCTCAAGGTTTATCCCTGCACCATTCACATTGACGGCTACCAGCCTTGGATGAAGCCTGGTATGAACGCCAAGGTCGAAGTCATCGTCAATCAACTCGCGGATGTGATGTACGTTCCCGTGCAGTCCATTGAGGTCGATGACGATCATCACTACTGCTACGTGCAGGATGGTAGCAGTTTGCAGCGCCGTGAGATCAGCACAGGCCTCTTCAACGATGACTACATTGAGGTGGTCAAAGGCCTGCAACTTGGTGAGGCTATTGCACTGACTCTGCCGAAGAAAGTGCTCCTCGAAGAAGGCGCGCCCGTGGTGCCTGCGGCACCAGAAACCAAGCCCAAAAGCGCCAAGCCCAAGGAAAAAAGCATCGCCGCCGCCAAGCCCTGATGTCATCGTCAGACCCCATCATCAAGCTGGTGGACATCCGCAAAAGTTACCAAATGGGTGACATTGTATCGCATGTGCTCCAAGGAATCTCGCTTTCCATTTATCCTGGTGAATACGTGTGCATTATGGGGCCATCGGGTTGCGGTAAATCGACTCTCCTTAACGTCCTCGGTTGCCTCGATCAGCCCACCAGTGGTGATTACTTTCTGGGTGGGCAAAATGTTGCTCATCTCAATGACGACGACCTCTCTGAAGCTCGCAATCGCAACCTAGGCTTCATCTTTCAGAGCTACAATCTCATCCAGCAGCTCAGTGTCATCGAAAACATCGCGGTACCCATGTACTACGGCGGTGCCAAAGACGCTGACATGATCGCCACCGGCACCCGGCTTGCCACTCAGGTCGGATTGGAGCACCGCCTTTACCATAAGCCCAATGAGCTCTCCGGCGGCCAGCAACAGCGTGTCGCCATCGCCCGTGCACTTTCCAACAGCCCCATCGTCATCCTTGCCGATGAAGCCACCGGCAATCTCGATAGCAAATCCGGCCAGGAAATTCTCGATCTCTTCGACGAGCTCAATCGTCAGGGGAAAACGCTCGTTTTCGTCACACATGACGAGCGCATGGTCCAGCGCTGCACCCGCATCATCCGGCTGCGTGACGGCTTCCTCGACAAAGATGAACCTGGCGCTAAAGCTGACCGAATTAAGCGCCCCGTTGATCACTGACCCTTGCTCATGAGTACTCTTCGTATCCGTTTCACCTCCCTTCTGGGCTTCCTCGGCATTGTCTGTGGCTCCATGGGTGCGCATGGCAAAGTTCACGACATCATCGTCGCCGCCAATGAACTCGAGCACTGGAAAACCGCCGTTCAGTATCACCTCCCGCACGCCGTCATCGCCATCATGCTCGCTCTTTTCGGCAATAGTGGTGGAAAGGCCGCGCTCTGGGCCTGGCGCTGCTTCATCGGCGGCATTCTGCTTTTCTGCGGCTCGCTCTACCTTCTTGCCTATACTCAGATCAAATGGCTCGCTCATGTCACACCCTTTGGTGGCCTGCTCTTCATGGCAGGTTGGACTTTGATCGCGATTGCTCGCTGGAAAGTCCCCGGTAAAAACTGAGCGCTTTTAGCAAGCAATCTTCCAGCGCCGTCGTGCGTTTTCTCAGCCATGCTTATCCCACGCACCCTTCTTCTCCTTGCCCTGAGTTCTCCCTTGATCGCTGAAGACTGGCCGCAGTGGCGGGGGCCGCGTCTGGATGGCACCTCACGCGACACTGGCTTCCCCATCACGGCTGAAGGCAATATCACCTGGAAGGTCGAGCTCCCTGGCAGCGGTCATGCTTCTCCCATCCTCAGCAAAGACCGCCTCTTCATCGTCGCAGCCATTCAGGAGACCCAAGACCGCGTCCTCATCAGCATCGACCGCACCACGGGCAAGACCCTTTGGCAAACCACCGTTGTTAAAGCTCCCATCGAGAGCATCCACAAGCTCAACAGCCAGGCCTCCAGCACGCCAGCCAGCGACGGGCAGAGCATCTTCACTGCTTTCCTCGACAATAGCGAAACCGACGCCACACGCGCTGCCAACGCTCGCCCCATCCCCAAAGGAGAAGTCCCCAAAGGCACCGTCGTCGTCTCCGCACACGACTTCAGTGGAAAACAGCTTTGGCAGGTCCGCCCCGGACTTTTCTCCAGCAAGCACGGCTTCTGCGCCAGCCCCGTCGTCTTTGAAGACAGAGTCATCGTCAACTGCGACCACGACGGCGATGGCTACATCGTCGCCCTTGCCAAAACCGACGGTAAAGAGCTCTGGCGCATCGCCCGGCCCAACAACACCCGCAGCTACTGCGTCCCACTCATCCGCGACATTGCAGGCCGCACCCAAATGATCCTCTCTGGCAGCAAGTGCGTCACCAGCTACGATCCCCGCACCGGCAAGCTCCTCTGGATTATCGACGGCCCTACCGAGCAGTTCGTCGCCTCCCTCGTCTTCAGTGAGCAAACAGGCCTGCTCTACATGACCGGTGGCTTTCCTGAGCACCATCTCCTCGCCATCAAGCCCGACGGCAGCGGCAACGTCACCGATACCCACATCGTCTGGCGGACCAATAAAGGCGTCAGCTACGTGCCCTCGCCCATTGTTGAAGGCGGCCAATTCTTTATCGTCTCTGATTCCGGTATCGCCCACTGCTTCGACGCCAAAACAGGTGACATCCTTTGGGAAGAGCGTCTGCGTGAGCACCACGCCTCCCTCACCAGCGCCGAAGGCCACATCTACTTCATCAACGATTTCGGTCTCCTTCGCACCATTCAGCCCGGCAAAGCTTACCAAGCCCTGGCCGAAAGCGATCTCACCGAAAAAGTATTCGCCTCTCCCGCCCTCAGTGAAGGCCAAATCTTCATCCGTGGTGAAAAAAGCCTCATCTGCCTCGGCAAACGCAGCACCAAGACAGCCGCGCGGTAATTGCTAATTTGAATGACTGGGGGCTTGAAGACGGCGACAGTGCTCAGAGTGGCGAGACCCTGAGCACTGGTAAGCTGACGAGGAGTGATGCGCTTTTGGTTATTTGGCGATTAGGTCTTGAGGGGGCGGTAGGGCTGCGATGTCGGGTATTACGTATTGGTTGGACTGGATAGGCAGGGCTTGTGGAAGGGTTTTGAGAGCGTCGGCGGCGGCGCTGGCGATGAGGGGCTGGGGATTGTTGAGGGCGAGATCCTCAAGCATTGCGAGCGATGCTGGATTAGTGATAGCAGCGATGGATTGAACGATCTGCTGACGCTGTGCAAAGTCTTCGGGAGTAAGGGTGTTGAAGGCGCTGGTCATGGCGATGAGGGAGGCGGGGTCGCCGATCTTGCCGAGGCTGTTGAAGGCTTGGCCGGTGACTTCTGCACCGAGGGCGGGTTGGTGTGCGATGTGGATCAGGCCAGGGACGGCTGCGGGATTGGAGATGGCTCCGAGGATTCGCAGCACGCGGGCCTGCTGGGCGTCGCCAGGGACTGCTGCTGCATGGATTTCAGCGAGGTAGCGGATGGTTTCGGGATTGGCCATGCGTGCAAGGGTGCGTGACACGGCATCTAGGATCTCGGGGGCGTCGGAGAGGGCAACGAGTTGGGTGAGCATCTCGACGGCGGCTTCGCCATTGAGGTTATCGAGTGCCTCGAGCATGGCGGCGCGGATGGCTGGATCTGTTTCCTTGAGCAGTGCCTCGCCCCAGGCGCGGAGGGCCTCTTCACTGCCGAGGGCGATGAGAGCATCAGCAATGGCGCGTTTTTCCTCTGGGGTGTTGGCGATGGCGAGTTTTTGGACGAGTTCGGAGAGCTTGAATGTGTGACTTGAGTGAATCGTTGAACTGAGATTGGCTTGGTTACTGCAAGTGGCCGAGTTGTGGGCACTGGTGACGAATTGATGCGTGAGATGGCCACGCCGCTCTGCTTTTTCTTCTGACTGAGTGATCCCTTCCGGTGCGGAACTGAGGCTGTAGCCGAGATAGGCACACATGCCGAGTCCAGCCATGACCAAGCCGCTCACCTGGAACCACCGTAGCGAGTCGGCGCGAGTGGTTTTGTTGATCGAATAGGTGAGTTGGGCTTGGGTTTTCATGGCTGGATGTCGGTGGAAGTTTTTTTTGGAAGAGAGAAGAATCGAGAAACGGCGCGGCAGTGGGAGTGGGTTACCGGCTGAGTGAGAGTGTGTAGGCACCGGTGGTGCTGCTGGCAAAACCGGCGACTTTCACATAGTAGGTGCCAGGGGTGAGGGTGCGGATGATGCGGAAGTTGGGGTAACCGTTGCCGTCGTCATCAGAGGTGATGAGGCTGCCAGTGGCATTGTAGAGGTAGCCATAGGTGTCGGTAGTGCCAGCGGTGCGCAGCGTGACGGTGGCGGAGCTGGTGAGTGTGAAGCGGAAGAAGTCCACATCACCGCCCTGTTCCAGCGTGCCAGCGATCGTTCCAGGAACGGAGACGAGGGATGCAGTGGCGATGGTGTTGCCATGGTCGTCACGGATGGCTGCGCCGCTGCCACTGATGGCAAAGGTGGTGGGGTTTTCGTTAGCGTCGTTGTTGGCCATGGAAAGGGTGGCATTGAAGGTGCCAGCGGTGGTGGGGCGGAAGCGGACGGTGAAGGTCGTGGCGCGAGTGGCGGCGATGGTGGTCACGGGCTGTGTCAGCACGCTGAACATGGAGGCTCCCGTGCCACTGATGGTGACGGCTGGAGCACCCGAGAGGCGGAGGTCGGCCGCGCCGAGATTGGTGATGGTGAAGACACGGTCGATGACGGCTCCTGCATTGGCCTGGCCGAAGCTGGTGAGGTCGGTGGTTGAGGGTGTGGTGTCGCCGTTGACGATTTCAACATTGTTGCCAGTGAGGCGAATCTCAGGTGCCAGCGGTGCGCGGCTGCTAAGAGCGAACTGGTAGCTACCAGTGGTGGCTGAACTGCTGTAGTGACGGGCGCGGATGTAATACGTGCCTGCTGGGAGGACGCTGACGATGCGGAAGTTGAGACTGCCATTGGCGTCGTCGTTGGAGGCGATCACCGTGCCGCTGGAGTTCATGAGGTCGCCGAAAGTGTCGATGCTGCTAAGGGTAGTTGCCGTCACTTCAAGGGTGCTGGTGATGGCGAAGCGAAAGACGTCGAGGTCACCAGCGCGGTTGATGACGCCATTGGTGGTGCTGGGCATGGCGACTGCGGTGGCGGTGGCGATAGTGTCGCCATGGTCGTCTGTGGGAATGGGAGTCGTGCTGCCACCGAGTGCGCGGTTTGCATTGAGCAGGCCGAAGCCGCTGTTGCTGTCGTAACCGGCAGTGCCCATGTCGGTGCAGGTGTCTTTCATGCTTTGCTCGACCTGAGCGGCTGTCCAAGTGGGATTGCGTGAGATGATGAGCGCGGCCACACCGGCGGCATAAGGGGAGGCAAAGGAGGTGCCACTGACTGTCGCATAGTCACCAGCGATGCCCATAGTGCCGACACGATCCGTGGTGATGATGGCTTCACCTGGAGCCATGAAATCAAGGCCACTACCGTAGTTGGAAAAAGTAGCGCGGCTGCCGTAGCGGTTGACGGCACCGACTCCGAGGCAATAAGGGCTGCTGGCAGGATAGCCAGCTCTAGCGACGTTGGAATTGCCCGTGGCGGCCACATTGACAATGCCTGCGTTGCGCGCCGCTAGCAAAGCTGCGTCGATGGCGGATGAGGGGGCACCCATGCCGTAGCTGTGATTGGTAACACGGGCACCGATGGAGCGTGCCCAGTTGAGGGCTGACACGATCCAGTCAGAAGGGGCACTGAAACTGCCACCACCCACAGGGATGCCAATGCGCGCAGAGGCGATGCGCACACCAGGAGCGACACCCGTGGCACCCAGGCCATTGTTGGCACGGCCAGAGATGCAACCTGCCACCCATGTGCCGTGATTGTCGGCTCCTTCATTACCGGTGGGACGCGGACCAGCATTGGCCACAGGGGCGCTGGTGAAGTCGCGGCCAGCAATCGCATTGATGTCCGGGTGACTTGGGTCGATGCCGCACTCGAAAACGACCACGATCACGGATGAAACACCCATATTGATGTCCCAGGCAGAGGTCGCAGCCATGTCAAAGCCAGCAAGGCCGCCGCTCTGACCCGAGTTGCGCAAACCCCAGGCCTGCGCGAACAAAGGGTCGCTCGGGATGGCATGGGAGGTGCCGCTCTGGATGAAATTAGGCTCGGCAAAAGCGATACCGGGCCGACCATTGAGGCTGTTGGCCAATGTCACGACATCCATGCCGTTTTTAAGGTTCGTGGTGAGCTTGTAGGTCGTTCCAGCAAGGACCGAACTGCCGGTGATGGCAGGATTTTGCAAGCTGGCAAGCACGCTGGCGATGGTCGTGCCAGGCGTGAGGCCGACGAGGATCTCACCATTCGGAATCGTCTCGCTACCCGCCACGGTAAAGACTGGAGCGGCGAAGGCGACATTTGGAGATGCCGCCATCGCCTGTACCGCCGAGGTCGCAGCAGAAGTGGTGGCCTGCGCGGTGGCTTGAGCACGAATCGCCTGATTCTGTGAGGTGCCCACATTGATCACCGACCAGCCAGGAATAGCCATGCTGGTTGCTTCGGCGACGTTCACCGAGGCAGCCGTGGCGAGGCTGCGTTGTGCCTGGGCTGGATCAGCCACGGCAGAGCGCACCGCTACTTTGCCTGGGACAACCGTTAGAGGAACTTGAGTGCCATTGTAGATGTAATGCTGGGCACGCGCCGAAGAGCATGCCAAAGCAAGCGCCGCAAGGACGCCTGCCGTTCGAGGATTCAGAGTGAAGAGTTTGAGTTTCATGATGTTGGATGTGGATTGTGTTGATTGTTGTTTTGGGCCCGTAGAAGGGGAGGTTTTCCTTTGATTCTTGGTGGGTCTGTTGGCGGATACCCAGGGTCGAATTGTTTGTTACAAACATGCCAAAATTATTTTCCAGGCCTTCGCGGGTGCCGTCCAAAACCTCCGCAACACCTTATTTGCAGCCAAGCGCCAGCCCTGCATGGTGTGGCGAATGAAACCCCGTATCGGCAACGTACAGGCGTTGGCATCATGATGCGCGCCTGCCTACTTCTTACCACCCTGTTGACCACCGCTTCTGCGGCGGAGGAAAAGCCGTATCGGGTGATCGATTTTAAGGCCGCCCCGCACAATTATGTCGAATGGAAGGCGAAGGACCGCTTTGCTGAGGTGCAGGAGAAAATCCAGCAAGGGGAGGTGAAGATCGACACGTCGAGTGATCAGGCTTTTCTGCGCAGCATGCTGGCTGCGTTGAAGATACCGGTGAGCTCGCAGTTATTGGTGTTCTCGGCGAGCAGCTTACAGAGTGAGATCATCAATCCGCGCAATCCGCGCGCGCTGTATTTCAATGAGGATGCCTATCTGGGCTGGGTGCCGGGCGGTTTGATCGAGGTCATCGCTGCTGACCCGGAGATGGGGCCGATGTTTTATGTGTTTGATCGCCTGCGCACTGGCGGTGGCATGCCAAATGCCGTGCGCTCGACACGTTGCATGAACTGTCACGCGGGCACAGCGACGAAACGCCTGCCGGGACTGATTGCTGAATCGCTGTTGGTGTCTCAGGCGGGCTCGAGCTTGGAAACGTTTCGTCGTGATGTGCAGGGGCATCAGATCCCGCTGGAGATGCGCTTCGGTGGCTGGCATCTCACCGGCAACCACAACCTAGCTGAGCATAAAGCGAACGTGATGGGCTTGCTGCGCGGAAGTAAGCCCATCAAGACGCCAGTGCCGCCTGGGCAGTTCAGTGACTTGAGTCTGCATCTTTTGCCGACGAGCGATATTTTGCCCCATCTGATGCACGAACACCAGATGGGCTTCGAAAACCGCTTGGTGCGCGGCATTTACACCGTGCGGCAGCTCAAGTTTGAGGAGAAGGGAATGATGAGCAACGCAGCCAAGCAGGAGATCGATGAAGTGGCACAGGAAATGGCGCGCTATATTTTGTTTGCTGATGAAGCGAAATTTCCGCGCGAGGGCATTCAGGGAGATGACACATACGCGAAGGATTTCCTCAGCGATCGCAAGCCCTCAAAGCGGGGCATGGCGCTCAAGGACCTGGATATGCGCACGCGCATGTTCAAATACCGCTGCAGTTATATGATCTACACGGACACTTGGAAGCAGACGCCGAAAGAACTCAAGGAGCGCATCTATTACCGCATGGCGGAAGCCTTGCGTGATACGAATCCACCTCCAACCATGGCACATCTGCCCGTTGAAGAGCGACGGGCCATTCGCGAGATTTTGAAGGATACCATGAACGATTTACCGGTATGGTGGCGATGAAACGAACACTATGCATTTGGCTCATTGCCGTGGCCGCTGCTCAGTGCTGCACGATTCCGGTATTTCGCTTTGCTTTGGACCGATGGGAGCCGGATCGCTTCACACTCGTCATTCCACCTGCAGCCGCGTCGAAACCGGAGATCATCGACTTGCTGAGGCCTTTGCGGGCAGGTGGGAAAGCGAATCTCGACATTATTACCGCGAAGGATGCATCGTTGAATCGGGCGGAACTGCGTTTTCCGACGTCTACTGACAAATCGGCCTGGAGTGGTGATTTGGATGCCAAAACGCTTGCCGAATTGTTGGATTCGCCAGCTCGGAAAATACTGCGTGAGCACATTCTCAGTGGCGACTCAGTCACTTGGGTCCTGGTGGATGGAGGTAGCGCCGCAGATGATGCGGAGGCTGCGAGGATCACCAAACGGCTCACATTTCTTGAACAAGCTGCCGCATTGCCCATTCAGGATCCAAACGATCCAGACAGCCAGCTGGGCCCCGGGCCGCCCTTGAAACTCAGATTCAATACCATGCGCTTGCGCCTCAATGATGCAGTGGAGAAACCACTCATCGCGATGCTGGCAGGTCCTCGTTCGAAGGTGGATGTTACCAAACCCTTTGCTGCGGCGGTCTTCGCCAGGGGACGCGTGCTGGGGGCGTGGCAGGTGAGTGAACTGGACGACACCTCTTTAGAAGACACGTGCATGTTCTTGATTGGTCGCTGCTCCTGCCGGGTGAAACAGGAAAATCCTGGCTGGGACATTCTCTTCAATTTGGATTGGGAACAAGCACTGAAAGCAACCGGTGAGGCTCCGCAGGTCGCTTTGGAGGCTAAACAAAACAATCAGCCGACGGTGGTCGTGACGACCGAAGCCCCGCCAAAAGTGCCTTCGAATCCCCTCCGTAATGTGGGGCTTGCAATTGGCGGTGTGCTGATGGGAACCGTTTTTTGGCTACTGAGGAAGAAATAACCTAACGGTTCACTCTCCGCGCCACCAGGAGCGCCAGGTTTTGCGAGCGCGTTGCTCTCTGGGCACAACGATGGGTGCTGAGGGCAGAGTTGGGGCTTCAGGTTCCGGCATATTTATGGGCGTCGGTATCTGTGCCATGCCGCGTGGACGCACGATGATTTCTGCCTCGATGAGTGCGGCATGTGGACGCAATGGAGGTGGTGGGACATGCTCTGGACGAATGGCGTCAAGTGGGTCGTCAAAGGAAGCCTCACCTGGGCTGGCGAAGATGACTTCCGTAACAGGGGCAGTCATCGGTTCAATAGGAATCGATTCGGTAATAAACGGAGGCTGAGGTTGGACCTCGGCGATGCCGAAAGTTGGCTTGAGTTGCGGCAGTTCTTCAGGGTTGGTCGTGACGACAAAAACTGGCGGCTGAACTGGCGGTGTTCCGAATTTCGGCCGCGAAGAGACAAAGACCGGTTTTGGAACAGTCTGCTCGATTGGTGCTGGCTGTGGTGGCGTGGAAATAGGCGCGCTGAAGAGCGATTCGATGGGTATGTCGATGCTGGGTAGCTCAACTGGCGGTGGGATGGCCACAGGCACTTGCGGCCCGAGATCTTGGACGTTGCGCTCGGGATCGATTTCGGAATCGGTGATACAGAATTCGTCCGGCAGCGCGCCCCCTTGGAAGAGTGGTGGAAGAAAGACGGGTTGGGTGGGAATGGGCTCCTGCACTTGCTCCGTGTAGGATGCAGCACCCGGCGGGCGCTCGAGAAAAAGAGGCGCGTAAGCTTCAGCGTCGGTTGTTTTGACGGATAGTTCATCCCAACTGGGCAATGGCTCGATGCCAAGAAGCCAGGAAGCTTGTGATGATGTTGGAACAGATTCGGTGGCTTCGAATGCTTGGAGTTTTTGCAAGGGTGCCGGCTCAAACAGGGCTGTTGGAGCTTGAAACTCTTCCGTCGGGCTTAGGAATGGGTTACCAAATAATTGATCCGGCACATCAGAGGGGCGCAGGGTAGTCGGCACCTCGTTGAAGAATGGACTGTTGAGCGGTGGCGTTGGCGTATCAGGTTCTGCGCTGGGCGTGAACGGCAGATGCTCTTGCAGATCGAGCGTGATGATGGGTGCCTCTTGCTCACGTGCCATTTGGCGTGCAAGCCATGCGTCGATTTGTGGTGCTGTGTCTGCCACCTTTTCTTCCGTTGGCCGCTCAGGCATCAGGATGAGCGGTTTGCTGGGGGGCAGGATGCGGCGCTTGTTCAGCCATGCAGCAGCGGCGGCTCCAGCTAGAAAGAGCAGGGGGCCAGGCTTTACACGTGTGGCCATGAGTCCAAGAACGGAAACAGCAGCGATGACTCCAAGCGCCTGCGTAGAGTTGCTGCGCTGCGGTTCCTGGGTTTCAGGTGATTGCTCGGGTGGAGCCATGTTTGTCTCGACTAAAGGGCGGGTTTACCTGCATGTGCAGAGTAACCGTCCACACGCGTGACGGAAAGAGCTTATTTATTGGTTTCACCGCCGCCAGCATTGGCGATTTCGGCATCTTCAGGCGGGAGGAAGTTTTTGAAGCGGTTTTTGTCGATGGCCTTCATGTAGGCCTCCATCGGGGTGACGTAGCCGTCGCGCAGCTTCTGCCAGATGGCGTCGTCCATGAACTGCATGCCCTGCGCTTTGCCGCCAATGATGACGTCGTAGAGTTTTTGGGTAGCACCTTCACGGATGATGGCGCTGACAGCGGAGGTGGAGACCATGATTTCATTCACAGCCGCGCGGCCTTTGCCGTCGGCTTTTTTCATGAGCAACTGGGCCACGACACCGCGCAAGGATGCGGCAAGCATGGTGCGCACCTGACTTTGCTGGTCGGAAGGGAAAACGTCGATGATACGATCGACCGTTTTGCGGGCGTTGTTCGTGTGGAGTGTGCCGAAGACGAGCAA
>JANOBP010000350.1:0-3487 GCA_031411715.1 Verrucomicrobiaceae bacterium | reverse complement strand
GCCATTCGCAAACGGCGGGCCGTCATGCAGGATGAAGGTGGGCTTGCCTTTGCTCTGAGCGACGATGCGCTGGTAGAGCTTCCCCTCCTGCCACTTCGCGAGGCGCTGCGGCTCCCGCGTGACGAGATCGGCCTTCATGGGAAAGTCGGTCTTCGGCAGAAGGACGGTGTCTTTGTAGTTACGGGCTGGGGCAGTGTCGGCGCTCATGGGTGGGAAAAGGAGGGCGGAGAGTAAAGAGGGGCATTGCAGGGTCAAGATGAGGTCAAGAACGGCGGAAACGTGATCTTTGATTGCAGCCGCCTAACTACATGCCATCATCCGCGCCTCATGGCACAGGTCACTAACGAAAAACTACTCGCTCACACTCAATGGCTCGACAGCGACGGCAAAAGCGGGCGCAAGCTCGATGAAACCGGCATGAACCTGGCCGGGGCGATCCTCAATGATCTCAACCTCGCCAAGGCACAACTCGTCGGCACCACGATGAGCAAGGTGAACTTCGCCGGCACGAATCTGTCCGGCGGGGACTTCAGCGGGGCCAATCTGGACAATGCCAACCTCAGCGGCGCGGATCTTTCCGGCGCGGATCTCGGCGGTGTGTCCATGCGGCATGCCAACCTGACCAATGCGAACGTGCGCGGCGCGGATCTTTCCGGCGCGAACCTCGAAGGCGCGAATCTGACCAACGCGGACTTTACAGACGCCGATCTCATCGCCGCGAACCTCACGGGCACGATCCAAACCGGCCTGATCATCACCGGCGCGAAGCTGGCGGATACACAGGGCTTGAAGTGAGGGCTCAGTCCTCCGCGAGTGAGGAATTGGCGACAAGCTCGCGGTAGTAGCCGCAGCTTTCCTGGAGTGCTGCATGTGTGCCACTGGCGATGATGCGGCCGTGCTGCATGACATAGATGACATCCGCCTCCGTGATGGTGGCAAGGCGATGCGCGATGACGAAGCAGGTGCGATCACGGCGCAGCGTGCGCAGTGCTTCCTGGATGAAGTGCTCGGAGTTGGCATCCACGGCGGAGGTGGCTTCATCGAGCAGCAAAATGGGCGCATCCTTCAGGAACGCACGTGCAATGGCGATGCGTTGGCGCTCGCCGCCGCTGAGCAGCACGCCGCGCTCGCCCACTTCGGCATCCAGGCCTTCTGGCATGGCTCGCACGAAGTCCTCCGCGCATGCTTGATGCAGTGCCTGCCAGAGTTGGGCATCGGTGGCTTGTGGAAGTCCGACCAGCAGGTTCTCGCGCACGCTTCCTGCAAACATGAAACTGTCCTGCGTCACGTAACCGATGGCCTGACGCAGCGCGAGCTTGCTGATCTGCGTCAAAGGCACGCCATCGAGGTTGATCTGGCCTTGCTGGGGCTCGTAGAAACGTGTGAGGAGCTGGAAGACCGTGCTTTTGCCTGATCCCGTGGCACCCACGATGGCGACCGTTTGCCGTGGAGCTGCGTGCAGGGAGACGCCATGAAGCACCAGCTTGTCTGTACGGTATCCAAAGCTCACCTCGCGGAATTCCACATCACCGCGCACCTGTGACAGCGCTTGGCCGCTGTGCAGGTCTTCCTCACTCTCGTTGTCCAGGATCTCAAACACGCGCTTGGCGGCGGCGAGGCCGCTCATGAGCGTTTGATTCACGCCATGCAGCCGCGCGATGGGCTCGTAAAGGAAACCGACGAGCAAGATGAACTGCATCATTTCACCAGGAGTCATCGCCCCGCTGATGCACCACGCGGCACCAGTCATGAGCAACAAAATGAGGCCCAGATTGCCCAGCAGCGTCATGGAGGGCGAGTAGAAAGCCCACGCGGCCATGAGGTGCGTCTGCTTCTGCTTCAGCTCATCACTCACCACGCGGAAGCGCTCCTGGCGCTGCTCCTCAGCCGTGAAGCTCTTTACCTGGCGGATGCCCGTGATCGTATCATGCAGTGTGTCATTGAGCCTGCTCGCCGCTTCACGTGCCGCACTGCTGCGCGGGCTCACCCAGTGGCTGTAAATCCATCCGCCCAGTGCGATGAGCGGCGTGGGTGCCAAAACGATCAGCGCCAGATTCACATCGACCAGCAGCATGATCGTAGCCGTGATGAGAATCTGCAGCACTGCGGTCAGCCCCTGCTCGATGCCTTCCAGGATTACGCGCTGCGTCGCTGGCACATCATCTGCCAGTCGCGTGAGGATATCGCCCGTTCCTTGATGATCAAACCAGCCCAGCGGCAGCAGCGCGATCTTGCGATGCAGTTGTCCACGCAGATCCGTGATCATCGCCTGCTCAAAGGCGCAATTGAGCCGCGTGCGGATGTAAAACAGCGCCTCACGCAGCGTGAACGCCGCGATCGCCCATCCGCCTGCCTGCCAAATCAAGTCCGTGCGCTTCTGCGGGATGATCTCGTCCATGAACCAGCGCACCACGCCCGGAAACACCAGGATCAAAAACGTCCCAGCCACCGCCAGCGCCAATTGCCCCACCGCCATCCGCCAATGCCCCCGCGCAAAAGCCAGCAGCCGCGTGAGTGCGGCGGAATTGGTCATGAGGGGCGGTTTTTCGGGCATGGACGAGCTTTGACGCAAGTTTGGCTCAGGTCATCACTGGGAATGAGATTTTCTTTGCGGCAGTGTGGTGCAGGCCTCTGGCCTGCTTTTCAGCCCGGAGGGCTGAGCCACACTTGATGAGTCCAGAGGACTCAACCACACTTCGCCATGAGCTTTCGAGAGCACTTCAAGCCATTCTCCGAACGCGCGGACACAGAGAAGACCCGTGCCTTTCTTCCGCATTGGGAGCAGTCTGGCTGCACTTACTTCGTGACTTGGCGAATGGCAGACAGTGTGCCGATGGAGAAGCTGCGCCAGTGGCAGCATGACCGCTCAACATGGGTCATCTCTCATCCCAAGCCCTGGGATGAGGAAACGTGGAAGGAGTTTGGCCGCCGCTTTGAAGGTCGGATGCAGGAATGGCTCGATCTCGGTGAAGGTTCTCGCTTTCTCGCCAACAGCGTGGCTCGACAACTCGTGACGGACGCGCTGCATCACTTCGATGGTCAGCGTTATCGCTTGGGCGACTATGTGGTGATGCCCAACCATGTACATGTGCTATTCACACCCCTGGCTGATTTTGAACTGAAAAAGCTGCTGCACTCGTGGAAGTCCTTCACGGCCAAAGCCATCTTGAAACAGTTTCCAGAAGCACCGAATCCGTTTTGGTTGCAGGAGTCGTTTGATCACATTGTGCGCAGTGAAGCGCAATTGGGGCACTTTCAGCGCTATATTCGCGAGAATCCTGCAAAAGCGTTCCTGAAGCCTGGGACGTGGACGAGTTGGGAGCCTGAGTGAGTGTGGTTAAAGTGTGCTTCAGCCCTCTGGGCTGAAAACGCCGGCCGGAGGCCTGCAACACTCTTTTCAGCCCAGAGGGCTGAACCACATTTTCCCTTTGCGGCACTTCGGCTTCACGCTAATCACGGCGGATGCATTACCCCACGCAGCGACTTG
>JANOBP010000349.1:0-4637 GCA_031411715.1 Verrucomicrobiaceae bacterium | reverse complement strand
CGGCATTTCACAGCGCAGGCGAGTCAGCGCGGCCTCAATGACCTCATGCACCCAAGCTATAGAGAGGATGCGCACGGGCGTTTGGTGGTCCGTTGGTTCGAGATGCGTTGCCGCATCATCTTGAAGCGACACGAAGCGCATGGAGCCACCGCGACGCTGGCGGTGCTGATTGCGCCAGCGGTTCTTCAGCAGCCCGTTTAGTCGGGTCAAAAGAGTCGCGATCTGCTGCGCTGAATCCGGCATTTGAACGATGGCGATGAGTTTGCCCTGCTGCACGAGCCGCATGAAAACTTCCTGCACGGCATCTTGCGCTTCTTGCTCATCGTGGACGCGATGGCGTGCAATTGCACAGAGTGGCAGCCAGTGCTTGCGGCAAAAGCAGTCGATGTCATGTGGAGTCGGCGAAGTCATGGATGCTGTGATGCGTAGCGTTTTGAAGGGAAGCCGCAATCCTCCTAAAGTAGTATGAAGACGGTGTGGACGGAGCATGATGCACTCAACCTGCATTTACATTCACGCGCAGGAACTGCTGTCCTGCCCCGATGGGCACATTGGAACGCACGGTGATGGTTTCGAGGCCACCCGAGAGCACGCGGGAGACTTCGGTGGTCATGGTGCTGCTCCAGTTGATGAGATCGCTCGACAATTCGACCGTTGTGTTGAGGTCCAGAATGCCAGGATCACGCGTGTAGGTGATTGTTGAGTAAGTTTGGCCGCCAAGGGTAACAAAACCTTGTGTCACCGGCGTCGTTGTCGGTGCCAGAGGATTGAGGCCCATTGCGGCTTCCAGGATGTTTGGGATGCCATCGTGATCCGCATCGGCATCGAGGCTCTGATTTTGCAAACCATTCGCTGCCTGCCAGTAGGCCATCGTGTTGAGGTAGTTCACGTTTTCACGATTCGTCACACGCGGATCCGTGAGCAGTGGCACATAGTTCGCGTTGTCCTTGATGGCGACAAGCGGACCGGTCGGCCAACTGTTCCAGATGACGAAGAAAGCGCTGCGTGGATACCAGGTATCGAGCGCAGGCAGATACGTTGAGTTGTAGGCATTTGGCACGTCGTCTTCGTTCGAGGGCGGACCGCCTTCGGTGGTGGCGAAGGCTTTGGGATGCAGGCGTGACTGCGCATCGGCATCAAAGCCTGGATTCCAGCCGCTTGTGTAGGCGCTGAAGCCGACGAGGTCGATGGCATCATCGCCGGGGTAGTAGTAATCCATCGCCGCGCCTGAGTTGCCAGTGCCCAGAGGGCGATGCATGCCGATGTGGCCTTCGAGGGTCCAGATGATGTTGTGCAGGCTTTTGACGTTCACCATGTAGTCGCGGAACCAGCGATACATCGCGACGAACTCACTCTGTTGGAGCCTTCCAAACCAGCTCCAAGTGCCGTTTTGCTCGGAGAAGGGGCGGAAGATCACGGGACGATCCGGACCGAAGAGAGCGAGTTCCGCCGCGATGGCGTCCATCCAGCCGATCATACGCAGATTCGCCACCGTGCCGGGTGTGAGCAGGTTCGTGATGTCCACGCCGGCCTTGTCGCCGTTGAAGCCGAGCGTCCATGGATTGCGCGGAGTGAAATGCAGCACCACAAGGCCTCCTGCATCCATGTAAGCTCGGCCCACGGGTCCACTGGCTGTGATTTGCAGCGGCTGCGCAGCGCTGGGGCCTTCCGCAGTGATGCCGAGAACGGAAACCCAACTCGGGAAGCCCGCGTTGGTCATCAGCGTGTTCAATCCGACGACGTAGTTTGTGTAGTCGCTATTGGCGATGTCGTGCGCCTGTTGTCCGGTCAGGTAGCGACCGTTGCCGCGAGCGCCGCGTGTTTGCAGATAATAGAGCAGCGCCTTGGTTGCCGTGCTGGCGAGTGGATCACTCGTGATGCCGGGATAAGAGGCGGCGCTGAGTGGGTTCGTGTTCGCCCAGTATTCGATCTGGTTGCTGTGGCCGTCGTTGTCGGCATCGAGCGCTGCGTCGGCGTTGGAGTTCGGATTGAGACCGTTCGCCAACTCCCACTTGTCGGTCATGGTGTCGAGGTCGGTGTCCTTCGAGTTCGGATTCGTCGTGGTCTCTTCGGCGTTGCTCAGGCCATCGCCATCGTTGTCGAGTTCCATGAAGACATCGTCGAGGTTGTAGCTCGGAAAAGCGCTCACCGGTGCGGTGCCCGGATAAAGCTGCTCTACCGCAAAATACATCCGTGCTGTGTTCGCCGTGCCGGTCCATGAAATCGGCGCGGAGCCTTCGACCGTGATCCATTGGCCGACGCGATCACTGCGCACGACCGTTTCCGAAAGCAAGATGGGTATCTGCGTGATGCTCGACGCGACAAACATCAGGCAGCGCACCTGCGCCGGAGCATCGAGCTTGATTTTGAAGCGTGAGACGTACGTCGCGCCGTTGGTGAGTGCCGCGAGCACGTTCTGCTGCTGCACCGGCCCATCCGTGGCCACGCCGCGACCTGTGACACGCATTGACAATGGCGACGAAGTAAAGTCCGACGATACACGAGTGAGGCTTAGCCCGGCGGTCGTGCCGCTCACTTGCCATGGTGAAATGAGAGCGAGATTGCCAGGGCTGTTGTCAAAGCCGCCATTCTGGATCGGACCAGCGATGGCAGTGGTGGTGAGGAATAGAAGAGAGAGGTTCGTTTTCATGGTGACCGAGCCTCCCGCAGTCCAGTGTCATCAACAATTCACCCACGGGAGCATCAAGGCCGCTTCTGATGCTCCTTTTGGTGCATTCCACGCAGCTTGCCTTCAGAGCAGTTCCGGCTGAAATCCTCCAATGAACATTCGACGCACTCTTTTGTGGCTACACCGCTGGGTGGGTGTACTGAGCGGACTTGTGATCCTCGTGATCGCGGTCACTGGCGGTGCGCTGGTGTTTGAGCAGACGATCCAGCGCTGGATGCGGCCGGAATTGTATCCGCTGCAGGCCACCGCGAAGGTAAATCGCATCCCGATCTCCTCGGTGCTGGCGAATCATCCGCGAGTGCAGGGCATCCGCCTGCCGCGTGATGAAAGTGATGCGCTGGTACTCTTCGCCGGACCGCAGGCTTTTCATATTGATCCGCGTGATGGTAAGCTACTTGGCACGCGGCCTCGCATGGGCGGCTGGGAGCAGACCATGCTCAAGCTGCATGTGAATCTGCTGCAAGGCTCGGTGGGTGGCACGGTAGTCGTGGCAGCCACATGCATCACGCTTGGCCTCGCACTGACCGGTCTTTGGCTATGGTGGCCGCTGCGCATCTTTGGCTTTCGGAAGGGCGCGAACTTTCGCCGCTTCAATCTTGATCTGCATAGCGTGGCGGGACTCTACTCATCCGTTTTTCTGCTCATCCTCGGCATCACTGGCCTCACGCTGCGCTACATGCACGGCGAGCATCCACAGCCACCGCAGGTGCCTTTCGTTCAGCAGGATCAGCCGTTGCTGAGTGTCGAAGAAGCCATCCAGCTTGCCGAAGCCGCACTGCCTGGGGCTCGTGCGGCCTCGGTGGAGATGCCACCACCCCAGCGCCCTGTGTTTCGCATCCAGCTCGCCTTTCCTGAGGATGGATCGCCAGCTGGCCGCAGTGTGATCTTTCTCAGTCGCATCGACGGCCATGTGCTCGACAAGCACAGCTCGCGTGAGGGAACATGGGCGCAGCTTTATCAAATGGCGCAGCTCTCCATCCACATGGGCAGCATCGGTGGCACAGCGACGCGTTGGCTCGCTTTACTCACGTGCGTGGCGCTGGTGCTACAAATCGTCAGCGGCTATGTGCTGTGGTGGAAGCGCAAATCATCATGAAAACACCGCACTGGATCGAGCAACCGCGCATGCTCGCGGTGCTGACACTGGCCTTTGCGCTGGTGCCAGTCGGCTTTGCCTTTGTCACCTTTCGTTCTGCGCGTGAGCGTGATACACGTCTGTATGAATCTGCCGCTGAGGTGTTGGGAGAGCAGTTTAAGATGGCCAACTTCCGCCACATCAATCTCATCAACATCCTGCGCAATCAGTGGCGCTTCGTCACCGACTACACCAAGCCACCGAGCACGGCGCAGCCTCCACCAGGATGGCAAAAACGCTTGCCGCACCTGCGCGGTGTCGCTTTCGCCAGTCATGTCAGTGAGCAGCATATCGAAGTGCGCTGGGCCGCCGGTCCTGCGCCTATGAGCAAAGTCGGGGACAACCTCGCTAGCGATGCGCTTTTGGCAGATGCACTCCGACAAGCTCGCATGACTCCAGCCGCCGTCGCTTTTGGTGCCCAGCTTGATCGAGACCTGCTCGCGATCGTTGAAGCTGTGCCGAGCGGCACCAATAACTCGCTGGTGCGTGGTTACATGATCGGCTGGTTGGACGTCGGAGCGCTGTGTCGAGACCCATCACTGCCACTGCTGAAAAGTGAGGCATTACAGGCTCAGCCCGCTGCCGCAGATGATCCTGTGTTACCCGGCGTGTATCGAATAGCGATCAGTGGTGAGGGCGAAGTGCGCTGGCAGGCCCACATCACGCGTGGCCCTAGTGGCTCATAACAGCTAAATCGAGGGGTGAAAAGCAGTGCCGTGGTGGTAGAAGGTAAGCATGGCCAAAAAATATCGCATCCACCTGAGCGCCGAAGAACGAGACCAACTGCAGAACATCGTCAAAGCCGGCAAGGCG
>JANOBP010000348.1:0-2153 GCA_031411715.1 Verrucomicrobiaceae bacterium | reverse complement strand
TTGTTTGGCATGCCGCTGCTGCATGTCGTTCAGGGCAACGATCCCGCGACAGGCAGGATTCGTGAGGCGCGTGGTGTCTTCGCTTTCGGTGGCCGTGCACGAGGTGTTTTTGCTTTTGGAGGCATCGCCCGTGGCTGGTTTGCCTTCGGGGGCGTGGCCATCGGGGGTGTGGCCTGTGGCGGGTTGGGCATCGGGCTCGTATCATTCGCCGGGCTTGCCATCGCATTGCTGTTGAGCGTTGGAGGTCTTGGTCTGGGGACGCTAGCAACGGGCGGTTTAGCTGCGGGCTGGCATGCGCACGGTGGCGTGGCCATCGGCTGGCACGCGTTTGGCGGGCTTGTTTTTGCCCATGAGGGCGCAGGCGGCACCGTGCATGCGACGGAGGTGATGAAATCTATCTCCGAGATGCCGTGGCTGACACAGTCACTCGTTCGCATCATGGCCTATGCCAGCGTGATGGGGCAATTGTGGCTGCCGCTGACTCTCGTTTCCGTCGTGGTGCCGTGGTGGGCGCGGCGGCAGTGGCTGGCTGATTCCGGCAAGGGGGCCGCGCCGGACAAACGCGTCTTTTGGGTCATTCCGGCTACGGGGGCGCTCACGGGAGTGATGTGGTGGCTCTTTTATCGCTGGGCACTCATCGGCACGGCTGATGTCATTCATTTCATCATTCCGACGGTGGTCAGTTGCATGGGGCTGCTGTTTTTTGCCTTGAGCCTGCCACTGTGGCTGCGCCTCGTGCCCATCAATCCGCTCTACGGCGTGCGGTTGCCCTCGACGATGACCTCGGAGAAGCGCTGGTATGATGTGAACGCGTATTTCGGTAAGCAGCTCTTCATTTGGTCGCTTGCTGTCGTTGGCGCGGGCATCGCCGGTTTTTATCAACTCCCACGCCACCGGGATGCTTACCCGTGGGCCGCGCTCCTGCTCATTTTAGTCGCGGTCGCAGCATCGGTGATCTCCACGCTCTGGTGGATGCGGCAACACCCCGTGGACAAACCAACGCCATCCCGAAACCGCCTCGCGAGTTGGTTCGGCCAAGGCGTCGTCGTCGTTGTCATCGCGATGTTTATCAAAAGCTTCATCGCAGGTGCGTATCGTATTCCCGTGGGCAACGAGCCCGGCGTGGCCAAAAACAGCCACTGGTTGGCCTCACATCTCGATACCGGATTCTCCACTGGCGACCTGATCATCTTTGAGCACGAAAGCGGGCACTACTGGATCGCGAGAGTGCTAGCACGTGAACCCAAAGGCCTGCGCCTCAAGCGCGGCGGCAGTCCTGATGAATTCTTTATGCCGTGGGACAAGATCGTGGGAAAGATGCTCTTCTCGCACTTCACGCCGGATGTGGCCATCGGGAAGCCGGAGATCAAGGCGGGGAAGGCAGCGCGGTTTGTCCACGTCATCAGCGGTGTCCAAAAGCCTCGCTCCATCCTGTGGAACGAAGGCATGACCGTCCTGCATGCGGTCCGGGACGCCGGAGGCTTCACCTCCTTTGCCCGCCCCAGCAAAACGAAGGTCGTTCGCGGCGAACGGGCTTATTTGATGAATCTCAAAGATCAGATCGAACCATTCGTGTTACAACCGGAGGATCAGATTATCATCCCCGAATGACCCATAGCTTCCATGACACTCGCTGGACGCTCGTCTCACGCTCCCGTGGCAGTGACGCGCAGGCGCGGTCAGCACTCAGTGAGTTGTGCGAGGCTTACTATGCGCCGGTGGTGACCTTTCTGCGACGTGATGGTCGTGACGAAGACGTAGCGCGCGAACTGGCGCATGATTTTTTTGCCAAGCTTCTCGCGGGTGGAGCCATCGAGGGAGCAGACCCGCTGCGTGGACGATTTCGCAGTTACTTGCTCGCGGCACTGAAGCATTTTGCCGCAGATCAACGAGATCACGATCACGCGGTGAAGCGCGGCGGCGGACAGATTCATGCGGTGATCGAAAATGATGACTCCAGCACCGGTGCAGGCCTGCAAATCGCCGATGAGAGCGTGGAAGCGCCCGATGTGGCGTTTGACCGTCAGTGGGCGCTTACTGTGCTGGCGCTTGCTTTGGCCACGTTGGAGACAGAGTTGCGTGAGAGCGGCAAAGGACTCCAGTTTGACACGCTGAAGCCGTGGTTGACCGCCGATGGCGATGCGACACCGCAA
>JANOBP010000347.1:0-12537 GCA_031411715.1 Verrucomicrobiaceae bacterium | reverse complement strand
CCTTCGAACCGCTTGGCCCATGGCACGGCGCTGTCGTCGGCATCGGGTTTGAAAGCGGCGAAGGAGAGGACGTTTTTGATTTCAGCCAACAGCATAAATGGATGTGAGTTGTTCTTTGGAAAGGAAGTCGTACACCTCATGTTCGGTGTAGCCGGTTTTGCGCGCTGTGGATGGCTTCCAGCCATCGGCGATGCGCATTTGCAGACAGCGCTCGAAGCTCTGCATGCCACGGGTGAAACCTGCTTCGAGCTCCTGCTCGAGATTTTTAAACTCACCACGGCGGATCATGCCGCAGACGGAGTCATAGGGGAGGAGCAATTCATGCACAGGGAAGCGCTTGCCACGAGCCTCATCAAACATCAGGCGCTGACAAAGAATGCCGCGCATGGAGTCGGCGAATGATAGCATGGCGTTTTCCATGCGGTCTGATGGCATGAGTTTCAGGTAACGTTGCACCGTCTGTGCCGCAGAGGAGGTATGTAGTGTGGCCACGACGACGTGACCGGTTTCTGCAGCCTGCAGGGCGATCTCGGCCGTTTCGCCATCTCGAATTTCTCCCACGAGAATGACGTCGGGTGCCTGACGAAGTGCGGCACGAAGGGATTTATTGAAATCGAGTTCATCGGAACCAATCTCACGTTGGGAAACGAGAGAAGGAATGCCATCGGGGTAGATATATTCGATGGGATCTTCGAATGTGAGCACATGCTCTTGCCGACGCTTGGCGCGCTCAAGGATCAGCGAGGCAATGGTGGTTGATTTGCCCGATCCCGTGCCACCGCAGACGAGGAAGAGACCGTTTTTGGCTTCGAGGAAGGCTTTGACGGCCGGCGGTGGCACCATGAGCTTGCTGATGTCAGGGATCTGCTCTGGTAGCAGGCGCAGCACCCAGCGAGGACGACCACGTGTGACCATGCGATTGACACGATAACGACGCGGGCCGAGCTGAAGTGCGTAATCGATACAACCAGGTGTAAACTCGAGTGGACGCTCTGGCTGGTAGATGAAGGAGTCGTAAAACAGCTTACCGTTGCGTTTGTATGTCAGCGCCTCCCACGGTGTGACATAGAAGTCACTGACGCCCGCATCCTTCGAGAGGTGAAGCATGCGGTAACCGAGCTGACTGCGTTCGTGAATGTCTTCCATAGTGTTAGTGATTGCTGACCCATCGTGCGCGTAATTCCGCCTGTGCAGAGGCACCTTCAAAGATGAGAAATTTTTTGCCCTGCACGACGCCCGCACCAGGATCTAGCGTGGCCCATGAGAGCTCAAGCGTGTAAACCACACCATCGATGGTAACAGTCACGTTGGTCGTGGGGTTTTTAAGCTCCACGATGTCGGCACTGGCCTGACGGTCGCTGGTATTTTCCGTGCTAGTTAGCTTGAGGTCGATATTGACGACCGTGCTGACCGTAGGTTGTGTCATATCTAGATTCACCGTCAGCGTGACACCGGAAGCCTCGCTGTCATAGAAAGTCGTGCCATTGAGCATGAGCATCTCGCCAAATTTGAACCAAGTGTTCGGCGTGATGGTGCTGAAGTCTTCGCGCGTGAAGGAGAGCACGTTTTCCACACCCGCATCAAGGAACTGGCCATTACCGAGATCGAGTTTGGTGTTGCCATGCTTAAAGGTGGAGGTGGGATCACCATTCGTCGCACTGCTCACTAAATTGGAGCCACCGGTTTGATTTCCCCAACTGCCGGTGCCTGAGCCACTGAAGCCTGCGGTGAGTCGGTAGTATGTCTGTGTGTTGGTGCCGCTGTTTGTCCAAGTGGTGGGGTTGGTTGTTTCATTGTACGCCTCGATTTTCATGGAGGGCGTGATGGGTGAATAGGCACCCCCAGCAAACTCCACGAAGCCGCCTGAGCCATTGATGCGTATCATGAGCTTCGAGACCCCAGGAGCTGCGCCATTTCGGCTGATCGTCACGCTGCTTGGAAAACTGGTAAAAGCATAAGTTCCACCACCTAGCGTTATCGTTGGGGCTGGCAATGTTTGAGGTGGAGTGCCACCACCACCGCCTCCGCCACCGCCTCCTCCTCCCCCGCCGCCTCCTCCTCCCCCGCCACCTGAAGGTGGGCCTGAGGATGGCGCGGTTTCTGAAGGGTCAAACGGCTGGGTTAGCCCTTGCTCGCTTGCGGTTGATGGATTTAGATACGAGCCAGTGGGGTCTATAGTGGCTGAGTTCCAGACCCAACCGCTGGCAGCACTGCTGTACTTCGTAACAGAACTGCGCCTTGCTTCAGTACCAAAGTCTGTCGCAGCCAGGCTTTCATCCAATAGAAATTCAGACACAGCGGTCCCTGTAGCAGCTTCGGTTGTTTCGAATCTTAATTTGGTGCGGTTCCATATAGCGCGGAGAGATTCATTGGCGGGCTTCGATGCTGTGGTGCGTGCGCGCAGGCGTACATCGACCACTCTGCCGGACGTGGCTCCTGTGTGCTGCTGCCACTCGGCACTGGGCCGAACTCTTTTCATTTTATCGATCACAGCCTGTGGACTGGTTAAACCAGTAAGGTCGCCACCGTCTGTAATGTAGAGGGCCACCATCTGATTGAGTGTCGCTACGTCAGACTCAAGCTTTGCTGCTTTGACTGCACTCGGATTGCCGGACAAGAGGGTGACCGAAACGCCAGCCATAACTCCAATGACTGCAATGGTCATCAACAACTCCACGAGCGAAAAGCCACTCTTAAGATGGTGGCTTTTTGAGCTTGAAGAGGTCCATTGTTGATTTTGAAAATGCATCTTGGAATATTTAATATCCATTTAATTCTTATTTCAAGCATAAAATATAGAAAAGATAAAAAAACTGGAAAAAGTGGTAAAAGACGTTATTTTAACATACTTTAAGCAATGCTTTATCTTTTTGATATAGAAGCCATAAATACTATTTGATCTTTTTACCCAATCCAATATATTATCCATAATTATGAGCAAGAATTCAAGAATCGCACTCCCCACCTGGGCTATTTCACTTGTGTTGCTATCCCAAGTCGTGGCGACTGGAATCGCACAATTTGGCACCGAAGCCTCATTGAATCTGATGTCTCCTGAGTATCAGGCTGAGGCCGCAAGGTTGCGAGAAGCTGCGCCGCAGAAATACGATTTCTCCAAAGCTACTCTTGGAGATGTTCTCCGGTTTTTGGCCACGGATGCTGGCATTTCCTTCTTTTCACTGCCCGATGGAAGTGGCGATGGCGACAAACTCATCACATTCTCGATCGAAGCCAGTCCGTTTCGTGTCCTGGAAACACTCTGCAAAGCCAATGGTCTGGCAATCATCCCCGACAATGGTATTTGGTACATCCGTTCCGCAGATGATCGCGAACTCATCGGTAAATCCTACAATGTGCGGCACAATGCTTTAGAAATGGTTGATAGTATCTCTGCTGGAAGTGCACTCAGTGAAAGATCTGGCGGCAGTGCAGGTGGTAGCAGTGGTGGTTCAACGAGCGTTTCTCTCCAAGGCCAAGGTAAGACCTTCACCGTTAAGCGCAGCCAGCTTATCAATGCTATTCGTGACCTGCTCGGCTTACAAATGGAGGAAGACGCAGGCGCGGCGAGTGCCGTATCGCCGCTCAACGCCCTCACAGGTGACAGTGCGGTGCGCGAGATGAACACCAACTTGCTGAGTCCCACTCGTCAGCCAAAAGTTATCTGGCAGTCCGACTCAAATACCCTCTACATCGTCGCCACACGCCTTCAGCATTCATGGGTTGAGGGATATCTATCCGCTGCTGACAAACCTCAGTCCATGATCGCCATTGAGGTGAAATTCATCGAAACCTCTCGCGACCCGAAGCGTGAATTCGGCATCGACTGGACTGGCACGCTCGAAACAGGCAATTTCCGTCAGGTCACCACAACAGAGCCTGCCACAGCCGCCGATGGCACTCCCTTCGTCAAAGTGGAAACTGAAAGCACCCCTACCACGGGCGGCTTCCGTGTGGATGCTGCACCGTTGCTTACAGGTGCAAATCTGAATAGTCTTGGTAGCACTCTTTGGCCTTCGACTGGCATTCTGAGCGCCCAGGACCTCAACGTTAAACTCCGCGCCATTATGCGTGACGATGAGACCAGCACGACCTCATACCCACGTATGGTCACCTTGAACAACCGCGAGGTCGCCATTCGCAGTGTTATCAACCAGCCCGTGCTTGGCTCCAATGCGAGCACTAGTGGTGGCGGCGCTGGCGGTGGTGGTGGTGCCGCCATTCAAACCAGTCAGATTGCCTATCTCCCCATTGGTACCGTATTGAACATCCTTCCCAAGCGCATGGAGGAAAACAAAATCCTTCTGAACATGGACGTTACCGTATCCAGTATCATCGGTGAAACAGTCATTTCGGGCAACCCTTACCCAATTGCATCCTCGCGTGTTTACAATGCCCCCGTCGAGGTCGATTCAGGCTACACCGTTGCAGTTGGTGGCCTTGATGAAGCACGCGAGCGTGAAAGCGAGGCTGGTGTTCCTTTCCTTGGCAAAATTCCCGGCCTTCAATGGCTCTTTAAATACCGCAGCCGCAGCAAGAATCACAAGAGTCTCATGCTCTTCATCACACCCACCATCATCAATGCAAGAGATGGCGGGCTCCCCGCAGAACCGCAGTCTGTCGTCCCTCAGCGCCCTGCGAACCAACTCCCCTCCAAGCCCCGGGTCGATTACCACACCGGCGCACTGGCACATGGTGTCCGTGATCTTCCCAATGCCGCCTCCTATCTCTCCCGCGAGGCTGATAAGCTTGAAAATACGATTAAAGAGTCACGCTTCACTGACGAAACGAGCCAAAAAGTTCGGGAACTCAAAGTCGCTACCGAGCAACTCATCTCTCAATGTGAGCAGCTTAAACTCAGCGATCCAGCCCAATTCGCCTCGATCGATCAAAACCAACTCGTCTTTCAGGGCATTCTTCAGCGCATTACCAAGATGAGCCGCCTCATGTTCACCAAGAAGCACCTCTGATCATTACTGAGCCCCATACTGTGTCTTGAGATGTTGTACCGTCTCATCAGCAGTGTCGGCTTGGATCATCACCAGATCCCCAGCCTTGGCTGATTCCAGGGCCAGATCGACGGCTTTGAGATGTCCCAGAACCAGTTCAATGCGCTTGGTTCGCACAGCGTTTTCCAATCCCTTGGCCAGCAGTTGCATGATCTCGCCCGATTCACGACCACGGACGTAATCCCCTTCAAAGAGCCAGGCCTCGTCAAATTCACCACCCAACATGCGACCTTGTTCAATGATGTCGCTGTCACGGCGATCTCCCGCTGAGGTATACACCACAATTCTCCGCGTATGCTCAAAATGTCGCAACCCATCGAGCAGAGCCCTCAGGGCGTCCACATTGTGTCCATAATCAACGATCACTGTGATTCCACGCAGATTCAGCACATTAAAGCGGCCCGCGTTTTGATCGATGCTCGGGACGAAACTCCGCGCTCCTTGACGAATAAGGCCGTCATCCATCCCGAGCGCCCACACCGCCGCGACGGACGCGAGCGTGTTTTCTATCTGGAAACCGATACGTCCACCTAGCGTTAGAGGAATCTCACTCAGTGGCATGAAGACATCTTCACTTGGGCCTGTGGCACGAATGATTTGGCCATCACGAATGAAAATAACACGTTCTCCCTGAATGCGATGTCGCACCATGACAGCATTTTCACCATCCAGAGCAAAGAAGATTGTCCTGCGCGGATAAGTTTCCGCCATCTTCACGACGAGAGGATCCGCCGCATTGAGCACTGCCGTGCCATTCGCAGGTACAGCCGCCACGATGCACTGCTTCACCTCCGCGAGTTGCTCTGCCGTATCGATCTCGTTGATGCCAAGATGATCGCCAGCTCCGATATTGGTCACCACGGCGACGTCACAATGATCAAAGGCCAGTCCTTCGCGTAAAATGCCACCACGAGCCGTTTCTAACACCGCAGCATCACTCAGAGGATAGGCTAAAATACTCCGCGCACTCTTTGGCCCGCTGCAATCCCCGCTGTCGATCATGCGTGAGCCAACAAAGACACCATCCGTGCTGGTCAGGCCGACACGCCAGCCGTTTTGGCTCAGCAGATGTGCAATGAATCGTGTGGTGGTCGTTTTGCCATTCACACCGGTCACGGCGACGATCGGAATGCGACCACTGCAGTCTGGTGCAAACATCGTGTCGATCACCGCCTTACCAACGGGACGCGGCTCGCCTTCGGAGGGATACAAATGCATGCGCAAGCCAGGACGGGCGTTGAGTTCGATGATGACTCCATTGCGCGGACTCAGCGGCGCAGTGATGTCCGGTGCGATCATGTCGATACCGCAAATATCGAGGCCAACCGTCTGCGCAGCTTCCACGGCAGCTGCGCAGATCGTCGGATGTACTTCGGCCGTGCAATCGACTGCTGTGCCACCAGTGCTGAGGTTGGCGTTGCGGCGGATGAGGATCATGCGTCCCTTTTCGGGGATCGAATCGGGCGTGACATCCTGCTCAGCCAGCACGGCTGTTGCTACGGCATCAATGCGGATCCTGCTCAGCGCCGCCGCATGGTCTGAGGCACGGCGTGGGTCGCGATTCTTCTCCGCGATGAGTTCTTGAACGGTGTGCTCTCCGTCACCAATGACATGCGCGGGATGCCGGCGTGAGGCGGCGATGAGTTCCCGCCCGATCACCAACACGCGGTAATCCTCACCTTCCGCAAATTGCTCTACCAGCACCGAATTACTCTCAGAAAAGGCCGCGTTATAAGCCGTGGTGATCTGCTCACGCGTGTATAGATTCAGAGCCACGCCGCGTCCCTGATTGCCATCCAGCGGCTTCACCACGACGGGTAGACCGATCTCATTGGCCGCAGCCCACGCATCATCCGCCGATTTGACTGGCCGCCCCTGCGGCACTGGCAAACCGACTTCATTCAGCAGGCGGCGTGTGAGATCTTTGTCCTGAACGATGTCCTCGGAGATCGCACTCGTCTGGCTGGTGGCTGCTGCGAGGATTTTCTTTTGCTTCACACCCCAGCCCAGTTGCACCAGACTGCCCGCCGTGAGGCGGCGCACTGGAATGCCACGCAGTTTGGCCGCATCCACCATCGCACGCGTGCTGGGCCCGAGGCAGACTTCTTGAGCGAGATCCCGCAATTCCAAAATGGCTGCATTTACATCAAAAACATGCCCCCACAGGGCCGCATCGATCAATTGTCGCGCCAGTTGAAAGGCGGCACGCGCCACGGCCTCCTCATCATACTGCATGATGATGCGCAACACTCGTGGTTCAGCGGTCGGCAACACTTTGGCAAAACTGACCTGCAAATCGGTGCGGCTCTGAAGATGCAGCGTGATGATTTTTAGCAAATTCGCCAGCGTTGCTGTTTCGGGCTCGCCGGACTCCCTCACCGTCGATTCCAAGGCTGGAAGCCAGGAAACAAGCCAGTCCTTCCAGTTAGGCACCACATGGCTCAGTTCGGGGAATTCCACCCTGCATTCCAAGACCGTGTCACGTGCCCAAAGATTGGGGCCGCGCAGCGCGTGGATTTTACGGACGATTGTGGAGCGAATTTCGCCGGATGGAGCAGAAGAAGACAAACAGAGGTGAACGCGATGCGGAAATGCCCGTTGTCGAGCGTAGGGTCAAGAGAAAGATAGCGCTGCAACGAAAGGTCTCGAGCCCTCTTTCACCTTAATATGCTATCGTTTTTCATCACGGTTTTTATTGTTTCGAAGGAGCACGTTTCGCAAGAGCAGTTGGTTTACTGATAAAGCTCGTAACCGTTGAGTAAGGCCATGAAAAAAGCGTCAGGAGTGACCCTGACGCTTGGTGAGTGGCGAACTGATCGCAGGAAGGTTATTTCGGTGGTGCTGGCGCGGTAGGCTCAGCAGGAGGTGCGGCTGGTGCTGGAGCGGCAGGAACTGGTGTGGCTGGAGCCGGGGCAGGCGTGAGGGTCTGCTTGGCTGCTTTGGCGGCGTCTTCGACGATCTTGGCGGCGGCGGTGGCTTTTTCAGCAGCGGCTGCCTTGACGGCGGCGGATTCCTTTTCGGCGGCGGCCTTGAGCTCGGCGGCTTTTTTCTCGGCAGCGGCAGCGGCTTCATCGACTTTGGTTTCGACGGCTACGGCTGCGGACTTGACGCTTTCCTTGGCGGAAGCAGTGGCGGTGTCGGCGGCTTTTTTGGTGTCATCGGCGGCCTTTTTGGCTTCGTCGCATGAGGTGAGGGAGCTGGCGAGCAGCGCGATGAGGATGAGGGATGTATGTTTCATAAGTTTGGGTGCTGAGCTGTCATCATCATACCTTTGTGAGGAACTGCCAGAACAATGATGGAATCTTTTTGAGCGGGGATTGGGCGTGTATTCTCGTCTTTTGTGTTGAGCGTCGGGATATTGTGGGCTTGTGCCCTAAAGACATGACTCCTGAATCCACTTCCTCCTCGCCAGCACCACCCGTTTCACGCATTCGCGGCTTGGCGCTGGATGTGCTGAGCGAGTGGTCACGTGGGGAACGCTTCGCCTCAGAGCTCATTGAGGTCGTGCAGCGTCAGGAGGATCTGTATGGTCCGGATGCAGGTTTTTTGCGGGAAATAGTGCTGATGACGTTGCGGAATCTGTCGTTGTTGGATCATTGGATCACGGTGCTGACGGAGGACAAGCATCTGGACCACCGCTGCCGCTGGGGACTGCGTATTGGGCTGTCGCAGATCTTGATTTCGAAAGTGTCTGAGCATGCGGCGGTGAATGAGACAGTGGCGGCGACGGGTCGTGCGCGTGGGTTGATCAATGCGGTGCTGCGGCGTGCCTGCCGTGAGGCGGATGTGCTGCTGGGAGGCGTGGCGGAGCTGCCGCTGGAAGTGCGCACCTCTCACCCGAAGTGGCTGGTGCAGCGCTGGCAGGCGCAGTTTGGCGATGAGAAAGCGGTGGCTCTGTGTGAGTGGAATCAGCAACAAGCGCCGCTCATGGCACGGGTGAATCGTCTGCATGACCAGATGGTGGACAGTGTGGAGGACTTCATCACCTGCGAGCACCTGCCGCGCAATGAATTGACTGCTGGCAAGGTTTACGTGCAGGACCCGAGCACGGTGATGGCACCGAAGCTGCTGAACCCACAAGCCGGTGAGCGTGTGCTGGATGCGTGTGCGGCCCCTGGTGGCAAAACGGCGCTCATGGCGCAGTTGATGGGGAATTCCGGTGAAATTTATGCCTGTGATGCCTCCGCCAGCCGACTGCGGCGCATGGAGGGAAACCTGCGCCGGCTGCGGGTGATGAATACTCAAATTGTGGAGCACGACTGGGCATCGGATGAGTTACCAGACTTTGCTGCGGGCGGTTTTGATCGGGTGCTGCTGGACGTGCCGTGCTCCAATGTCGGTGTGATGCGCCGCCGTGTGGATGTGCGCTGGCGCTTGGCGGAGACGGCCATCGCCGAGCAAGTGGTGGAGCAGGAGCGACTGCTGCGGAACTGCCTGCGCGTGGTGAAGCCCGGCGGCGTGCTCGTTTATAGCACGTGCAGCATTGATCCTGAAGAGAATGAGCAACTGGTGCAGCGCGTGCTGGCCAGCGTGCCCGGCTTCCGCCTGGAGGAAGAGCAGCGCAGCTTCCCGCCAGACAGCGGTATGGATGGGGCGTATGCGGCGCGGATCGTGCGTGAGTGATCAGGCCATGATCTTCTTGAGATATTCAATGCTCTGCCGCGCGATGGTGGGGGCGTCGGGGGTGTAGTCGAAGACCTCGGTAGAGAGATAGCCGGTGTACCCGACTTCACGCAGCGCGGCGATGATGGGCTCGTATTTCATGTCGCCCTGACCGGGGCCGCGGAGGTTGGGGTCGTTGGTGTGGAAGTGGACGAACCAGTCGCGGCTGTCGCGGATGATGTCGGGGATGGACTTGGATTCGTCGCTCATGGCTTTGACGTCGAGGTGGAGCTTGCAGGAGGGATGATCGACGAGCTTGCAGAAGCGGATGGTTTCTTCGGCGGTGTTGAGGAAGTTGGTTTCTTTGCGGCCAAGAGGCTCCATGGCGAGGGTGATGCCATGCTGGCCGGCCTCACGGGCGACCTCGCGCACGGTATCGGCAGCGCGCTGGAAGCAGTCGTCGTAATTCCATTCAGGCAGGGTGTTGCGGGCCTTGGGGCTGCCCCAGACCATGATACGGCCACCCATGCCGGCGCAGAGGCGCACGAGGTGCTGGCCAAAGCGTGCGGTCTCCCGGCGCAGCAGCGCATCCGGTGTGGTGATGTGCATCCACGCGGGCTTGGTGAGCAGCCAGTGCAGGCCGAGGATGTCGAGGCCGTGCGCGCTGGCTTTGGCGGAAAGCGAGATGGCGTCAGCGAGAGTGAGCTCACGCGGATCTTCGGCCAGAGTGAATGGGGCGAGCTCGATGGCGGAGTAGCCGGCAGCGGCGACGTCGGCGCACATGGCGTCGAAGGTTTCTTTCTGGTAGGTCTCGTTGCAGATGGCGTAGCGCATAGGTGGGCAGAGTGTGCGGGTGGGAGTTGGCGTCAAGATGCTTGCAACAGGGCGGGGGAGATGTGCTAGAGTGCGTGCATGAAACACCTGCGCTTTTGCCTGGCCATCCTGATCGCTTTCACCACTGCTGCACACGCTGACCTGGCGCTGGATGTCACGGTGATCGAATTGAAGCCCAAACCGGAGGATGAGGTGGTGCAGACGACTTTTAAGTTTCGCAACAAAGGCACCAAGGCCGTGAAGGTGCTGGGCATCGAGAGTGCCTGTAGTTGTCTGAGTGCTGAACTTGACAAAGCGGAGTATCAACCGGGTGAGGTGGGCACGGGCAAGGCGGAATTTAAAGTCTCCACCTTTGTCGGCAGGCATGAGAAGAGCGTGATGGTGATGACGGATGATCCGCAGCAGCCCGAGTGGCAGGTCAATTTCATTCTCGACGTGCCTGCGGTGGTCGATATCGAGCCCAAGACGCTGCAATGGTGGGTGGGAGATGCGCCGATCGAAAAAACCACCACGGTGAAGATGAGTGGCGATGAACTCATGAAGATCGTGAAGATCACCGCCACGCGGGAGAATGTGGAGTTCGCTTGGAAGGAGATCATTCCTGGGCGTGAGTATCAGGTCACGGTGAAGCCGAAATCGACGAGTGAAGTGACTCTGGGTGCGCTGAAGATCGAGACAGACAGCAAGATTCCGAAGTATCAGCGGCAGTTGGCCTTCTTCAGCATCTACAACAAGCCGGAGTCGGAAGAGAAGAAATGAAGATGCTCTGGCAGGCGGTGATTTTACTGGCGCTGAGCGTGGTTGCGGCGCTGGGCACCTATGCGTGGCATCCGCGTGCCCCGGCGCTGTATTTGGTCGAGGAGCCGTTACGGGATGATGAAGTGTCCATGAAGGTGATCCATGAGAAATTCGGCAATGATGTGTTGTGGATCGATGCACGACCCAAGGATCAATACGATGCCGCGCACGTGCCTGGAGCGCTGCTACTCAATGAACAAGGCTTTGATGAGCAGTTGCTGACGCTGCTGGAAACACTGCAAACCAATGCCAAGCCGGTGGTGGTCTATTGCAGCGGCCAAAAGTGTGAGGCCAGCCGGAAGGTGATGGAGCGGCTGAAGGGGATGGGTTTTGTGCGGGAGGCGTGGGTGCTGAAGGGTGGCTTCGGCGCGTGGAATGCCAAGTGAGAGTGCGTGCTGGACGCTGAGTGAGTTTAGGCTAAGAAACGGATATGTGGTGGGCCTATGACGACGCGAAGAAACAAAAAGAGCGACTCCAAAAGGAGATCGCCAAGCGTGTGAAGCGTGGCGAGCGGTTTGAGGCTCTCGCCGCTCCACCCGGGCAAAAAAAACTGTGCGTGACCTTCTGGGGGCAGGCTTGGTGCCGAAACCTCGAATCCTATCAGCAGTATGAGTCACGACTGCCGCGTGGGCGTAGCTATTTGAGACAGGGGAATGTGTACAATCTCGAAATCGAGCCCGGTAAGCTGATGGCGGAGGTGGCGGGTTCGCAACTCTATGAGACGACGGTTTACATCCAACCACTGCGGCCACCGGAATGGAAGAGACTGGTGAAGGAGTGTGCCGGGCAGGTCGGTTCCATGCTGGACTTGCTGGCTGGAAAGCTGGGAGATGGGATGATGCATGTGCTGACCGATGCTGAGCATGGTCTCTTCCCCAAGGCGCGTGAGATTCGCTTCGATTGCTCATGCCCAGACCACGCCGACATGTGCAAGCATGTGTCCGCGGTGCTTTATGGCGTCGGTGTGCTGCTGGACACCAAGCCCGAATTGCTCTTCACGCTGCGCGGAGTCGATCAAGCGGAGTTGCTCTCCAACGCGAGCGAAAAAGCGGCCAACGATGTCGGTGCTGGCAGTGATGAACTGGCCGGCGTTGACTTGGGAGCGATGTTTGGGATTGAAATGGAAACACCGCCTGAAGAGAAGGTCGCAGAGCCCTCAAAGCCTGCGAAGAAAAAGGCGGCGAGGAAGAAAGCTTCCGGTGCGAGCTAAGGTTTGAGCGCCTTACGCTGCCAGGTGGAAGTAGCCGTGGATGTGCGGGTAGCCGCGGAAGTACCAGACCATGTCGGGACCTTCGAT
>JANOBP010000346.1:0-21634 GCA_031411715.1 Verrucomicrobiaceae bacterium | reverse complement strand
TGCTCACGTTCCGCCACGGTGGTCGAGATCAGCGGCTCACGGATGTGCATGGGAAAGTGGTGGCCGAGTTGCTTGCATAGTTTGGGAGTTGCGTGGCGTTTATGCCGCCATGAAACATCTTTTTGTCCTCACATGTCTGCTGGCTGTTCGTTGTCTGGCCGATGATCCTGTTGTGCCATGGTCCAAAGATGTGAGCATCAAGCCGGTGTCGGCGATGGAGGGGCGACACTCGATCCACAGCTATTATGTGGCGAACCCGGAGAGTCCTGATGGGAAGCGTGTGCTGTTCTTCAGTTCCGCACATCCGTCGGGTTACGTGGGCGAGGTGCGGATCATGGATCGTGCGACAGGAAAAGAGACCGTGCTGGCAGAGAACGTCCACACCGAGGACGCGCATCGCGTGGCGTGCCAGCAGTGGCTATCCGGCGGGAAGCGCGTGGCGTTTCATGAGGTGATCGACAAAAAATGGCGCGTGGTGGTGGTGGATGTCGAAACGCTGAAGAAGACGGTCGTCGCGGAGGATCATCAGGTTGGTTTTGGCCGGCCCGAGGGCGATCTGCTGCCTCTGTATGGCTGCCACTGGAATCCGGGGCCGCATCGCGATCTCGAAGTGTGGGATGCGACGACCGGCAAAACGACGACGCGGGCGAAAATCGCCGAGGTGGAGGGGAAATATGGCGACTGGCTGGCGAAGGAGTTCGCTGGCAAGCCGTGCTCGATCTTTTTTCCCGTGATCAGCCCGGATTTGAAGCGTGTGTTCTTTAAGATCGCCGCAGGCAATGGTGGTGATGACTACATGGCCAAAAGTGCCAGTCATCGCCAGGGCATCGTCTGCTACGACTTTGAGCAAGCCACGTGCATCTGGCAGCGCGGTCAATGGGGCCATCCAGGCTGGACGCCGGACTCGAAGCACATCTTTGAAGTCGGCAACATCACCATGGACACCGACAAACCGGTCTTCACCTACACCAAGCTCAAAGACATCCCGAATCTGCGTGGCTCACACCCGTCCGTCAGCCCCGATGGCAAGCTGATGGTGACCGATGGCCTGACTGAACCCGTCGGCGGCAAGCCGAATGAGTGGGGCATCATGGTCGCTGATATGAATGGCGGAAAATGGGCGCTGCTGCACAGCTTTGAGCAAAATCGCGGCGCACGCTCCTGGCGGCGCAATGATCCGCATCCCGCCTTCAGCGCGGATGGCAAACGCATCTATTACAACACCAGTGACGGCCAGTTCACGCGTTTGATGGTGGCGGAGCGTAAATAGACAGAGTCTCAGCACCGCTCTAGGCAGTAGCCGAATATAACTGACTGCGAGCAAACGCATGTTTTGATTGCCCGAGCACTGCACAGTCGTGTAAAACGACACCCATGATTGCCCAAGCCCGTGATGTTCCCGCCGAACCGTCGGATATAGACCTGCTGACAAACCTCACGATCTGTTAACCATCTTCACTGTCCGCCCTAGAAACAAGCCATGCGCCAATTTGCCATCGGAGACATCCACGGGTGCTTGAGTGCTTTGCAACGTTTGGACACGGAGATTAAGTTTCGTCCATCCGATACGGTTATCACATTAGGCGACTACGTTGATCGAGGTCCTCAATCTCGTGGAGTTATTGACTTTCTCATAGCGCTCCAGAAGCGCTGCAATCTTGTGCCGTTGAGAGGGAACCATGAGATCATGATGCTACGGGCTAGAGATGATCGATCTGCTTTGGCGGAGTGGGTCTCCTGCGGCGGAGATCGGACACTTGAATCATATGGAGCGGCCACATTTGATGACATTCCCACGGAACATTGGGAATTCCTGGAGGCAACTGGCTCATACCACGACGCAGCCCGAGATTTCTTTGTTCACGCAAATGCGTATCCAGATTTTGCCTTGGAAGACCAGCCCGACTACATGCTGTTTTGGGAGTTCTTTGGGGATCCTAGTCCTCACCAGTCAGGCAAGCGCATGATTTGCGGGCATACAGCGCAGAAGAAGGGCCGACCTTTGGACATTGGTCACGCCGTTTGCATAGACACATATGCCCACGGTGGCGGTTGGCTTACATGCCTTGAGACGAGAGCAGATGTTTACTGGCAGGCATCACAGTCCGGCGATCTCCGATATGACTCACTTAAATAACGACCACGAAAACAAGGGGGCGAAACGGATGCTGGCAGCGCCTCAAATGGTATCTGTCGTCTCATCGACGCCACCCGCTCACCGTCGCCTGATCCGAAATGTTGACCGATGAGAGCGCTTCTAGTGATGCTTGTAACCTTCAGTGTCTTGGTCGTGGCACCTGTCGTCTCGTATTTCACAGGACGCATCACGGTGCGTGTGGACACTTCTACAGAAGCCACGGTTGGTATCACGCGGCTGAGTGGGTTTCCGATCTGGTTTTACGAGCAGGCTCCAGGCATCAGCATCATGAGTAGTTGGCATCCAGAGCGCTTCGTGTGGAATACGGCTCTTTGGATTGCGATTTTCGGTGCGTTCGCCATGTGGAGACTGCGGCGCAAATACAAGTCCCAGTAAGCGAACGACACACTTGCCGCGTGCGGATTCATGACCTATTCCTCGCGCCCTATGTCTGCTATTCCTGCTGAATTCCCCGGAGTCACCGCTGTCGCCAAGGCCAATGTCTATTTCGACGGCAAAGTTGTCAGTCACACCATCCTGTTCCCGGATGGGAGTAAAAAAACGCTCGGGCTGATCTATCCGGGGCCTTTCCACTTCGGCACGGCCAAGGCGGAGCGCATGGAGATCGTCGCGGGTGATTGTGTGGTGAAGCTAGACGGCAGTGATGCCCAAACGAGCTACACGGGTGGTCAGTTCTTTGATGTGCCAGCGAATAGCGGCTTCGACATCACCGTGACCAGCGGTATCTGCGAGTACATCTGCTCCTTCTTGGATTAACCTGCGAGGAAACCCCGGCTTGCAACTGTGCTGGCCAAAACGCATACTTTGGACATGACCGCCGTCACCCAACTGCCACCGCACAGCCCGCCGCTCATGCGCATCTCGTGTGAGCGCTATCACGAGATGATCGCCAGTGGCGGATTGAAGGAGGATGACCGCATCGAGCTCATTCATGGTTACCTCGTCACGAAAATGTCCATCGGCTCCCAATACAGCGCTGTCGTTTCTAAATTGGAACGGTTCCTTCATCGTATCGCCACGGAGGACGTAATCGTTCGTGGCCAAAACCCCATCACCATCCACGACTACTCCGAGCCAGAGCCGGACATCGTCGTCGCGAAGCACCGTGATGACTTCTATGCTGACCGGCACCCCTATCCAGAAGACGTATTGCTCGTCATTGAGGTCGCGGACACCAGCCTTGCATATGATCGTGATGCGAAAATCCCACTCTACGCGGCCTGTGGTATTCCTGAGGCGTGGTTGATCGATCTGAACAGTCATCAGATCACCGTCTTCCGTCAGCCTGAAGGTGCCGCTTACACGGAGCAGCTTGTGTTTCGTGCGGGAGATGACCTTGCAGTTCCAGGCAGCACTCAAACCATCCCTGTAGTTGACTTGGGCCTGTGATGCCTCCCGCGCATGCCCTTCCGTGAAACACTGCTAAACCTCGCCATCACGGCTGTGCTGGTGCTCATCATCACGCTGGTGGCGATTTTGCTGAGGGAAAGCAGGCCGGTTCCTATAGCCATCGCGGTGGGTAAGGCCAAGCCCGCCTCTCAGGCTGTCCCGCCCGGTGCCGAGTTGACGGTTCCTGAATTCAAGGCCTTCCCCAAAGCGCGCCTCATTGAGAGCCGCGCCAATGAGGCCGACACATTGCGCATCAAGCTCGACGACACTCACGAGGAAACCATCTTCAGCCTCTATTTCGTGGATGCACCTGACACCACACTCACACACCCACAGCGTGTGCAGGAGCAGGAGCGCTGGTTTGGCACGACGCAAAATGGCATACTTAAAGCTGGTGCAGAAGCCACCGCATACGTCACTGGGCTGCTCAAAGATCGCACCTTCACCGTCCTCACACGTTGGGAGCCGGTACCGGACCGCAGCCGCTATTACGCGCTCATCAGGATCAAAACCGAGAAGGGTGAGGTCTATCTCGCGGACCTACTGATGCAGCAGGGCCACGCCCGAGTTGCGGGCATCACCTGTGAGCTTCCTGGTGGCGTCCAAGGCATCGACGACTATGGGCACCACCTTCTCGAACTCGGCAAAAAGGCGCGCGTCGCCAAGCTCGGCATCTGGCGGCGCTAAACCTAGAATCGGGAATGAGATTGGCCGCAAAGAAACGCAAAAGACGCAAAAATGAAGCACTCGTGGAGGAAACCGAACCACGGCATGATTCACCATGCGAGTGAACGAGCCGTTCTCTCCAACCTCTTTCTTTTTGAACCTTTTGAGCCTTTTTGCGGCTATTCATCCCCGGTTTTAGGCTGCTAAATCGCCCGTCTGGAGAGTCGCGGCACTCTCCATCATCTTTCCAGTAGCCCCCGCGTGAGCAACCGCATAGTCTGAGCAGGTCCCATGCATCCGCACGTACCATCCTCCTGCTGCAGCACCGCTTCAAAGCCTGAAGCGGACAGCACTCTCGCGCCCAAAACGTTCGGCGCTTTCATCTGCCCAATGTGTGAAGGGGTCTTTGCAGACAAGGCAGGCGACTGTCCGCAATGCGGCATAGCTTTGCAGAGAAATTCTCTTGCTCGCAGCAGTGCGCCTGATTGCTGTGGCGATGGCGGTGCGGCGGAACTGCGAGAGCTCTGGTGGCGACTGCGCTGGGGTGGTGTGATGACCATCCCGGTCATCATGCTCAGCATGGGCATGAACCTGCCCTTCGTCAGCGCCATCCCGAGCGAGGCCATGGGCTGGATGCAGCTCGTGTGGGCCACGCCGGTGGTCTTTTGGTGTGGCTGGCCGCTGCTGGTGCGCTTTTGGCGCTCACTGATCACCTGGCGGCCAAACATGTTCACGCTCATCGGCCTCGGCGTGCTCTCCGCTTGGGCTTACAGCACGCTCATCCTCCTCGCACCGGATTTACTGCCAAAAACGGGCTTCCACGATCACGCCACCGTTTATTTCGAAAGCGCCGCCGTCATCACCGTCCTCGTCATCCTCGGCCAGCTGCTCGAGTCACGAGCGCGCCGCGCCACGGGCTCCGCTATCGACGCTTTGCATCAGCTCGCGCCGCACACCGCCATCCTCATCGCCGATGGCAAGGAAACCGAGATCCCACTCGCTGAAGTGAAGCCAGGTGACCTCCTGCGCATCAAGCCTGGTAGCAAAATTCCTGTCGATGGACTCGTCATCGAAGGCAGCTCCACCATTGATGAATCCATGCTCACCGGTGAGCCCACGCCGCAGGCCAAGCAGGCTGACAGCACCGTCACCAGCGGCACCGTCAACGGCAACGGCACGCTCGTCATGCGAGCGCAGCGTGTCGGAGCTGACACGCTGCTCCAGCAAATCATCACGCTCACCGCACAGGCTCAGCGCAGCCACGCACCCGTGCAGCGGCTCGCGGACCGCATCTCCGCATGGTTTGTGCCTGTGGTCATCGTCATCGCCATCATCACCTTCATTCTGTGGTGGGAGTTTGGCCCGCAGCCCAGCTTGGGCTTCGCCATCGTCAATGCCGTCTCCGTTTTGATCATCGCCTGTCCTTGCGCGCTCGGTCTCGCTACGCCGATGGCCATCATCACCGGCATGGGCCGTGGCGCGCAGCTCGGCGTGCTCATCAAAGATGCGGAAACCCTCGAGCGTCTCGGCTCCATCGATACCATCATGCTCGATAAAACTGGCACGCTGACGGAGGGTAAGCCCAGCGTCGTCGAAATCTGCCCGTTGCCCGGATTGTCCGCTCGCGACCTCCTCGCCTGCGCGGCCGCCGTCGAGGTCGCCAGTGAGCACCCGCTCGCCGCGGCCATCGTTCAGGCCGCAGCCGAACAAAAAATCCCACTCGCGGCAGTCACGGACTTCCAGGCTGTGCCCGGTGGTGGCGTGCTCGGCACGGTGGGCGAAACCGAGGTCTTCGTCGGCCAGGCGGAGTTTTTGAAGAAAAAAGGCATCTACATGGACACCGAGTGCCACACGCGCTCCACCCAGCTTCAAGCCTCAGGTTACACGGTCGTGGTCGTGGTTCTGGATGGCCGTCCACTCGGCCTCATCGCCCTCACAGACAAAGTGAAGGCCACCACGCAGCCCGCCATCGCCGCACTGCATGCCATGGGTTTAAAAATCAAAATGCTCACTGGCGACACGCGCTCCACCGCCGACCGCGTGGCCAAGAATCTTCAAATCGACGAAGTCTCCGCTGAAGTCAGTCCGCATGACAAACTCCTCCACGTTTACCAGATGAAGGAGAACGGCCGCCGCGTCGCCTTTGCAGGTGATGGCATCAATGATGCCCCAGCGCTCGCCGCAGCCGATGTCGGCATCGCCATGGGAACTGGCACAGATGCCGCGATGCACAGCGCCACAGTCACGCTGGTCAAAGGAGACCTCCGCGCCCTCCACCACGCCTTCGCCCTGAGTCGTGCCACCTTGAAGATCATCCATCAAAACCTCACCTTCAGCTTTCTCTACAATGCCCTCGGCATCCTCATTGCCGCAGGCGTGCTCTATCCCATCAGTGGCTGGCTCTTGAGTCCCATGCTCGCCAGCCTAGCCATGTCCCTCAGCAGCCTCACCGTCATCCTCAACTCCCTTCGCTTGCGCTTGTTCAAGTAAACTTCACACCTTGCGCCCCATCTCTCAGCACCCTTCAAAAATTAAAAATCGATGGTTCATCAATCGTCAATCCATCCCGCTACACGACTTCAAGGCGTGCTCGATTGACGATTGACGAACAAGGATTGCTGATTGCTGAAGTTCCTCCAGTTCCAATGTCCGACCTCAAAGCCCACCTCACCGCCCGCGTCCAACTCATCGACACCGCGCTCGATCAATGCATCCCCAGCGCCGAAACACGCCCCACACGACTTCATCAGGCCATGCGGCACAGCATCTTTGCCGGCGGCAAACGACTGCGCCCCATCCTCACCCTCGCCGCTGCCGAGGCCTGTGGGGGTAGCACAGACGCAGCCCTCAACAACGCCTGCGCCGTCGAGTGCCTGCACACCTACTCACTCATCCATGACGACCTCCCCTGCATGGACAACGACGACATGCGCCGCGGCGTCCCCACCTGCCACATCGCCTTTGATTACCCCACCGCACTCCTCGCGGGCGATGCCCTCCAAGCCCTCGCCTTCGAGCTCGTCGCGCAAACAGCACCCACCAGCCGCCACAGCGCCGCACAGATGGTCCGCGAGCTCGCACGCACTGCTGGCAGCCTCCATCTCGTCGGCGGACAAGTCGCCGACCTTGAAGGCGAAAAGAAAAAACTCCCGCTCGAAGACCTCCGCTTCGTCCATGAAGGCAAAACCGCTGCGCTGCTCACTTGCAGCATCAAACTCGGTGCCATGAGCGCCAATGCCACTCCCGAGCAGATGCAGGCCCTGCATGACTTCGGCATGGCCACCGGACTCGCCTTTCAAATCATCGACGACATCCTCGATGTCACTCAGACCAGCGAAAAACTCGGCAAAAGCGCCGGCAAAGACCTCGCCTCCGAAAAAAGCACCTACCCTGCCCTGCTCGGCCTCGAAGCCTCCCGCACCGAAGCCCACCGCCTCACCACCGCCGCACATGACGCACTAGCCATCTTCGGCGAGCACGGCTCGCGCCTTCGTCAGCTAGCCGACTATCTGCTTGAGCGTGATTATTGATGATGAGCGCGTTGTGTGACTCGCCGATTCGTTCCACTGACGACCCGAAGTGCTTAGTTCTCAGTGCTCAGTCCTCAGTCTTCGCCCGGTAACGATATCTCAGCACTGAGCACTTACCCCCTCACTTCGCCAAAAAAAGCCCATCACCGCCTGAGACCGCACTCGGCACCCCAAAGGTCATCGTCAACGTCGCGCCATCTCCCTGAATCACGCGCAGTAGAAACATCCGCTTCCCGCCGGGCTCGATCTGCATGTCGATCTGCTTGAGGTGCTTCTTCACCAGCAGCGCTTTTGGCACCAGCGTCATCGTGGCATACTTCGTCTCCTGCTGCGTCACTTTCACGGTGAAGCTCTTCGTCAGCGACTCCTTGTCCATCTCACGGCCGCTCAAAAACTTCATCCACATCCGCGCGCGGCTGTCATCCGCCTTCAGTGTCTCCCACGCGGCCTGACCTTCTTTAAGCAGCACTTTCTCACGATCAAAAATCATCACCGTTGTGGCCGGAGAGCCCATCTCCCAGCGGAAGCGGCCATCCTGCATCTTCCAGAAGCGCCCCACCGACTTCACCGGCTCTTTCAGCGTCGGCGTGCTGCGTATTTGCTCAAAGCTCACCAAAATGTTTCCCACACTCTTTTGATCGACGATCCACTTCTCAAACACAGGCGGCAAATCCTGCGCCGCGCAGGAGAGGGACAAAACGATCAACGAGAAAGCGATTCGGAGGCTCATGCGACACTCAAACACTCAAACTGCCTCATACTCAACCAAGGAGACTCAAGGAGCTTTCAAATACGCGATCAAATCCGCCATCTGCGGCGGCGTGATGGCTGCTTCCAGCCCTTCAGGCATCAACGAGATGCCCGGACTCGTCAGCGACTTGATCTCACTGCGCAAAACGGTGTCCGTGCCGCCATCCGCCCGCTTCAACGTCAGATTCCCCGCCGTCTCACTTGCGATCAAGCCGCTCAAAGTGCGACCGTCATTGGTCTCCACGATGTAGAGCGCGAAGTTCGGCGACACCTCGCGATTCGGGTCCAGCACGTTCGTCAAAACCTGCTCCACCGGCCACGCCTTGATCGTGCCGAGGTGCGGTCCCACATCGTTGCCCTTGTCCGCGAACTTATGGCAGACCATGCAGGCCGTTTCATAAATCTTCGCGCCACGAGTGGCATCGCCAGCAAGGAGTGATGGCATCCTGCCATCACCGACGGCTGGAAGCCGTCGCTCCTTGATCCCCATCCCCACCAGATACTTCTCGATCACCTCCTTCCGGTTCGACGACGAGCCATCGCCAATGAGCTTCGCGATCCGCTCGTCCAGCGCGGGCGTTTTCTGCCGTCCGAGCGTCGCCTTCGCGGCGACGCTGAGCTGCGCGGGCGTGATCTTCTTCGCCTCGATGGCATCCAGCAGCTTCTCGATGCGATCTGTGCGTGACAGCAGGATGGTGGTGGCCTTGTCGCGGAGTGTCGGCGTCAGCTTCGGCCACGCGTCGATGAGCATGTCGGCGACGGCTGGCTCGCGGTAGCTGCCAAGGGCTTCGAGGGCGGCGAGCTGTAGGTCTTGCGGCTGTGATGGCTCTAGCAGCGGGCCAATTACATCCAATGCCTGCTTCGGTTGAGCGAGGGTTACGACAATTGGAAGCGCGAGAGTTTTCTCCTCGTGAGAAGCTGGGCCACCCATGACCGCAAGTGCCTGAAGGCCGATCTCTCGGAGTTTGGCAGAAGTGACCTCGTTAGAGGAAACCGATCCCAGTGAAATCGACAATCTAGTCGTGTGCGTCAGCATCTTTTGAAGCACAAGAGACCTCAATCGTTTTGGGAATTGGTCTTTGCTCAAGGCAGTCATGATCACAGCAAGAGTGGATCTATTGCCTTTGGCTGCAACTTGTCCCGCCAGCTCAACCACAAACGGCTCCACACTATCTTTTTGGATGTGACGCTCACGAAAAAGCAGCGGGACAAGCAGGCTGTCGGCACGATCACCGACGACACAAAAGAACATTTTTTGAAACCAAGGGTCCGAAACAACACCTATCCGTCCCATCATGTACTCGTTTGAGAATCCCCTGCCCGGCTTCTCGGACTCGCACAACGAAAACCAAGCTCTAACTGCGACGCGGTTGTCTCCATAAGCCGCCAAAGCAGCGAATGGCAGCTTAGATACGTCATGCTCCAAGATACCAAACCACTTCAACTCACCAACGAAAGGTTCAAACAATACCGCTGCCGTCTCGGCCACAGGGCCGTTCAAGTTTTTGGCGGCTTCATCCAACACGGCGACACTTAGCGAGGACGACGAAGCCAATGCATAAAGTGCCGACACTTGCCCTTGCGGCGTCTTCCCGCTCTTCACCAATTCTCGCAGCGGCTCCACCGCCGTTTTGTCCTGACGCTCAAACAGCAAACGCTGCGCTGTCTCACGATGCCAAGCGTTGGGGTGGTCCAGGAGGGCGACGAGGTCGGTGGTGCTCACGGAGCTGAGCAAAGTAATGCGCGGCTTTAGCCCGTCATGGCGGTCTTTCGAGCTGAAGCTCGGGACTACTTTGGGCGCCAAACGCCAAATCCGGCCTTTGTCGCGGCCGCGGAGGAGATCGACGGAGGCGTGGATGTCGTCGGGGATGCTCCAGGGGTGCTCGATGACTTCACGATACATGTCGCAGACGTGGAGGCAGCCGTCGGGGGCGTTGACGAAGTTCACAGGGCGGAACCAGAGGTCGTCGCTGGTGCAGAAGTTTTTGTTTCCATCGACCTGCACGGCTTTGAAGGTGACGCCGTCGGGGACGAGCTTCATGCGGTAGAAGAGATTGCCGGCCACGTCGGCGACGAAGGCGAAGTCGCGGTACTCTTTCGGATACGCATCGCCGCGATAAACGGTGATGCCGCTGGATGAGGTGACGACGCCGGCACCGACGAGTTCGCTGTTTGGCAACTTGCTGCCTTCCTGCACCCAGCGCTTCGCGCGGAACTCGCGCCAGGGCTCGGCAGGGCTGGTGCGATAGACGGGGAGCTGGTCGCCGGCCTCGGCGCAGTCGTTCAAGGCGCTGGGGACGACGAGATACGGATTCCGCGCGAGGTAGCGATAAGGCAGGACGACGTGCTGGCAGGGATTGCGGATGTTGCAGAGGAAGCGGTTGCCCCAATCATCGAAGGTGTTGCCGAAGCGTGCGCCGCCGCTTTCCAGACGCACATCGCCGGTGCTGGGGTCGAAAGAGAAGTCGTTTCGCTTGATGGGGAGCGGTTTGAAGTCTTTTGGAAGTGGCATGACGGTCTCGCTGCCGGGCACGCGCTGAATTTCGCCGCCGTTGCTGCCACCGGCGATGTAGATGCGGTGGTCGAGGCCCCAGATGGGGTTGTTCATCACGGCCTGCACGTTGAGCTTTTTGAGGCCGGTGAAAATCTTTTGCCGCACATCGGCCACGCCATCGTCATTCGTGTCCTTGAGATACCAAACGTCCGGCGTGGCGGTAACGAAGATGCCGCCTTTCCAACACGCAGCACCCGTGGGCCATGAGAGGCCGTCGGCGAAGACTGTGGCCTTGTCGAAGGTGCCATCGCCATCGGTGTCGGTAAGCAGGCGCACCTTGCCGATGGCTTGATCGGTGGGGTTTTCCTGCGCTTGCTTGTGCTTCTCTTTGTCGGTGTACGGATAATCATTCATCTCGCACACGTAGGCGCGGCCATCGGCGTCGTAGGTGATGGCGACGGGGTCGGTGACCAGCGGCTCAGCGGCGATGAGATGCATCTCGAAGCCATCAAGGACGTGGAAGGTCTTCGCGGCGTTCTTTGGCTCCACGGGTGGAGTGGTGGGGAAATCCAGAGCACGGAGGCTCAACCACGGAAGGAGGATCAGGAGACGAAGGCGCATGATCTTCTCATACGGCCCGACCTTTCAGTGTATTCCGCGAGTTCCATGGACGCTCATTTCCCAATCCTTGCGAAAACCTCGAATCGTCTTACTCTTTCGCCATGACAGCGACCCTCGATCAAATCCACCGCGACCCGGCCATCATTGACCGTGCGATCGGTCTTTCCGAGCGACTCGACATCCTCTCCGCCGGCATCCTCAAGGCCACCATGCTGCCCACGGATGCCCCATCCGTCGAGGAGGCGCGTCGCGTCATGCAGGAGCGCTTCGCTCGGTCCGATTGGCAATTCGGCGTCGGCCCGATCATGAACCGTGACGAACGCAACTCCCGTGGCTGACTGTTTCATCGACACCAACGTCCTGCTTTACGCGATCAGCACCGAGCCTGCTGAAGCCGCCAAGACTGCGATTTCCCGACGGCTGATCCAAAACAACATCTGGGCTTGGTCAGCTCAAGTCGCGGCGGAGTTCGTACGCTCCGGCACGTCACCCAAAAAGCCCAAACCGCTCACTTGGAGTGAAGCCAGCCAATGGATCACCGTTTGGCGAGCCTTTCCGATGGCGAATGTCGATGGTGATCTCGTGATCGAGGCCATTCAGATTGCTGAGCGCTACATGATCTCCTACTACGACTCACAAATCATCGCCGCAGCCAAGCGCATGCAATGCCGCACTCTCTACACCGAAGATTTGAACCATGGGCAGGACTACGGAGGAGTTATCGCCGTGAATCCATTCAGGACCGAAGTTGTGATTCCTTGATGGCCTGCGGTGAAGAATTATTCCGTGGGCGAGAGGCCGGAGTCTGCTTCCCGCTCCGAGGGCAGCATGAGGGCGATGAAGGCGGCGGGAATGAAGAGGTAACTGGCGAAGAGCATGGCCTCACGCACGTTGGGCACCTTTTGATAGACGCCAAAGAAGATGGTGCCGCCTGCGGCGATGATGCGGCCGAAATTATAGCAGAAGCCTGCGCCCGTGGTGCGCAGCAGCGTGGGGAACAACGGCGGCAGGCACATGGTGAAGAGGCCGAAGACGCCCTGGCACACACCGATGAGTCCGAAGAGCAGTTTCGTGGCTGGCCAGCTCCAGCTCCAATGGAAGGTGGCAAACATGACGGCGAAATAGGCCAGCAGCATCCAGAAGATCGTTTTGCGGTAGCCCATGAGCTTGGCCAGACCACCGGCGATGAAATTGCCAATGATGGAGCCAAACATGATCCACATGAGTCCGGCCACGGCGGCACCTGCTTGACCGACTTTGTCCATGGCGATGACTTCCGGCAGTTGTTTGACCACTTTGGCCTGCCAGAAGAGAAATGCCCAATGCGCCGTCAATGACACGCCACAGATCAGAAGCACGCGCCAAGTGACGCCACGCACCGCAGGGCCAAAGAGCTCGCTCACACGCGGCACAGGCTGGCCTTCACGAGCTTTTTCCCAAGCCTCCGTTTCAGGCACCGCTTTGCGAATCCAGACGGTGAGTAATGCGGGAAGGATGCCGACGAGGAAGAGGTATTTCGGCTCATACGATGACAACAACCAGCCTGCGAGGCACGCAAGCAAGACGCCAAAGTTCACAGCGGTCTGCAGCACGGCTGCGATCCATGGTCGCCATTTTTTGGGCCACGTTTCTGAAAGCAGCGATGCGCCCACTGCCCACTCTCCGCCAATGCCGAGCGCGGACAAGAAACGGCACAGCATGAGGTGCCACCACTCCGTGGCAAAGAATGACAAGCCGGTAAACAGCGCGTACGTCAGGATCGTGAGCATGAGCGCCTTGCTGCGGCCCAAAACATCGCCGATACGCCCAAAGAAGGCTCCGCCAACGGCCCAGCCAACGAGGAAAGATGCCTGAATGATGGCACCCTTCGCGTCCACCTCAGCACCCGTCGCCAGTGGCCCCATGAGCTGCGCGACGAACACCGTCCACACCAACGTGTAGATGTGCATGTCGAGTCCGTCGAACAACCAGCCTAGCCAGGCGGCGATGCCGGACTTCCATTGGTGGGGTGAGAGATCGCGAAGATGCGTAATTTCGGGAGTGGTGGCTGGCTGGCTCATGCGGGCGCGAGTGTTTCGCAGGCGCAGGCGAATGGCAAGACTTTTACCGGCTCTTGGAGAGCTTGTTGTATTTCTCCGTCAGCTCATTGAACTCGCGGATGCGCACATTGAGCTTTTCGAGGGCGCTGTCGCGCTCGGTGGCGAGTTGCTTGAGCAGCTCGTTCTGTTTGATAATCGTGGCGTTCTGCGCGGTGACGGAGGCGTTGTGATCTTTAATGGCGCTGGTGCCTTTTCCCAATGCGGCCTCGGCTGCAGCGAGGTTGGCTTTGGTTTGAACGAGTTCTTGAAGGAATAGTGCGAGCGTGAAGCCGCGGGCGACGGAATCGGCACGGACAGCGGTGAGTTCATCCGTGGCGGCGATCAGTTTGGCTTCAACTTCGGCGCGCAGGATGGTGAGGCGCTCGATTTCCTTCTCGTACTTGGTCACTTTGCGTTCGGCTTCGACGCGCAGGGCGTTTTCGGCTTCGAGACGCTTCACCAGCTCGGCGATGTGGCCGCGCAGGCGGTCTTCACGCACCCATTGCACGATGCAGACGGCACAGAGACCGACTGCGACGACGACGAGCAGTGTTTGGAGCAGGCGCTTCATTTCGCGGCGGTGCCGGTGGGCTTGACGTTGAAGGCGACCTTGGTGAAGCCGACGCGCTTGGCGGCATCGAGCACTTTCACTTGGTCAGCCCAGCGTGTGTTGACGTCAGCACTGATGTAAACGGGCGTGGCGGGATCTTTGCCAAAACGCTCACCCAGTTGACGCTCCAGCTCTGGAAGCGAGACGGCAGCCGTATTGAAAAAGACATCACCCGTGGCATTGACGGCCAGGTTGATCATGTCCGGCTTGAAGTCCGACTGCGCGGAGGAGGCGACGGGCAGGTTGACCTTGATGGTCTGCTGCTTGGTCATGGTGAGGCTGACCATCATGAAAGAGGCCAACAGGAAGAACATGACGTCGATGAGCGGGATAATTTCCAGCCGCGTCTTTTTCTCGGGTAATGGAGAGTGCAGTTTCAATGAGGTTCTCGGTTCGCAGTTCTCAGTTCTCTGTTTTACTGCCGACTTTATCAAAGCCGTGCTGGGCCGCGAGGATCAGTACGTTGTTGGCGGCGGCTTCCAGGTCGAACTTCAGAGCAGCGAGACGGCTGTGGAAGTAGTTCATGGGCACTAGGGTGCCAATGGCGATGCCGAGGCCGGCGGCAGTCGCGATGAGGGCCTCACCGATGCCGCCGGTGACTTTTTCAACGGCGAGCTCCGCACCGCCGATGCTGCTGAAGCTGCCCATGATGCCGGTGACCGTGCCGAGCAGGCCCAAAAGCGGTGCGAGTGTGACGATGGTGTCCATGGCACCCAAAAAGCGGCCCGCATCCCGTAGTTCCTGTCCAGCGGCCACTTCTAAAGCGCCCTGCATGCTACTGTGGCGATGCTGTAAGCCATGATGAATCATGCGCACGACAGGATCGGTCGCGTTGACGGATTTTGACACCGCAGTGCTCAGATTACCGGCTTCAAGAGCCTCGTACACATTTTCAAGGAGCTTGCTGTCACGCTTGGTGGCCAGCCGCAGCCACCAGAAGACGCGCTCAACAAAGACGCAGATGGCGAAGAGTGAGACGGCCATGATGGGGTACATGATCCAGCCGCCTTTGTGGATGAGGTCGATGGCGATGTTGGCGATGGGCAGTGGCATGGGCGGTTAGCGCAGTTGGAATTTGAGTGGCAGGGTGTAGCGTTTGCTCACGCCAGTGGCGGGGAAGCGCCAATTGCGGCGGACCCAGCCAGCGGCGTAGTTGTCGAGTTCGGAAAAGCCGGTGCTGCTGATGACGCTGGCACCTTCAACGGCTCCCGATGAACCCACGCTGATGCTGAGACGCACCGTGCCCTGCATGCTGCGTGCACGAGCGAAACTGGGATACGGCGGCGCAGGAGTGACCATGCGACCCGTGCTGGCTGCTGTTCCGGTACCTGTGCTGGGTGCGGTACGTGCGGCGGCGGCTGGGCGTGGCGAGGGAATCGGTCTGGGCTTGGGTTTGACCTCAGGATCGATGGGTGTGAGTGCGGTCTCGATCTTGGGTGCCGTTGGAATGGCAAAAATATCCTGCAAGGTCATGGCCTCGGCGACTTCAGGCAATTCGAGATTAGTCGGAGGAGTTTCGACGACTTCAGGCACCTCAGGCGGCGTCTCGGGAGGCGAATCTTCGGCCTCCGCTGGCTCCTCGGCGTTTAGAGCCTGCAACTCCTCCATCGTGGTTTCGATGAGGGGAAGCTCGCTGTCTGCCTTTAAGTCAGCGGCGCTCCTCATAGTGATGGGTGGCAAATCAGCCGCAAACATGCCAACGATGCCAATGGTCAAGAAAGTAGTGCTGCTGCCCAGCAGCCACGCTAGTCCAACAGGGACGTCCTGTATGGCTCGAAAACGCCAGCCAAGTCCGCGTAGAGGTGCGGATGGTGAGGAGGTCGAGTCTTGGTTCATAATAGGAATTCTGTGCCACGAGGCGGCTTGTTTCACAACTTGTAGCTCCATTGTGAAACGCTCCCACTAGGGTGAAGCACAATATTCGCTCGTCAATTTGCAATTGCGACTCAGTCGCAGAAAGCGCTTGCTCGCAGGCCTTCGCTGTCCAATATCGGCCACTCTTGCGACAGAATCTCAATACTTCGATCATGCACTCACGCCTCTATCCACTCTCATTTCGCTCTAGCCTTACTGGCCCCTTGCTCGCGCTTGCGGCCATTCTCGCGCTCGCCCTGGCCTCTCATGCGCAGTCGCCGACTCCTGCCACCACCGAATTGGAAGCCATCACGATTTACGGTGAGGCGGAGGCTGATTCCTTGGCTCAAAGCGCCTTCCCTCAGGCGGTGGAGGGCACCAAAATCTATGCGGGGAAGCGTGCCACCGTGATCGATCTCGACGCGCTGCCGAAGGTTCAGGCGAATAACTACCGTCAGGCTCTCGCCTCGACGCCCGGCCTGCTTTTCTCCGAAGAAACGACACCTCTGGTCAGCATCGGCTATCGCGGCATCGGGGAGCCGCACCGCTTTCAGTTCATGCAGGTGCTCAAGGACGGTGTGCCGATCCACGCGGATCAGTTTGGCTACCCGGAGGCCTATTACACACCGCCGCTGGATGTGGTGGACCGCATCGAGTTCATCCGCGGCGGCGGCTCGCTGATGTACGGCCCGCAGCCTGGTGGCGCGTTCAATTATGTGACCTACATGCCTCAGCGTGACAAACCCTTCGGCTTCCGCACGCAGAACATCTTCGGCACGGACAACCTCTTCTCCAGCTACACCGCCGTGGACGGCACCTACGGCGACTGGGGCTACTACGGCTACTTTAACCACCGCAGCAGCGACGGCTTCCGCCAATGGAACAGCGACTACCGGCTCGATGGCGGCAATGTGAAGCTCGTCCACACCATCAACGACGACACGCGCGTGATCTTCGGCGTGGACATGTATGAAGAGGAGCACGGTGAGCCTGGTGGCCTCACAGCGGCCAATTTTGCCGCTAATCCCGAGATGACCACGCGCCTCAACGACCGCTTTCGCCTGCGCCGTTACATCGGCACCGCCGAGCTCCAGCACCGCATCCAAGAGGGCACGGAACTCAGCGTGAAAGCCTGGGGCGGCTTCTATGAGCGCTGGAGCAAGCGCCAGATTGGCGGCGGCTTCGGCACGCTGCCCGCAGGTGCGGCCGCTGGCACCAACAACATCGAGAACCAGCAGTTTTACACCTTTGGCATCGAGCCGCGCGTGCGCCACGACTGGGAGGCCTGGGGTGACAAGCACACCCTCACCGCCGGCATGCAGTACTACTATGCCTACTCCCCTCGCGTGGATAAACGCGGCATCTCCGCAGGTGCGGAAGACGGCAACATCTTCCTCGATTCACGCCGCGAGACGATTTACGGCTCACTCTTTGCCGAGAACAAATTCACCTTCGGCAAGTTCAGCATCACGCCCGGTTTCCGTCTCGAAATGATCAAACAAGACGTGCAAAGCCGGAACTTCGCCCCCGCCACCGGTGCCTTTGCCAGCGAGGTGCGCAAGAGCCAGACCGACGTGCAGCCGCTCTTCGGACTCGGCCTCTCCTATGACCTCGGCAACGAAAGCTCCCTCTACGCCAATGTCTCCCAAGGCTACCGCTCCACCGTCTTCCAAGAATCCATCGTGTCCCAGCCCGGAGTCGTCGCCACCGACGCCACTCCCGGCATCAGTTGGAGCTATGAAGTCGGTGCGCGTGGCAAACCGACCCGCTGGCTCACTTTCGACACCAGCGCGTTCCTCATCGACCTCGACAATCGCTTTGGCACCGTCACCACAGGCGGAGTCACCCGCCTGACCAGCGTGGGCCGCAGCATCAATTACGGTTGGGACGGCGCGGTCGAGATCGACCTCCTCCGCCTGGCACATCCCGAGTCCGAGCGCACGGACTCGCTCAACTTCTACACCAATGTCTCCATCCTCGAAGCCGAGCTTCACGGTGGCCCCAGCGACGGCGGCAGCCCGCAATACGCCCCGGACTACATGATCCGCACCGGCTTCATCTACAAGCGCGGCGACCGCCTCAAGCTCGCCTTCCTCGGCACCCTCGTGGCCGATCACAACGCGCAGGACAACAGCAACCCGCAGTTCGACATCCCCTCCTACATGACCTGGGATCTCACCGCCGAAGCCAAAGTCACCGAGCACTTCTCCGTCATGGCCGGCATCAACAACATCTTCGACGAAAGCTACTACGCACGCGTCCGCCCCGACGGCATCGACCCCGCTTATGGCCGAAATTTCTACCTCGGTGGCAGCGTGAAGTTCTAGCCCGCTTTTCTCACACTCCGGGTGAAAGGGCATCGCTCTGTTTTCGTGGAGCAAACCCGGAAGTGCTCAGTGCTCAGTCGGAAAGACGCTTCGTGGCTCATGAACTGAGCACTCTGCACTAAGCACTTCGTCTGGGGCTAGCAATCAAGGCTGCACGCCCTTTGCTTGGGGCGCTTCCGCCTTCTCAAAAGGCTTGGCCGCAGGTGCCAGCGGTCGCGCCACGAAGGCATCAAACACCAGCACGCCCTTCAGCGAGTCCACCGCTCTCTCGAGCTGTTTGTCGCCCAGATTGGCCAACTCCATCGCGGCGGCCTCACCGGTGCCGTGGGAGCCGCGCCACGTCATGATGCGTGATTCTTCATCGGGCGTTAAAGCAGACACGATATTTGGCTCCACGCCGTTCTCGTGAATGGTGCGGTGGCTCGGCGTGTAATACTTTGCCGTTGTCAGTCGCATCGCGGCACCGTTTTTCATTGGCAGGATCGTCTGCACACTGCCTTTGCCAAAACTCGTCGTTCCCACGATGATCGCGCGCTTCAAATCCTGCAACGCACCCGCCGTCAGCTCGCTGGCACTGGCACTGCCCTGATTGATCAGCACCGCGATGGGATATTTGCGTGGCTCACGACCATTCCGCGCTGGAGTGCGATACGGCGGCGGATTCTGCGAAGCAACACGGCCCTCCGTGGTTACTACGACCGTGCCTTCCGGTAAAAACTCACCACACACCGCCACCGAGCTATCCACCAGGCCGCCGGGGTTGTTACGCAGATCGAGCACGAAGGCCTGAATGCCTTGTTTTTCCAGTGCATCGAGTGCGCGACTCAAATCACGTGCGGTCGGCTGATTGAACTGAGAAATGCGAGCATAGCCAATCTTGAACTCACCCGTCAGCTTGGGCGAGAGCAGCATCGGATCGTGAATGGATGTCTCAGACAAGGTCTCATGTTTCACTTTAAGCTCCAAAAGCATTACTGGCTTCGTACCCGGCCTGCGCACCGTGAGCCGCACTTCTTCACCCACTTTGCCCTTCAGCAACTGCATCGCTTCTGCCACTCCGACAGAGTCCGTTAACACATCATTGATCCGCAGGAGTTGATCTCCCGCCAAAGCCCCTTCGCGTGCGGCAGGCCCATCCTCACGCACCGTGATGATTGTCAGCATGTTCTGACGCAGTGCCACCGTGATCCCGATACCCTCTGAGGTGTCACTTTGCTCTCGCTGCATGTCATCAAAGAGAGGCTTGCCCATGTACTCGCAATGCGGGTCAAGCCGACGCAGCATGCCTTCCAGTGCCCCCTCCACCAGCTCCTCATAGGTGATCTTGGATTCATCGACATAATTCTGCCGCACCATCTCCATCGCCCGCGTCAGCATCTCCATCTGCACATAGGCATCCTCCGGCGGCGGCTTCACCACTGGGGATATGGGGACCGGTTTTGCTTCGACCTTGGGTGCTACCACTGGTTTCGGGTCCGGCTTGACCACTGGAGCAGGTGTCGGCACAGGAGCAGGCGTGGTCGGAGCCGCGTGAAGATCCACGCCAGCGGCCAAAAGAAAAAGAAGTGCAGGAGCGCAACGCATGGCCGCACCCTGCATGATTTCGGCTTCTGTGACAGAGGAAAATCAGTCATGAGTCTTGATCACAAGTTTCTGCAACACCCCTCACCTCAGCGCATCCGTCCTGTCTTCTCATGAATCGGGCTACCCAGCGTGGACTATAAATTTTCACCGATTTATTTATTTTCCGTGACTTCCGGTCCCGAATTTCATAAAAGCGCGTCGAGGCAACCATCTCCCGTTAATCATGAACGCTTTGTCCCATGGCCATCGGAATCTCACTCGCTGCGTTACGATGCGCTTGACGAGTGATGGGAGAGTGCGTGGTTTCACGGCTCAGGACTCACGATTCGATAGTGGGGTATCTTTGCAGGACGGGAGGGTGCGTATGAGTGGCGGAGCGGTTCTCGGGAGTGATTCTGCGATACGTTGCGGTGACTGCGCGGTGCCGCGCGATGATTCTGCGATACGGTGGAATGACTCCACGGTGCCGTGGAATGATTCCAGCGCACCGTACGATGACTGCGCGGTGCCGTACTGCCCTGATTCGTGCCACGTTGGAGGGCTGCACGGTGCGGTACTTTCATTCCACGGTGCGGTACTACCGTACTACGGTGCCGCGCAGTCATTCTGCGGTATGGCGCAGTCGTCCCACGGTGCCACAGCCGCGTTGGGATGGGTTCTTTGCGGTAGAAGTGCGTGCCGAAGCTGCCGCACGCTTGGAAGCCCTGGGGTACACCCAATGAGAAATGACAAGGAATCGTTTTCGACGAAATTATATGCGCATATCCACCACACTTATTTTACCGATCAAAAGCCTGTGCCTTGCAACGTTGAGTGCCAGCATTTGTTGGAGCAGTGCTCAGACCATGACAGCCATACCTACCTTGGGTGCGCCTAGCGCCCGGTATGCGCATGCTGCGGTTTGGACAGGGACAGAAATGATCATTTGGGGCGGACAAAACCATACCACCGTGTACGACGACGGTGCCCGGTATAACCCTGTGACACAAACGTGGACGGCTATGAGCAGTACGAATGCACCCGCAGCGCGGACAGCCCACACAGCGATCTGGACTGGAAGTGAAATGGTCATTTTTGGTGGATGGAATCGTTCAAGTCATTTCAATGACGGTGCTCGATACAACCCCACCACCAACACTTGGTCAGTACTTCAAACGGTGAATGCTCCTGCCGCGAGAAAGTCTCACGGCGCTGTTTGGACCGGCAGCAAGATGCTCATCTGGGGTGGAGATCAGGGCCACCCCACTTATCCGAATGGTGCCGTGTGGGATCTTGCCTCTAATGCATGGACGTCAATCACCACCACAGGAGCACCTGCAAATCGTCACAATCCACAACCAGTCTGGACGGGAACAGAGATGTTTATTTGGGGCGGTGACAATGGTTTTTACCGGATGGCTCAAGGCGGCTTATACCACCCAGGAACAAATACGGTTCTTTTGGCAAAAAGCTGTGATTGTTATCAGGCGGGCATCATGTCTAGCTTGGCGCAATAGAAGAGGATTCGAATGCGGAAGTTGGCGAAGTTGGGCAGCCCGCGAGCATTGGCTTTGATGGTCTGGATCAGCGAGTT
>JANOBP010000345.1:0-8312 GCA_031411715.1 Verrucomicrobiaceae bacterium | reverse complement strand
GTGGCCATAGTGACAAATGTGGAGCCGAGAAATGCTGCCCAGACCGTATACTCCTGTTCAAGAATGCCTTTGATGTTTCCCCAGATCCCTGCGCCAGGAGTGAAGCCCCAATCCCACACCAGCAGGTCCTTATCGCCAGTTAGCAACTTGGTGGCACCTGCCCAGCCTCCAGGGATGTGCCCAAGGAGGTAAAAGAGTGAGAAACTCAGTGCGCAAATCAACACAATGATCTGAATTACGTCCGTCCAGATGACCGCACGGATGCCGCCAATCGATGTGTAAAGAGCCGTGGCCAATGTGACAAAAATCAGTGCTCCACCAGTAAATAGGAACTCTTTCATTGGCGATAGCGGTTCATTCGGATACTGGAGATGCCACAACAGCACCAGCAGCATGCTTGGCACCCATAGCCGCGTGCCACTAGCTAATACGCGAGTGATCAAGAATACCCCTGACGTCAGGCGGCGTGTTCGTGGGCCGAAACGCGTGCCCAAGAATTCATAAATGCTCACCACGTTATGCTTGTAGTAGGCAGGTATAAAAACTGCGCTAACAACGACACGCGCTAGGAGGTAACCAACAATCAGTTGGATGTACGTGAAGTTTTTCAGTGCATAGCCTTCCCCTGGCGCACCAAAAAACGTTCCCGCACTGATCTCCGCCGCCAAGATAGATGCCAGAACCGCCCACCATGCTATTTGCCGGTCTCCCAATGTAAAACCTTCGACACTGCCACTCTTGCTACGTTGCGAGAGACCGATGCCGATGATGATGGCGAAGTAAGCGACGAGGACAATGACGTCGAGTAGGATGGCTGAAGAATTCACCCGCCCAGACTAGCGCGACACTTACAGACGGCAACTCGTGAACACACGCACCTATTTGCGTTTGAGCCCATCTGGAAGCGCCTTGAGTCGCTCGATTTCGGTCACCTCATGGAAGAACCATGGCTTGTTGTCCTTCGTCTTGAGGATGATCGTCTTGCTGGCGTATTTCACACCATCGTGCTCCTTCCAGTCGCTGAAGCGGTAGAGGTCCCCACGCCAGTCGAGGCGCTTGAGGAGGCTGGTTTCCTTGTCGAAATAAAAGCTCATAGCGGGAGTGACGCTGCCGCTGACTTGCAGGCCAAAACAGGCTTTTCCTTCATCGGTGAGCTCAGCAATGGCTTCGATCTTCGACTTCTCATCGACCAAAATGCCAAGTGTCCAAGCCCACACGTCGTCTTTGGCAGGCTCAACAGCCCGCTCTTTTGTTCCAATCCACCAAAAACCGGGAATATCGAGAACCGACTCGCGCGTGGAGCGCTTTTTGCCTTCGGCAGGCTCCGGTTTATCGCCAAAATGGAAGATCTCCTTCATTCGAAAAGTCTTCAGTAACTTGTCCTTCCCTCCGACTGCGGTGAGGGCTTTTTCGACCAACGGTTTCGGATCAACAGTCTGCGCCACGGCTGCTGAGGCAAGGAAGAGGGGAAGTATGAATCGGAGCATAGTGATTCATTCCAAAACGCTCCAATGACCAAAATCATACCCTCGAGGTGGATTATATCACGACCAAACCAAGCGAAAGCTGCGGCAATGTCTTCAAAATGACCACAAGCAGCTGAGCCGAATAAATGGAATAGATATTCAAACGCGTTTGAAAACCTTGATAGAGGGTCGCAAATGCGCTCAGATTGGATCGTGGCAAATGCTACGCATTATGATCAAGTTTTCGCATCCAAGTCATTTCGGCAATTTATCATTACTTTTTGGCTTTGCCTTACTTGCCTCAAGTTGCTCAACGCCGTCTGTGATGGAGGTCCGGAAGCCAGCCCCTGGAGGTGGATTTTATGTTGAGCGCATCAAAGTCTACAAACAGCCGCGTCCTCCAAAACAACCGAAACCAAAAAAGAGTGATCCCATTGATGATGGCTCACGTTGGTTCGGTGACACGATGACAGGCTCTCCGCGAATGAAGATCTGTCTCGGTGAGCAAAAAATCTATTTCTTCAAGGGAGATCAACTAGCAGGCATCTCTCCAATGTCCTCTGGGCGTGAGGGGATGGAAACGCAGGCGGGTAGCTTCAGGGTCATCGAGAAGGACTTGGATCACAAATCATCGCTATTCGGCGACTTTGTCGGCAAGGATGGAGTGGTGATCAAACGTGAGGTGGATGTGCGAAAGGACCGGAAACCTGCAGGGGCAATCTTTGATGCAGCCAAGATGCCATTTTTCATGCGCATAACCGGTGCAATAGGAATGCATGAAGGCTACCTGCCAGGTTTCCCCGCCTCCCACGGCTGTATCCGTCTGCCTAAAAAAATGGCAGAAACCTTTTATCATGCCGCCAAAGTTGGAACGCCAGTCGAGATTGTCCCATAGTTAGCATCTTTGGATAAACCTAGTCTCAGATTTAAATAGGACCGTTGTTCAGACCTCCTCGAGCATCATCTTCGCGTCACCAAAATCCTTCGGTCGCACGTCCATTTTATCCATCACCGACATGAACAGGCGGCAGAGCTGGCGCTCGGGCTTGTTCCTCTAATCGATGACGCGACCACCTTTCAGGCGACCAGCCGCGCCGCCATGGGCGATGACGCCTGTCTTTCGGATTTATTCAACCCGCACCCACAGGTGTCCCACGGCGCGTTCGCCGCGCTCGTTGGTGTGCTCGACGCTCACGATGTAGTCGCCCGCTTTTGCGAATGCATGTCGTGTGATCGCATAGCCATCTTTGGCGAGGGCTTTGGCGTTGCCGTCGGACTTCACGCTGACTTTCGGAGTGCTATCGCCGAAGTCCCAGGTCTCGCCGCCGATGGTGCGGAAGGTGCGGACTTTGAAGGTGATCTCGGTGCCGGGCTTGAGACCAGTGGTGGGCCAAAAGGTCGTGTGAATCGTCGGTGGCAGGTTCTTGTCGTCGCTGCCCATGACTTGGACGATGGCGAAGTCATAGCTCACGTTTCCAGCCGCGTCGGTGACTTTGAGGATCTCGCTGTAAGCCCCCGGCTTCGAGTAAGCGCGCTCGATTTTCGCACCAGTTGCCTTTTGGCCGTCGGTGAAGGTCCAGTCGTAACTTTTGATGGTGCTGGATGACCAAGACTTCGATGCATCGAGTGTGATTGACTCGCCAGCACGGATGAAATGATGCGGGCGGGCCACGGCGATGACGGTGGGATTGTTCTCGCGCTGATAAGCCTCCCAAGCGAAGGCATAGGCCTCCTCGGTGCCCCATTTGCCTGAGGGTTGGCGGCTTTTGATGCCGAAATGTAGATGTGTCCAACCGCCGCTGGCACCTTCCTTTCCGAGGATGCCAATGGGCTGACCCATCTTCACGCGTGATCCCATCGTGATCGCTGGATCAATCGTGTGCAGATGGCTGTAGCGATAATACCAGCCGCGTTCATCGAGCAGATAGACCACATCGTAGCGCGGACGCACGGGCGTGAGCGAGTAACCGGGCAGTGTCTTCTCCGAAACACTCACCACGAGGCCATCTGTGGCCGCCACGACTTCCGTCAAACCTTCGCAGCCACCGAAGTCGAGGTCGTTGTGGTAGTAGATCTTCTTCCTGTCCGGTTTGTCGCCGCCATCGACATAGGTCGGCTCATTGGAGAATTGCGTGGAAGTCGCGAACCATCGTTGCTTCAGCGGATACACAAACGTGCCCGGATTGATCCAAGGCGAGTTTGCGGGCCACAAACGCAGCCGTGCATCCTTTTCGAGCCCCCAGGAGTCCTCGCCACTGTTCGCATTGTAGCCACGCGTGATCGGGCAGTCGATCTGCACACCGCCGACGAGTTGTGGGAGGTTGTAATTGGCGCTCGTAAGCCATTTTTGCTCGCCATTGACCTCGACGAGCACTTTTGCCTCTCGAACAGCTTTCGCCATCGAATCGACCGCCTCGTCGAGTTTCAGCAGCTTGACCTTCGCGGTGTTGCCATCGGCCAGTTTCGTCTCGGTAGATTCGCCGATCATCAAATCAAACGCACGTAGCGTGGGATCTAGGGTTGGTTTAGGAAGGTCGGCGTTAAGGGATGACTGGAGCAGCAGTATGAGCGACGTGGCAGCCAAGAGCAGCAATTTGGATCGTTTCAGATGCATTGTGGTTTACACTACGATGATGGAAGGGCGGTATTTGCGTATTGATTGCCCTGAAAGGCCAAGCACGTTCGCCTCCCGATAAGGTGGCGTTAAGGATTCTGATAAAGTATTTTGACATCTGATAAGACTTCCGGTAAGGGTATCGGCATGAGCGATACAGATAACGCAAAAGCAAAACGAGAGCGCAGCAAGGCATATCCAGGTGCCCCTCTTGAAGACTGTGCTCGATACATTGCGCTGATAAAGAAGGGGCTTGGACGCGGGACGCATGATCGCGACTCTCTGGCAAAGGCCATGGGATTCAGCAGTGTATCGGGTGCCGTAAGTCCAAAAATTGCAGCTCTTGTGCATTTTGGATTCCTGAACAGGACGGGGGATGGATACGAATTGTCGGAAGAGTCGAAAAGTGTCACGGATGCAATTGACGATCAGGAGCGTATGCGAGCAATACGCTCTGCGTTTTCAAAGCCGACCTTGTATCAGGAAATCCTCAGTAAATTTGAGTATGACGGAATGATTCCAAATCAGTTGGCCACACATTTGCATCGGTTTCATGGTATCACCGATACTGCGAGCACTTCTGCGGCGGATATATTCATCGCCTCTGGTCGATTCGCGGGTGTCATCGACCAAGACAATCGAATCTTGGCCTCGTCTGGTGCTTTTCCCTCCGATGCCGTGACGGTGCCCCCTATCGTTGCGAAGCAGGATACTTCTGATGCAGCAAGATCAGAGCCGCCTGCTCAAACTGTGCCGATCTCAACTGTACCGGCACTTGCGAACCATCAAAGGTTTGAATTTACCATCACCAGAGGGCGAACCGTCGTGCTGGTCGTTCCCTCAGAACTCAATGCTAAAGACATCAAAGTCATTCGCAAACAGATCGAACTCCTGGAACTTCAAGCCGGGTTGGATGATGACGCCGAATAACGGCACCAGTACTCCTTGAGGCACTTCTACCAATCGTCATGTCAGATAACTCCCAATTTATCATCGAACCACTCAACCCCGCGAAGCACCGCCGGGATGAGTTCGATTGTGGCGTGGCGGTTCTGAATGACTTTCTGCGTACGCGAGCACGGAAGGAGATGGAAGCGGGTACATCGGCCTGCTTTGTGATCGTGCCAGAGGCCGATCCACGCGAGATCGCCGGTTACTATACGTTGTCGGCAGCCACGATTGTGCGCACGGCGTTGCCGGAGTTCGTGACGAAGAAACTACCCCGATACGCGGAGTTGCCGGCCACGCTGCTCGGCAGGCTTGCCCGCGATATGCGTTATAAAGGACAGCGAATCGGTGATCTCCTGATGGTCAGCATGATGCAGCGCACTGTAGCTGCGGCGAAAGACGTGGCCTCTTGGGCTATTGTGACGGATCCGAAGGGGCAGCAGGCACGCAAGTTTTACGAGGGCTTTGGATTCCAGGCGCTGGACGCTGAACGGCTCTTTCTGCCGATGAAGCAGGCGGCAGAATGGATCAGCGCTCGATGACGGTCCGGCGGTGCAGGGCAAGAGCCTCGCGCATCCGCTTGGTTGGAGCCTTGGTCGGCGCAAGCAGGGCTGCGACGAAACGGCGGGACTCGGCCTGGTTGAGCCGGATGGTATCGTGCTGACGAACGATCTCCTCCGCAGCAGCCCGAATATGAGAGATCACAAAGGTAGTGACCGAACATCCCTTCAATCCGGCGGCACGCTCCAGCAATGCCTTGTCTTCCGGTGTGACGCGGGCGACGAGACGGTTGGAGCGGCGAGTGGGGGCGACGGCGGGCATAGAGAGATTGTGTGCCAAAGTGTGCCACACATCAAGGTCTGCGCAACCCTGGGATTCGTTCCATTGCTACTGCCCGACCGGTAAAGCCAGCGCCAGAGCCGTGGTAGCCCAGCAGGCGGCGGTGATGGAGATGAACTGGTCTTTGCCGTGCGGGTAGCCCGACTCGAAGTATTTCTGGAAGGGCTTCGCGCGTGAGACGACGTGCCAGGAGCCATCGGGGAGCTGGGCTTTGAGCAGCCACTGAAGGCCGCGCTGAAACGCTGGATCATTCGCCGTGACACTGCCGGTGCGATGCAATGCGACGAGCGCGGTGCCGGTGGCGTACGCATCGGAGGTCATGTTTTCGAGCTGCGCCCAACCGCCGTCCTCGCGTTGCGTGCGGAGGAGGTCTTGCGCGGCGGACTTTATGTCGGCGGCGACGGAATGAAGTGCCCACAGCCTGAAAACACGGTCCTCGGTGTTCTGCGCAGGCGTTTTGAGCAACCAGTCGCGTGCATGCACAATGCGGGCAGTCGCGCGGTCTTGTTGTGAAGTGGTGCTGAAGTGCTGGATGGATTCGATGGCGAAGAACGTGGCGCTGAACGGGCTTTCCTCGCTCGGCGGGCGGATGGATGGCGGCTTCCAGTGCCCGAGTTCTTTTTGATGACCGAGCAGATACTCAATCACGGCTTCGGTGTCGGGCTTCGATGCGCCGAGTTTTAGCGTCCACAGTGCCGATCCGGCGGTGAACGCTTGGCCGCCCTGGCCCTTGCCTTGCAGGTAGTTCGCGCGGCCTTTGGCGATGAAGTCGGCGGTGAATTGAAGCTGTGTTTGGAGATTGCCCGCATCGACTTTGAAGCCGCGCTCGCGTGCGGTGATGAAGGTCATCACCGTGAGGCCAGTGTGATGGCAGGTGAAGCAGTTCGAGCGCTCGTCGATGGCGATGATCGAGCTGCGCTCCAGCAGCGGCAACGATTTGGCGACCGCAGTGCGGATCGACGCATCATCCGCCATCGCGCACGACAGCAGGGCAAAGCCAAATAGCGGAACGAAGAGCTTCATCACTTTCAGAACTTTCCGAGTTACACTAAACAAGGTCATTTGGACTTCATGCCGCTGAGCGGATGCTGCGTGACGGCTTCCCACGCGAGCTTTTGCAGCAGGGCGTTGAGCTTTTCGGCCTCGGGCAGCTTTGCGATGGCGGCAGGAATCGGTAGGCCGATGGGCGTGCGACCATAGATGACGGCGTAGTGGCAGTAGGCGGCGATGGCTTTGACGTGATCGCGCGGATGGCCGATGGGATCAGTGAATAGATCGCTCTGCTTTGAGATGCCGGGTGCTTTGCCTTGAATGATGAGATCGCGCAGCGCCATCACGGCCTGACCGACGGGAACGACGAAGACGGCGGGTTTGTCTTTGCCGTATTTCGCGTTCAGCTCGCGCACATGATCGTCCATGGACTTGAAGTAGTCGTCATGCGCCGCGTGGAGATCGGCCATCGTCTTGCTGTCGCGGTCCACGACCTTGCCGTTGAGCGGCTTGCCCCAGAGTGAGCCATCATCAAAAGTCATCCAGAACTCCTGCACGGTGATGTGCATCTTCGGATTGTGCTCCAGGCCGAGCTTCACGAAGTTTTCGATGCCAATATCGGGCAGAAAAATCGGCGAGAGCGTCAGCACATCGGCTTTCCCTTCCATGAGCACGGGTTTGATCTTTTGTTTATCGCCCTCCGCGTCCCAATGCTGAATGGTGCGCGAGCCACCGATGGAGGAGAGGCCGACTTGCGTGTGGCCGGTGATGCCGGCGTTCTTCGTCGCCTCGATGAGCAGGCCGGGCATCCAGACATGGAAGCTGTGGCCGGCGGTGAGGATGCGCAGGCCTGCTGGAGGAGTATCTGCTCTCGCGGATGTGGCGAGGCTGAGGCAAACGAGGAGTCGGAGGAGCGATGTGCGTGTCATGGTGGAACAAGAACGCGGATTGGGCCGAGTATTTGCGAAATGGCTGACGGGGAGCCTAATCCCAGAAGCGCTTCATCTTCCATGACAGGATGCCCATGTTCGTGGGACTGCCGACCGCAAGGCCATCACACCACACGACATCCTCAGCAGAGGCTTCATCGACGTGACGTGTGCGCACTTCAGTATCAGGCACCTGATTGGCACCTTCGGCGACGAAAGCCGCCATTTTGGCGACGTTGCCACTGCGCGAGTCAAAGAGTACGAGGATTTTGTTCATCCTGCATGAATGCGCGGGAGTTCCTCCGCATGCCAACACGTTTTGTGCGTTGTTTACTGCAATGCACCGAGCAGTTGAGCTGCTGCATCTGAAGGACAGCATGCACCGGGGACTTCGTGAGTGATGAGCCATCGAAGTCGCTGGCGAGCGCGATGCACGGCAACGCGGAAGGCTCCCGATTGCGGTGCGCATTTGCTGCCGGCGTCGTGATACAGAGCGGGCTCGAGTACGCTCCATTCAGAGCTCGG
>JANOBP010000344.1:0-11635 GCA_031411715.1 Verrucomicrobiaceae bacterium | reverse complement strand
ATGCGCACGTCGATTGTCCGGGACACGCCGACTATGTGAAGAACATGATCACCGGTGCCGCCCAGATGGACGGTGGCATTCTCGTGGTTTCCGCTGCTGACGGCCCGATGCCCCAGACTCGTGAGCACATCCTGCTTGCTCGTCAGGTCGGCGTGCCAGCCCTCGTGGTGTTCATGAATAAAGTGGACATGGTGGACGATGCAGAACTCCTCGACCTCGTCGAAATGGAAATTCGCGATCTTCTTTCCAAGTATGACTTCCCAGGTGACGAAATCCCGATTGTGAAGGGTTCCGCCCTTAAGGCCCTCGAAGGCGATCCAGTCCATGAAGCCAACATCAACAAGCTGATGGATGCCGTGGATAGCTACATCCCAATGCCAGAGCGTCCGATTGATAAGGACTTCCTGATGCCAGTGGAAGACGTGTTCGCCATCGAAGGTCGCGGTACCGTCTGCACGGGTCGTATCGAGCGTGGTATCGTCAAGAAGATGAGCGAAGTCGAAATCATCGGCATCCGCCCAACGGTGAAGACCACTGTCACGGACATCGAAATGTTCCGCAAGCTGCTCGACGAAGGTCGTGCAGGTGACAACGTCGGTCTCCTCCTCCGCGGCACCAAGAAAACCGACATCGAACGCGGTCAGGTTATCGCCAAGCCGGGTTCCGTCACCCCTCACAAGAAGTTCACCGCTGAGGTGTATGTCCTTTCCAAGGATGAAGGTGGTCGTCACACGCCATTCTTCAATAACTACCGCCCACAGTTCTATTTCCGCACCACGGACGTGACTGGCAGCGTTAAGCTTCCTGAGGGCGTTGAAATGGTGATGCCTGGTGACAACGTCTCGATCGAAGTCGAGTTGATCACCCCAATCGCCATGGAGAAGACCATCCGTTTCGCCATTCGTGAAGGCGGTAAAACCGTTGGTGCTGGCCGCGTTGCCACCATCCTCGACTAATCGCTGCGCAAGTTTGTTTGTTCCGAAATCTCGCCGGGTCTGGTGTTCAGACCCGGCGGTGATTTCCTCCCCTCCGGGAGTTGGGAGCAGAAAACTTGCAAAACTTCATGTTATCCGTTATTTCTTCCGGGAAGCGTTCTGCGCATAAACAGGTCAGTAGCTCAATTGGTAGAGTAGTGGTCTCCAAAACCATTGGTTGTGGGTTCGAGTCCCTCCTGGCCTGCCATCGCATCCTCCCCGGTCTTCACCGCATCCGTTAGAATACACGCTTCAAATGAGCAGAATCCGCAAATATCTCGGCGAAGTCATTCTCGAAATGAAAAAAGCCACCTGGCCTTGGGATCCCAAGGAAAAGGGCTTTGCCAAGTACCGTGAACTTAATGAATCCACCATCGTGGTATTCATCGCCATGATCTTGCTCGGTGCCTTTGTGGCCGTGTTCGACATTTCCTTCCGAGAGGCCTTCAAGGCCGCTCAAGTCTGGTTCGGCCATTAAGATCGTCCGATACCTTTTTTCACCCTTCCCCTCCAAATATAACATCATGGGCGCTATTCCCGCAGCAAAAGATCAATGGTACGTCATCCACGTACGCGCAGGCCTTGAAAAGAAGGTCCTGGAGAGCATGCAGCGCCGCATCGAGAAAGAGGAGATGGGTGACTACATCTACCAAGTGCTCGTTCCGATGGAGCGCGTCTCAGAAGTCAAGAAAGGCAAGCGTTCCGAGACCAATAGAAAGTTTTTTCCCGGTTACGTTATCTGCAATTGTCACCTGCTTGATGAGCACAACCGTCTCATCGACAAGACTTGGTATTTCGTTAAAGAAACCGATGGCGTCCTGAATTTTGCAGGCGCCAAAGATCACCCCATCGCCATGCGCCCGAAAGAAGTCGAGGCTATGCTCGCTCAAGTTCGCGATAAGGACGATGGCGCGGTGCCTAAGATCGCCTTCAGCCCTGGTGACACCGTCCGCGTGGCCGACGGCCCCTTCGAAAGCCAGACTGGCATCGTCGAGGAAATCGATCCAGAACGCGGCATCCTGCGGGTCTCCGTCAACATCTTCGGACGCAATGCGCCGGTCGATCTCGAATACTGGCAGGTCGAAAAAGCCTGATCCACACATACTCTCCAATCAATTTCAGTTAAAACTCCAGCACCGGAAACACACCCATGGCCAAAGAAATCGTCAAACAAATCAAACTCCAGATCAAAGCTGGAGCCGCCAATCCAGCACCGCCCATCGGCCCCGCACTCGGTCAGGCCGGTGTGAACATCATGGCCTTCTGCAAGGAGTTCAATGCCGCCACTCAGAAGCTTGGTGGCGATGTCTTGCCGACGATCATCACCGTTTACAAGGACAAGAGCTTCACCTTCATCACCAAGCAGCCACCGGCTTCCAACTTGCTGAAAAAAGTCGCCAACATTGCCTCTGGCTCTGGTGAAGCGAATAAGAAGAAGGTGGCTAAAATCACCAAGGCTCAATTGCTCGAAGCCACCAAGCTCAAGCTCGCCGACCTAAACACTACCGACCTCGAACGTGCCTCCCGCATCATGGCAGGCACGGCCCGTCAAATGGGCATCGACATCATCGACTAATCACCCCACACCCAAAGCAGGAGAACCTCACCGTTCGTCAACACTGCATCAACACCATGCAAAAGAGAAGCAAACGCTACAAGAAAGCCGCCGAGATGGTTCCGGTCGGTAAACTCTTCAGCCTAGAAGAAGCAGCCGACCTCGTCCGCAAGCTCCCAGGCACGAAGTTCAATCAAACCGTCACCCTTTCCTTCCGCATGGGTGTCGATCCCAAGAAGAGCGACCAAATGGTTCGCGGCACCTGCCCACTGCCACACGGTACCGGTAAGACTGTGCGCGTCGCCGTTTTCGCTCAAGGTGCTGCAGCTGAGGCTGCCAAAGCCGCTGGAGCTGAAATCGTTGGAAATGAAGACCTTATCGCCAAGGTGAAAGAAGGTTTCCTCGACTTCGACGTCGCCATCGCTACTCCCGCCGCCATGAATGAAGTCCGTAAACTTGGTAAACAGCTCGGCCCTCGTGGTTTGATGCCCAATCCGCGTACCGGTACCGTCACTGACGACACCGCAGCTGCGATCAAGGCCATCAAGGCAGGACGCGCTGACTTCAAACTCGACAAAAATGGCAACATCGCTTCCAGCATTGGTAAAGCCTCCTTTGAGGTCGGCCAGCTTGCTGAAAATGCCCAGAGCCTCATCGAGGCCGTCGTCCGTGCCAAGCCAGCCACCGCGCGCGGCCGCTACGTCGAAAACATGACCCTCGCTGCCACCATGTCTCCAGCCGTGCGCATCGATGTCTCCAAATACATCAAACTTTAACCTTCCGCAGACCAGAATCATGAAAGCCCTTAAATCATTGCTCATTGACGATGTCCTGCGTCGCGTGAACGCCTCGCCGTTCCTGCTTGTCGTCGATTACACCGGCCTCAAAGTCGATAAATTCTCCGAACTGCGCAAACGCCTCAGCACCGTCGGCGCCGAGATCCATGTCTTCAAAAACAACCTGGTGAAGAAGGCCACTGAAAAGGCCGGCTACCCAGACGAATTGACCGCCCACCTGACTGGCCAGAGCGCCTTTGTCACTGGCGTCAAAGAAATCTTCGCCACCGCGAAGATCTTGAAGAACTTCACTGCCGAATTCGAAAAGCCCGTCATGAAAGCTGGCGTGCTCGACGGCAAGTTGCTCGACGTTGCCTCGATCAAAATCCTCGCCGACCTACCATCTCGCGAAGTCCTCCTCTCCCAGCTCCTCGGCATGCTCCAGGCACCCGCTTCGGCACTTGCCCGCGTGCTTCAAGCCAAGGCCGATTTGGCTGGTGGCACCGCTGAAACTGCTGCTCCAGTTGAAGCCGCTGCTCCTGTTGAAGCAGTCGCGCCAGTTGAAGCCGCTGCTCCTGTGGAAGCTGCTGCTCCTGTGGAAGCTGCACCCGCTGAAGTTGTTCCCGCTTAACCCAACCCAAACAAATTTGACCAGATGGCCCGTTAAACGGCCTGAACACATAAACACCCAATGGTTCCTCGCCGGAGCGAAAGCTTTCGCTCTTAAACCATCCGATGCTTCTGAAAGCGGCGACACCGACACACTAATATGGCTGACCTAAATAAAATCGTAGAAGAACTCAGTGGCTTGACCGTCATCGAAGTTTCTGAACTTGTGAAATCCCTTGAAACTAAGTGGGGCGTGAGCGCTGCCGCTCCTGCTGCTGCCGCTGGCGGTGGTGGTGGTGCTGCTGCACCTGCCGCTGAAGAAAAAACCGAGTTCGACGTCATCCTCACCGAAGCTGGCGCCAACAAGATCGGCGTCATCAAAGAAGTCCGCGGCGTCGTCCCAGGCCTTGGCCTTGCCGAAGCGAAGAAGCTCGTCGAGAGCGCTCCGCAGAAGCTCAAAGAAGGCTGCAAAAAGGAAGAAGCCGAAGAGATCAAGAAGAAGCTCGAGGCCGCTGGTGCCAAAGTCGAGATCAAGTAGTCTTACGTTTCTCTCTCCACTCTTTGCTGTGTGGTGCAGCCCTCCAAGGTACACCACACAGCTCCGAGAGGACTTTAAAAAATCGCGTAGCATCTGCCGCGCAACCCGTTCCAGAAAATCGTCCCATATCGCATGCCAAGCTCCTTCCGCGTTCCTTCCATTCTCTGCAGCACAGGCTGCGGCTTGGAATCCACGCGCTGTGCCTTGGCTGCATCCAGTTTCCATTCCCGCCTGAGCCTGGTGTCCGCACCGGTCTCACGCCTCATGCCTTTCGCGCCGCCTGTGGCTGAATGCCTGCTCTAACGAGCCTGCCTTCAGTCACATTCGTCGCATTCTGTGCCCCGCACATTGCCACCAAACCCGACCCTACGCCCCATGTCCACGCGCACCAACTTTGGCAAGATCCACGAAGTAGCCGAGCCACCGAATCTCATCGAGATTCAGCTCCGCTCATATGAGGAGTTCCTTCAAAAGAATATCTCTCCCTCCAAGCGCAAGGACGTTGGCCTACAGGCCGTGTTCCGGGAAGTTTTCCCCATTACCAGCTACGACGAAAAAATGTCGCTCGACTTCGTCATGTACGAAATCGGAGAGCCCAAGCAAAACTCCCTTGAGGCCATTCACGAAGCTGAAACCTACAGCGCTCCACTTTACGTCACCTACGAACTCAAGGACGAAGCAGGTGCCAAGCAAGAGCGTGTTTACATGGGTGAAATCCCCCTCATGACGGTTCGCGGCACGTTCGTTATTAATGGCGCAGAGCGCGTCGTCGTTTCACAGCTCCATCGTTCTCCAGGCATTTGCTTTGAGACCAATCAACATCTCAATGGCCGTTGGTTGCATGGCTTCCGCATCATTCCTGACCGTGGAACTTGGCTCGAAGTCCAATTCGACACGAATGATCTCCTCTACGTCTATCTCGACCGTCGCCGTCGCCGTCGTAAGTTCCTTGCTACCACGCTCCTGCGCGTGATTGGCTATTCGAAGGACGAGGACATCCTCAAACTCTTCTACGACATTCAGGACCTCAAGCTCAAGGAAGGTCTCTCAGACGAAGAAATTGCCAGCAAGATCCTGTTCAAGGACATTCTCGATGGTGAACTTATCGTCGCACGTGCCTACGAGCCGCTGACCTCCGGTGTCATTCGCCAGCTCATCCAGCTTGGCCATAAGAGCATCAAAGTCGTTACCGCATCGCCTGACGACCTGCTTATCACCTCACTGCGCAAAGACACCGCAAAGGATGAAGACGAGGCTCTCAAAGAAATTTATCGCCGCCTTCGTCCAGGCGATCCTCCGACGACACCAAACGCGCGTGCCTTGGTGAAGCGTCTTTTCTTTGATCCAAAACGCTATGACTTGACCCGCGTTGGTCGTTATAAGATCAACCAGAAGCTCTCCCTCAAAGTGGACGGCGACATGCGCATCCTTGGTGCCGAGGACGTCGTCTCTGCACTTCGTTACCTCTTTAAACTGCGTGAAGGCACCGGTCTTCTTGACGATATTGACCATCTTGGCTCACGTCGTGTGCGTGCCGTCGGTGAACTGCTCGCCAATCAGTGCCGTGTGGGTCTTTCCCGCACCGAGCGTCTTGTCAAAGAGCGCATGACCTTGTTTGACGTGAACATGGACACCATGACTCCAGCCAAGCTGGTCAATCCGAAGGCGCTTTCCGCTGTCGTGCGTGACTTCTTCGGCCGCAGCCAGCTTTCCCAGTTCATGGATCAGATCAATCCGCTCGCGGAACTGACCCACAAACGTCGTCTCTCCGCACTCGGGCCTGGTGGTCTCAATCGTGACCGCGCTGGCTTCGAAGTTCGTGACGTTCATCCTTCTCACTACGGCCGTATTTGCCCGATTGAGACTCCCGAAGGTCCAAACATCGGTCTGATCAACTCTCTCGGCGCTTACGCTCGCATCAATGAGTTCGGCTTCATCGAGACGCCATATCGTCCATGTAAAGATGGGCACGTCGCCGATAAGACCGAGTACCTCACCGCCGATCAGGAAGAAAATCATTACATCGCTCAGGCGAATAACCCCATCGATGAAAAAGGCCGCTTCAAGACCGCCAAGATCACCGTGCGCTATCGTGGCGACTTCATTGAAGTTGAGCCGCAGAAGGCCACGTTGATGGACGTCTCACCAAAGCAGCTCGTTTCCGTCGCTGCCGCGCTCATTCCTTTCCTTGAGCATGATGACGCCAACCGCGCCCTCATGGGATCCAACATGCAACGCCAAGGTGTGCCACTCCTCGAAGCCGAAGCGCCGCTCGTCGGCACCGGTATGGAAGGCAAGACTGCGCGTGATTCACGTGCTGTCATCGTCGCGGATGGTGGCGGCACCGTTGCCGTATCGACTGCTGACGTCATCGTCGTTACCAAAGATGGCAAACTGCCGATCAAAGAGGAAAAATTCCTCGAAGACCCGCTCAAGTCGATTCAAACCGATGAGGACAAAGGCATCTTCGTCTATCCTCTGCGTAAATTTGGTCGTAGCAACGCTGGTACCTGCATCAATCAGCGCCCGCTTGTTCATCGTGAGCAAAAAATCAAAAAAGGTGATGTGATTGCCGACGGTCCTTGCACCGACAATGGTGAGCTCGCCATTGGCAAGAACATGCTCGTCGCGTTCATGTCCTGGAATGGTTATAACTTCGAAGATGCCATCGTCATCAGCCGCCGCATAGTGAAGGAGGACGTTTACACCTCCATCCACATCGAGGACTTCGAAGTCATCGCTCGTGACACGAAGCTCGGACCTGAAGAAATCACTCGCGACATCCCCAACGTGGGTGATGAAGCCTTGAAAAACCTCGACGCCATGGGCGTTGTCCGCATCGGTGCGGAAGTGAAGCCTGGCGACATTCTTGTCGGTAAAATCACTCCCAAGTCCGAAACGGAACTGGCTCCTGAGGAGCGCCTCTTGCGCGCCATCTTCGGTGAGAAGGCCGCTGACGTGAAAGACACCTCTCTGCGTGTTCCTTCGGGTTGCACCGGAATCGTCATGGATGTTCGCGTTGCTCAACGTGGTGCAGGTGAGGCCTCGGATAAGGAAAAGCTCTCGCCTTCCGACTACAAGAAGCACATCAAGCAGATCGAAGAAAACTATCGCAATAAGAAAGAAGAACTCACCGAGTCATTGACCGACAATCTCTCCGAACTCCTCCTCAACAAATCGATCGAACACGACATCGTGAACGGCCAGACCGGTGAAATCATCATCGCTGCCGAGAAGAAAATCGCCAAATCACTGATCCGCCGCCTTGCCGAGTCCTATGACTCGATCGAAATGGATGCATCGACGATTCGGAACAAGATTTTCGATGTCATTCAGACCTTCGAGCAAAAATTCAGCGACGCTGACATGGAGCGCGAACGCAACCTCGACAAAATCGAAAGCAGCGAGAGCACCGTGGACAACAATGTCGTCAAACAGGTCCGCGTCTTCGTCGCCAGCAAGCGTAAGCTCTCTGTCGGTGACAAGATGGCCGGTCGTCACGGTAACAAGGGCGTCGTCGCCACCATCGTGCCGGAAGAAGACATGCCTTTCCTCGAGAACGGCACGCCTGTCGATATCTGCCTGAACCCACTCGGCGTGCCATCACGCATGAACGTGGGTCAGGTTCTTGAAACCCATCTTGGCATTGCTGCCAAAGCGCTGGGCCTCAAAATTGCCACCCCGGTCTTCGACGGTATTCATGAGTCCAAGATCATGGAATTCGTCAAGGACGCCAAAAAAGTCCCAGGATATGAATGGATGGGCCTCAACGGCAAATCCAAGCTCTATGACGGACGTACCGGTGAACCCTACACACTCGACGTCGTTGTCGGCTACATCTACATGCTCAAGCTGAACCACTTGGTTGCTGACAAGATCCACGCACGTGCCGTCGGTCCATACTCGCTCGTCACGCAGCAGCCGCTGGGTGGTAAGGCTCAGTATGGTGGCCAGCGCTTCGGTGAAATGGAAGTTTGGGCACTTGAGGCCTATGGCGCAGCCTTCACGTTGCAGGAACTGCTCACCGTCAAATCTGACGACGTGCAGGGCCGCACGCGCATCTATGAGCAGATCGTCAAAGGTGACCACGCCCTCCAGGCTGGCACACCAGAGTCCTTCAACGTGCTCATCAAAGAAATGCAGTCACTCGGTCTCGATGTGAAGGTTCACAAGCGTGCCGCTACGGCTGAAGAGCAGGCCGAACTCGATGGTATGGAGCGCTTCGCCTCCGCCGCAGGATTCTAACCCGATAACCCAAGCAATTTAACCACACTGCACACTATTATGAATGCTGACGCGAGCTTGAAAGAAATCTTCGGGGAAACCAAAAACAACGCGGAGTTCGACTCAGTGTCGATCTGTATCGCCTCGGCCGAGCGCGTGCGCTCTTGGTCGTCCGGGGAGGTCAAAAATCCGGAAACCATCAACTATCGCACGTTCAAGCCTGAAAAAGGCGGCTTGTTCTGCGAGCGAATCTTCGGGCCAACCCGCGACTGGGAATGTGCCTGCGGCAAGTACAAGCGCATCAAGCATAAAGGCGTTATTTGCGACCGTTGCGGCGTTGAAGTGACTCTATCACGCGTTCGTCGTGAGCGCATGGGCCACATCGAACTCGCTGTGCCTGTAACACACATCTGGTTCTACAAGTGCATGCCTTCACGCATCGGCCTCATGCTCGACATGACCGCCCGCTCGCTTGAACGCGTCATTTATTATGAAGACTACATGGTCGTCGATACCGGTAGCACCCCGCTGCAACGCGGTCAGCTCCTTGGTGAAGTCGAGCTCCGTGAAGCTGAAGAGCAATACGGTGCTGATGCCTTCCGCGTCGGCATGGGTGCCCAAGCCATCCGTGACATCTTCGCTCAGATCAATCTGACCGATATGATCAAGGATCTCGGCGAAGCCATGACCAAAACCCGCTCCAAGCAGGTTCGTAAAAAGCTCGCCAAGCGTCTCAAGCTCTGCCAAGGCTTTGCCGAAGCTCACAGCCGCCCTGAGGCCATGATCCTTGAGGTCCTACCAGTCATCCCACCGGATCTTCGTCCACTCGTGCCACTCGAAGGTGGCCGTTTTGCGACCTCCGACTTGAACGATCTCTATCGTCGTGTCATCAACCGCAACAATCGACTCAAGAATCTCCTCCAGCTCCGCACACCGGATGTCATCATCCGCAACGAAAAGCGCATGCTGCAGGAATCCGTCGATGCGCTCTTCGACAACGGTCGTCATGGCCGTCCAGTCACCGGCGCAGGCAATCGTCCGCTTAAATCGCTCTCGGACATGCTCAAAGGTAAGTCCGGCCGTTTCCGTCAAAACTTGCTCGGCAAGCGCGTCGATTACTCCGGTCGTTCCGTCATCGTCATCGGCCCCGACCTCAATCTCAATCAATGCGGTCTGCCGAAGAAGATGGCACTCGTCTTGTTCGAGCCATTCATCATCCGCCGCTTAAAGGAGATGGGACTTGTCCACACCGTCCGCAGCGCCAAGAAAATGATCGAGCGCCGCACGCCGGAAGTCTGGGACATCCTCGATGAAGTGACCAAAGGCCATCCAGTTCTCCTCAATCGCGCTCCGACGCTCCATCGTCTCTCCATTCAGGCCTTTGAGCCTAAATTGATCGAAGGAGATGCCATCCGCGTGCACCCGCTCGTTTGTACGGCTTACAACGCCGACTTTGACGGTGACCAAATGGCTGTCCACGTTCCTCTTTCCATCGAAGCACAAATGGAAGCTCGCCTGCTCATGCTCGCGCCGAACAATCTGTTCAGCCCAGCCAGCGGTAAGCCCGTGATGAACCCCAGCCAGGACATTCCCCTCGGTTGCTACTTCCTCACCTACCTGCGTGAGTTCCCATCCCACGATCCGAAGGCCAAGAAGAGCGATACCCCTGATCGCATGCCGATGTTCAACGATGCTGCCGAAATCGAATTCGCCATTACCGAAGGTAACATGGGTGTGAACGACAAGATCCTGTTCCGCAATCCTGATTACCAGCAGCCCAAGCGCGCTTATGGTGACCCGAGCAAATCTGTCATCGAGACCACCGTCGGTCGTGTCCGCTTCAATGAAATCTGGCCTGCGACGCTCGGTTTCATCAACACCACCATCGGCAAAAAGCAGATCTCCGACATCATTTGGCGCTGCTACCAGACCGTGGGTCAGGCTGAGACCGTTCTCGCGCTCGACCGCCTCAAGCAGCTCGGTTTCCGTGAAGCGACCAAGTCCGGTTGCTCCATCGGTATCACTGACATGGTCATCCCTCAGGCCAAGGCTGCTGGGCTTGAAAGCGCCTACAAGCAAATCGAAGAAATCGAGAAGCAGTATCGCCGTGGTATTATCACCCAAGGTGAGCGTTATCAGAAGATCATCGACATTTGGACCCAAGTCGGCGAGCAAGTCGCGGATGAGCTCTTCCGCACGCTCGAATACAATGAGGGCAAGAAGCATCACAACCCGCTCTACGTCATGGTCACCTCGGGTGCCCGTGGTAACCGCACCCAGATCAAGCAGCTTGCTGGTATGCGTGGTCTGATGGCCAAGCCTTCCGGTGAAATTATCGCGCGCCCCATTACTTCGAACTTCCGCGAAGGTCTGACCGTGCTCGAATACTTCATCTCGACCCACGGTGCTCGTAAGGGCCTCGCGGATACCGCCTTGAAGACGGCTGACTCCGGTTACATGACCCGCAAGCTCGTCGATGTCTCTCAGGACGTTATCATCACCGAAGAGGATTGCGGCACTGCCAATGGCATCACGCTCGCCACGATCTACCAGGGCGACGAAGAAATCGTCGATCTCAAGACCCGCATCTATGGCCGCACCAGCTGCGAGACCATCCATGACCCGGTCGATAAGAGCATCATCATCAAGGCAGGTCAGGTCGCCAGTGAGAAAGAGGCCAACCAGCTCATGAAGATCGGAGTCGAGAAGCTCAAGATCCGCTCCGTGCTCACTTGCGAAAGCAAGCGCGGCTGCTGCTCCTTGTGCTATGGCCTCCACCTTGGCACCCAGAAGATGGGTCGTATCGGTGAAGCTGTCGGCATCGTCGCCGCCCAGTCCATCGGCGAGCCCGGCACGCAGCTCACCATGCGTACGTTCCACGTCGGTGGTGCCGCCATGAGCTCCTTCAAGCAGCCCTACATCAACACCAAGAACGCCGGTACCGTTAAGTACACCGACA
>JANOBP010000343.1:0-2702 GCA_031411715.1 Verrucomicrobiaceae bacterium | reverse complement strand
GCCGAAGTAGCTCAGAGGTAGAGCAGCGCATTCGTAATGCGCGGGTCGCGGGTTCAATTCCCGCCTTCGGCTCCAGAAAATGTGTGCCATCATGACAGAACAGAGCCTAACGGATATTGTATCGCCACGACGCAGCCGCCTGCGTCGCCGGGAAACACTCATCAATGCGCTAGCTTGCATTATGGGATCTCTGGCCTTGGTGGTGATGATAGCGACCGTTTTTCGAGTCGTCACGGCGAAGCTGTGGCAGTCAACCCAGGTAAATCCGTCCTACATGGACTCTATTTATGAAGACGCTAAGGGGCGGGGGTGGTCGGGCAATTCCAGAGAAAACCCGGCGCTGCTCGCCGGTGAAGGCGACACGACAGCTCGTGAGAAAACAAATTCAGTAAAGGACGTCGCCAGTGATCTGAAATCGAGTGCTGCCAAGTCCCCAGAGATTGAAAAGACTGCTACAGTTCCCACGGTTGCTGCCAGCATGCCTGTCGAGGGAGCCAATGGCATCGATAAAATTGAGACGAAACGCTTGGAGATTGAGGCTGTGATTCGTGGATTCTTTGAATCCAGTACAATCGACATGAAATTGGCTTTTTCTCGGGATTCGATGCGCGTGAGGCCGCTGATGGAAAATTATTACAGCAGCAATCCGATCACTACGCCTGCTTGGAAGAATCTTGGTTGGGTCATGACGGTTGATGAGCCGGGATACCGTTTTGGCTACGCGCAGGCCGTGTTCGAGGATGCAGAGCCGGTCAGTTTGGTCATCGAAGAGACAGTCGAGGGCAAATATCGTGTCGATTGGGAGAGTTCGGTGAGTTATGGCGAGCTTAACTGGAAGGAATTTCTCAAAGTGCGGCCTGCTGAGCCAACCTTGTTGCGGGTGATAGCCTCCAAGCCGCAGGGGACACCTGAAGTGGATGCTCCACAGGGGCAGGAAGTGCTGGAGATCAAGCATCCAGCGCAGGAAGGCAGTGTGCTGGCCTATTTCGACAGCAAGGATCCGAAATTTCAACCCCTCCTGCTGCAGCTAAAAAATGGGAACTGGAAGGATGTCCCGTTAACTTTACGACTTTGTTATCCCGGCACTGCCAGCACCGGTGGTTCTTCGAAGGGCGTGAGAATCGCCAATATCGAGGGCAAAGGCTGGCTGATACTGCAAGGAATAGGAGCTAAATCGTGAGCAAAAAAAAGAGCACCCAGAAGAAGGCGGCACCCCAAAAGGGCAAATCCGCATCCCGCCCACCTGTCAAAAAATCCAGCCCTAAAAAGCAGATCAAAACAGCCAAGGCACCCGAAAAAAAGATCACCAAAAAAACGGTGAAGGCCGCTGCTAAGAAGCCGGTGCCTCAAAAATCTCCAAAAGTGCTCAAGAAGGCCGTGAAGGCGGTGAAAGTCATCAAAAAGACAAAGCCATCCAAAAAGCCCCCTGCGCCCAAGGCTCCAGCCAAATCCTCGCCAGTTGTTGCTAAGCCAGTTGCCGCCAAAACGCAGGTGAAGGCTGTTCCGGTCCCTGCGAAGACCTCAGCATCAGTTAAGGCTGCCAAGCCAGTCAACGAAGTGGCTCCTGCAAAAGCACCTGTGATCGTTGCAGTTGCAGCACCTATCCCTGTTTCTACGAGAAAGGCCATTGCGGCACCTGCGGCAGGCCCAACCAAATCTGGTGCATTGTTTTACGATTCCCACATGCACACACCACTGTGTAAGCACGCGTGGGGTGAGCCGGAAGAATATGCCAAACAGGCCATCAAGATGGGCCTAAAGGGCATCATCTTCACCTGCCACTGCCCGATGCCCAATGGTTACTGGCAAACCATCCGCATGTCGGAGTCGGAGTTCGATACTTACCTCGACCTCGTCCAGCGTGCGGCGGAGGCCTACAAGAACAAGCTGCATGTCTGCCTGGGGCTGGAAAGCGAGTTCTTCCCAGGATGTGAAGACTATATCCGCGCGCTGCATCAGCGTGCTGACTTCGACTACATCCTCGGTGGCGTGCATTGGCAGGCCAAGGAATACCTCGCCAAATACGAAATCGGCACCATCGAGAATTTCCGCCGCACCTATTTTGAGCACCTCGCCTGCTCGGCGGAAAGTGGCCTTTACGATTGCCTAGCGCATCCTGATCTGGTCAAAAATTACCATCCCGACTCGTGGTGCTTTGCCATCGTCAAAAATACGGTCACCACTGCCCTAGACCGCATCGCGGCCACGGGTGTGGCCATGGAACTGAACACTTCTGGCCTCAACAAGAGCTACCATGAGATGAATCCTGGTGAGGAGATGCTGCGCATGATGGCGGAGCGCAAAATACCGGTCGTCATCGGCTCCGACGCGCACCGTCCAGAGCGCGTGGGTGAGCATTTTGTGAATGCTCTCAATCATCTCGTCAATGCAGGCTACGAGCACGTCAGCTACTTCCAGAAGCGCAAGCGCATCGATTTGAAGATCTCGGATGTGCTCTCCAGCCTCAAGAAAGCCGCTGATTCCCACGCCTAATCGGCCCCAGCAAGTTCATGGCACGTGTTGGCATCGGATATGACGTGCATCCCTTCGCTGAGGGACGCCCCCTCGTGCTCGGCGGTGTTACCATTCCCCACAGCCGTGGTTTGAAGGGGCACTCCGATGCCGATGTGCTCAGCCATGCCATCGCGGACGCTGTGTTGGGTGCTCTGTGGGAACCAATGGCCGATGTCAGGCTCCCCCAG
>JANOBP010000342.1:0-7125 GCA_031411715.1 Verrucomicrobiaceae bacterium | reverse complement strand
GATGGCTTTTATGAATTCCTCTCGCGTGGTGGCGATCTCTCACGCTTTGTCGTTTCAACTCGCTTGCCAGAGCTTGAAGTCTTGCCCGCAGGCCAATACGACACTTGCGCACGCAACGGCTGGGCAGCGCAGGAGGCTCCCGCACGTCTCTCTGACATCCTGCGTGCCGCTGAGCTCCGCGGCATCGATTGCGTGCTCTTTGACACCGCCGCTGGCCTCAATGGCATGACCGAAACCGTCGTCAAAGCATGTGACTTTGTGATACTCCCGCAGCAGGCCGAGCCTCTCGCCATCCGCAGTGTGCCGCACATGCTGGAAACTCTCGCGCGCTTCCGCGCGGAAGGTGCAGCGGTCAAGGTCGCCGGCATACTACTCACCATGGTCATGCGTGAGCATGAGATGTCACTCCGCGTCGCACGTGAACTGCGCGAGATGCTACCTGCCAGTCTGATGTTTCAGCAAAGCATCCCACGACTCGCTTCTTTTTTAGATGCCAGTGCCCTTGGCATCCCCGTCGCACTTACCAAACGCAACCCACCGCCTGAGGCACTTATTTTCGACCAAATCGCTGCCGAACTCGAGCAGCGTACTGGCCTCACACAGCAACGCGCCAAGAGCCATGAACACGCGAGTCTCCTGGATTGATCCCAACCACATTCAGTCACTTCTTGCGCGCCTTGGGCCGCAGGAGTCTGAATCATTGCCACCAAATGAGTCTTGCGAGATCGACACACTGTCAGATCAATCTGCCTTCATGTGTGAGGCAGCCCCAACTACCGCCCCCTCTGAAGTTCACTTTTTTGAACCGTTGTCAGCCCCCGTGGAGCCCCCCGTGGAGCCACCCGCTCCCCCCCCCCCACTGGAGGAGGAGCCAACCGCACCCGCTCCCACTGCCCAGATGGTGGAGCCTGCGCCGGAAGTCGATGATGTCATGCTGCCTCTTGATCGCATTCGTGAGCGCCTTCGTATCATTCGGCACCGCGCTGCGGAAGCTGGCATGCTGTCCTCACCCACGGTTGCCCACGCAGTGGAGGTTGAGCCAGATTTCACAACCTCTATTGCAGCGTTTGCCAACACCGAGTCCCAACACCTGCCACAGGGCTTCACGCTGATCATTTGCGATGATCAAGGCGGAGTACTTTGGAGCAATGACTCGAAGCCCGGCCTCACGCTATCAGCTTTAATGGCGCATCGCTCGGCCCGCTACTCCAGCTCGGCCGCAATCCTTCCCGCTAGTGCGGTGGTCCACCATTCACTGCCTGCAGATCAAATCCTCAGCATCTTTTCGTGCACAAGTCGGTCAGGAAATCTCCAAATCGCCATCAAAGGCAGCAACTCCATTGAAGACAAACTGGTTGATTCTTGGCGCAACACCATCTCGAAGCTCTAGCGCCACTCATGCCGCGGATACCGTCCGCGAAGCTGCGCTTTGACCGCTGGATAACCTTCGCGCCAGAAGCGGCCGATGTCTCCCGTCGTTTGAATGGGGCGCTGGGCGGGTGAGAGCAGATGCACGGTGACGCTGATGCGGCCGGCGGCGACTTTGGGGTTCTCGTGGATGTCGTACATGTGCTGGAGCACGGCGCTGACGCTGGGGGGCTGCTTCTCGTCATAGACGATGCGGGCGGTTTTGCCGTTGCGCAGGGCGTAGCGCTCGGGGGCGTATTTTTCCAGCATGTCACGCTGGGCGTGGCTGAGCCACTGATGCAGCGCGGGAAAAACCTCGCGGTCTTTGAGCGCGCGATAGGTGGTGCAGCCGTGGCAGAGCTGCTCGATGAGGATGTGACGGTCTTCTTCGCCGATGGGCGGGATTTCGAGATCGGGCATCCATTTGGACAGGCAGTTCACACGCGTGATCCACTGCTCCACTTTTTCGTTCCAAAGCGGCAGCTCCAAACGACCCGCGATGACTTCGGCGGCCAGGAGGCTGGCGGCTTGGGTTTCATCGGGGTCACCGCGCTCCTTGCTGCTGAGCACGAGGCTGCGGAAGCGCGTTTCCTCCATGTTCATCACGCGACGGTTCACGCTGTCGTAATGCGCACGCTTCCCCGTGGTTAGATCGCTGGGAAACATCTCTCGCAGCCAGTCTTCCTCGATGAGCGTGACGTTATTGAGCTTTACCGTCAGCGCTTTGCCCTGCACCTCGACGATCTCGGAGGCGACGAGCAAGCGCGGGGCTTTGATGTGCGCGTCTTTGTCGAGATGACCCGTGTAACCGCCGCCGAGCCGGTAAATGCGGCTGCCGGGGCTGGTCTCGACGCCGAGGTGATCACTGAAGGCTGCGAGCAAGGTTTTGGCGAGTGCCTGAGGCTCCGCGACTTCGTCGTTGATGCTCAATCCCACACGTTTTGCCAATTGGATGAACTGATCCGCACTGCGCGCTGCTTCACGCGATGCCATGGCATGAATGCCATAACGCGCGCAGGCATCCGGCTCGAAGTTCATGGCCTCCGCACGCGCAAAGGCGCGCAGCAGGGCCTGAAACTCACTCACGTCACCCGGCTCCCAAAAGTCCTCGTTCTTGTGCGAGGCGTTGTTTTTGCCCACCAGCAGAATATCCCGTCCCTGCGCTGCCGCCGCGCATAAAGAGGCCTCGCGCAAACAACCCAGCTCGGCGGCGGCGAGCATCATGCGCGCAAAACGCGGATGCAGCGGAAACTTGCTCATCTGACGGCCGATGCCGGTGATCTGGCCGCTCGAATCCGTCGCGCCGAGATCATGCAGTAAATTCTCAGCGCGGGCCATGGCGGCCAGAGTCGGCGCTTCAAACCAATCGAACGGTTCACGCGACAGCACGCGCAATGCGAGCAGCGCTTCACTCAAATCAAGTCGCTGCACTTCCGTCAGCTCGCTATCAGGTCGCAGCAGGTGCTCACGCTGCGTCCACAAGCGCACGGCGATGCCTGGACCAAGTCGTCCCGCGCGGCCGGCACGCTGCTCGGCGGAGGCGCGGCTGATTTTCTGCACGGTGAGCGTGTTGATACCGCGCCGGGCGTCGTAGTTCGCGGTGCGGGCTGTGCCACCATCCACCACGGCGCGCACGCCTTCGATGGTGAGCGATGTTTCAGCGACGTTGGTGCTGACGATGATCTTGGGTTGCTCGCCGGGCGTCACGGCAGCGTCTTGATCCTGCGGCGTCAATTCACCATGCAAAGGCACCACACGCCGACCGCGCGCAAAGCTGCGGCCTTGGATGGCGGCGATGGTTTTGCGAATTTCGTGACCGCCGGGCATGAAGACCAGCATGTCGCCGCTGAAGCCGGGCGAATTGGCCAAATCTTCGCAGGCGCGTGCCGCCTGATCCCAGATCGGCTCTGGGTAGCCTGTTTTGAGCTGAAGCGCGGCTTGGTAGCGCACCTCGACGGGAAAGGTGCGGCCTTCGGATTCGAGCAGCTTGGATGGCTGCATGAACTCGACGAGCGGCCCCGGCACCAGCGTGGCCGACATGACGATGATCTTCAAATCGGGTCGCCGCGTGCGCTGAAGTTGACGCGCGAAGGCGAGCACGAGATCGCCATCGAGATGCCGCTCATGGAATTCGTCGATGCAGATGCATCCCACGCGCTCCAGCAGCGGATCTTCGAGCATCTGACGCAGCATGACGCCCTCGGTGACATAGCTGAGTCGCGTCTCGCGGCTCGTGACATTGTCAAAGCGCACCTGATAGCCCACTTCACCGCCAAGGCGTGCGTTGCGCTCACGCGCAACTCGCTGCGCCAGCATGCGTGCCGCAATGCGTCGCGGCTGCAGCACGATGCAGCGCTTGCCTTCCGCCAGAAATCCCGAATCGAGCACGAACTGCGGGATTTGTGTCGATTTTCCGGAGCCTGTGGGCGCTTTGATCAGCAGATTCGGCAACGCCGGATCGAGAAGAGCGGCGGTGAAGGTCTGGCGGAGTTCAAAGATCGGAAGCGGAGCGGACATGCGAATGGGGCGCGTAGAATGACGAATGATGGCCGCGTGGCGAATCATTCGTGCTGCTTTCAGCCTGGAATGACATTCTCGAAGTCGAAACCGGGCTTCAAGCGCGGCTGCACGTCGATGGCGCGGATAAGGCCATCAGGAGCGATGATGAAGTTGCGATCATGGGTGTCAGCGAGTTCGACGCCGTCGTCGCGCTCCCAGAGCATGCGAGATTCGACCCAGCGAAAGCCGAGGTCTTCGAGGAACGCCTCGATTTCATCCTGCGTGGGAATGAAGCGCACCGGGTGCGGATGGATGAAGGGCTGGGACGTGACAAGGCTGATGCCCTTCGGACGCGGCCAGACGCCTTCGAACTGCACGTCATCACCGAAGACGACGTTGCTCAACCGTAGTCGGCGCAGATAACCTGCGGGTGTGTAGTAGCCGAAGGCCCCGAAGCCAGCCTCGCCGGGGAAGGTGGCTTTCCACACGCGACCTGATGCGGGATGAATGTAAGCGGTGATCTCACGCCCAGGTGTGGCACCTGACAGGATGGGTGGAATTGCCGAAGGACTCAGCAAGCAGCCGCTAGCTGACGCCCATCTTTTGAGCGCTGCGAACTGGTTTTTGACTCTGTATTCCCATTCTTCAACAAGATCCCGTGGCTTTTCCACATCTGCCACTCCCAGGCTTGCGCGAGGAGTTTTTGGTCGGCTGCTGATAGCGATGTGTTCTGCTGCTGCAAGGTCCATAGGCGCTGCGCGTCCTCCAGGCGGATGGGCTGTGGGTCATGACGTTTCATGGACGGATGGTGCTCTGATTTGGCGGCGCTGGCAATGTCGTTTTTCGGTTCAGATGCCGACGCTCGGTTCCGGTTCCGGCTTGTAGTTACCGGAGCCGACAAGGCGCTCGAAGATGGGGCTGGCCATGAGTGTGGTAACAACAGCCATGATGACGAGCGTGGCGAAGAGGCCCTCCGAGATGATGCCGCGCTGGAGGCCGATGTTGATGATGATGAGTTCCATGAGGCCACGAGCGTTCATGAGGATGCCGATGCCCATGGCTTCTCGGTTGGAGATTCCAGTAGCTTTGGCGGCGAGCGTGCAGGCCAGCCACTTGCCCATGACGGCGGCAACGAGCACGGCGATGCACATGCCCCAGAGGAACCAGGTGTTGAGCAGGCCGATTTTGGTATTGAGGCCGGAGTAGGTGAAGAAGAGGGGCAGGAGCAAGGCGACGGTGAGAGGCTGAATGCGCGCGACGAGATCACGCACCATGATGCCGCGTGGCATGGCTGCTCCCATGATGAAGGCTCCGAAGACGGCGTGCAGGCCGATCAAATCTGTGAACCAAGCACCCACTGACATCATGGCGATGGCGGTAACAAGGCCCGCGTCGCTGAGTTTTTCATCTTTGATCAACAGTGAAGAACATTTGGCCAAGAGTGGACGAATGATGAGCAGTGTCAGCGCGACGTAGCCAACTGCGCCGCCAATGTTGTAGATCACACCGCCAAGGTTGTCATCAAAGCTGGCCAGCACGACGGCGAGGAGAATCCAGGCGGTGGCATCGTCAATCGCACCCGCACCGATGGCCACGGTGCCCATCGTTGTGCCGGTGAGTCCTTTGAAATGAATAATGCGCGCCAGCATTGGAAAAGCCGTGATGCACATGGAGGCACCGAGGAAGAGCATGGCCTCCATGAGGGACGTTTTTTCTGGAAACAGCTTCGTGTAGTGGAAGAAGACCCACGCAAGGCCGGCACCGAGCACAAACGGCGTCACCATGCCGGCAATTGAAACGGCGACGCTGCTCTTTAGACGCTTGCTGACGATGTCCACGCGGAACTCCATACCGACGATGAACATGTAGAGCGCCAATCCAAGCTGGGAGGCGGGAAAGAGGTAGCAGGAGGTGTCGCGCAGTTTCTGCGCCTTATCCCAGGGGAAGAGCCACTGCTGCCACTCAGGCGTTAACATGCCAAACAGTGATGGCCCGAGCAAAACGCCGGTGATCATCTCCGCGACGACCTGCGGCTGGCCAAAACGAGCCGCGATGGCTCCGACGACGCGACATGCGAGCAGGATGACGGCGATTTGGAGGAAGAATTGGACGGCGAGGGAGACGTTGTTCATGAGGGATCAGTAATTGAGTGTGAGCATTAAGTAGGCGAAGTCGGCGTCGTCACTAGCACCTGTGCTAGCGAGATAAGCTCCGGCAAAGAAATGTGAGTAGCCGAAGAGCATGTCGAGATGCTGCGAGAGCTTGGCATTCACCGTGAAGTCGAGTTCGCAACCCGCGTGGCTATTCGCGTTCGGATTGATGGCGCGAACGCGTGTGGTGCCGTTGGCGCGATACCAGGCATCGCCTGTCGTTGCGAGCCAGAAGGAGTGGAAGTCGAGCGTGGTCTTCACTTTCGGATGCGGTTGTGCAGCGAGTCGCAGAACGAGGTTGTGCATGTTTTGCCACGAGAAGGTGTCCATGAAGCCATAGGGCGGATGATTGGTGGGAAAGAGGTTCTGGAAGGTGTGCACGCGTCCGTCATTCGGATCGCTATCGCCACTGCCCATGCTGTATTCGAGCGCGAGACGCGGTTTCCACGATGATTTGAGCCAGTTGTAACCGCCTTCGAGATGGTAGGCATAGGCACTGAGTGGGCGGCCATTCACCTGGCCGCTCTGACCGGTGAGCTCGACGGTGTAGTCCCATCCGGCAAGTTTCAGCGGATCGCCTTTGAAGCGTGTGCACAGCGTGATGAAATCCGTGCCGCCGGCGAAGGATTCCTCATGCAGATGGAAGGCGTAGAGGTCGGTGGCCTGAAACGGCAGGAACTGGCTGCTGAAGTAGAGGCCGCTGAAGAACTGCTGGCGCACGTCGCCATTGCCGAGCCAGTCGGAGCGGTTGAACTCGGATTCGTGGATGCGCACGACACTGGAGGTGAAGGCGTCGATCCACCACGTCGGTGCCTGATAGTGCAGCTTAAGCGCATCGAAGGTGCGGCTGAAGTTCAGCCACTCCAGCGGGCCGACGAGACGCTCATCGCCGTAAGCGAGCACCTGACGCCCGACTTTGAGGCTGAGGTGCTGCGGATCACCGAGTTCGATGCTGGCGAGGCGCAGATCGAAAGCGTCATCGCCCTCCGCGCCGTTTTGAAGCGGGATGTCGGCGCGTTTGGAGAAGGACTCGCGCACATCCTGTCCCTGCACCGCGATGCGTAGCCAC
>JANOBP010000341.1:0-8852 GCA_031411715.1 Verrucomicrobiaceae bacterium | reverse complement strand
CTTCTCGGTCTGCGCGGCATCGAGATGAATGACGGTGCGCTCGGTGATGACGGGTTGGATGCTGGTGGCACCAAGTTCGACGGATTTTTCGAGCAGCCACTCGAAGGGCTCGGCTTTGATGAGGGCGGGAAGGAGATGGATTGATGTCTTGAAGGGCTCCAATCGTGTTTCGGAAGTGATTTTGGCCTGAACTTCCGATTTGGAGACATGTGTGATCTCGCAGACAGCGACTCGACCTGCGCCGTCGAAGATTTCAATCTTGTCGCCGGGCTGCTTGCGCATGACGCGGCTGCAATGCTGCGCCTCGTCGCCAGTGAGCGTGAGCGGCGCACCGCTCCACGCATCGATTGGCAAATAGAATCTCGGCAGCGACATGTCAGCGTTTCATCAGCGCCTCGATCTCGTCGGCCTCAATGGGGATGTGGGCCATGAGGTCGATGTTTTCGTGCTCGCCGATGATGATGTCGTTTTCGAGGCGCACGCCGAGGTTTTCTTCACGGATGTAGATGCCGGGCTCGACGGTGAAGACCATGCCGACTTGCACAGGCTCCCACATGTGGCCGACGTCGTGAACGTCGATGCCGAGGGGATGCGAGGTGCCGTGGGGGAAGTATTTTTTATACGCGGGCTTCTCGGGGTCTTGCTTATCGATGTCGGCCTGAGTGATGAGGCCGAGACCGAGGAGTTCTTCCTGCATGAGCAGGCCGACTTTTTCCTGATACTCGCGAATGATGACGCCGGGACGCAGCATCTTGCAGCAGGCACGGAAGACGCGCAGCACGGCGTCATAGACCTGGCGCTGACGCGGCGTGTATTTGCCGTTCACGGGGATGGTGCGGGTGAGGTCGGCGTTGTAGTTGCCGTAATTGGCGGCGACGTCGAGCAGCAGCAGCTCGCCATCCTGACACTGGCAATGATTGGTGATGTAATGAAGCACGCAGGCATTGCCGCCAGTGGCGATGATGGGCGTGTAGGCGAATCCGCGGGCACGCTGGCGGAGGAACTCGTGCGACAGCTCGGCCTCGATCTCGAATTCATGCACGCCGGGTTTTACGAACTTCAGCAAGCGATCAAAGCCGTCGCTGGTGATGCGCACGGCTTCGTTGAGCGCGTTGATTTCATGCGGGCTCTTGATGACGCGCAGCGGATGCATGAGCTGTGCGAGGCGGCGGTAGTCGTGCAGCGGATACTCGCGCTGGCAGCGCTGGGTGAAGCGCATTTCACGGGTTTCCGTGGGGATGGTGGCACGCGGGTGCTCGTTGGAGTTGAGGAAGACTTGATCTGCCTGACACATGAGCTGGCGGAAGTGCAGCTCGAAGTCAGTGAGCCAATGCACACGCTCGATGCCGCTGCGGTCGGTGGCCTGCGCTTTGGTGAGTTTTTCACCTTCCCACACAGCGATGGTTTCATTGGTCTCGCGGACGAAAAGCATCTCACGCAGCTTGGGGTCCTGTGCATCGGGGAAGAGCATCAGGATGGTCTCTTCCTGATCAATGCCGCTGAGATGAAACAGGTCGCTATTCTGCACGAATCCGATGGAACCGTCGGCATTGGTGGGAAGCACGTCATTGGCATGCAGGATGACCAACGAGCGTGGCTGAAGCATGGCGCGGAGGCGCTGACGGTTTTCAGTGAAGAGTTCGGCGGGGAGTGGCTGGTAGCGCATGGCGAAGCCGATAGTGGCTGACTTTTTCCGAAAGTCGAGGCTGTGCCGCCATCTACTTCTCACCCGTGCCCCAAGGGTTCTCCAGCAGCCACGTGAGGGCCTTACGCATTTCAGGATCAGGCTGGGAGGTGATCTAGGCTTTCATCGCTTCGGGCTGGAGAGCTGCCCACATACGCAGAGCGCAAAAAGTTCGGCCGATCATGTCGCTGTCGCTCGCAAAGGTACTGTCGCCAAAAAAGAGCTTAATCAGATTATCGCGAGGAGTGTAGCCAGTTTTGAGCATCATGTGCAAACCGTAACGCGCAGCCACACCGACATCGATGTTGCCCCATTGCACCCGGCTGGCCCAATGGTACCACTGCGATCCCGACGACGCAGGATGCGCGCTTCACCCTGCTCGGCTCCCTGAAGACGTATTTCACCGCCGTGCCCGCCTCTGAAAGCGTGGACATGGAAGACAGAGTTTGAAGCCAGCAAATTCAGGTAGGTCATCGCATCAGATTTGCATCAAAAGCACCGACATGAGTGGAGAAGAGGGGCTGAATCCCAGCATTTACCTTCATCATGAATAAAAATTCCACCCTTTTCCTCAACCAAACGCATGCACAAATCAGCTTGGATCTCGAATGCAGCGCGGTTTTGACGGGCCGTAACGACGTCAGGGTCGCGGGTGACACGGGAACTCTCTTCTCACTTAAAGATGATTTACAGGCGACTTACCCGAGCGCCTACTTCCGTACCAAGGCCACCTGGCACATCGACAGCAGCCATGACGTTTCCGTCCTTGCCGCTCCGCTTCGTGAGGAGTACTCGGGAGCTTTCGCAACACCGGTGAGTTTTGCGGGGACGACCTTCGCACCCAACACGCCCACCATAGCACCCTATCGTTTTGAATCCTACCGCCTCACCTATCGATATAACTTCGTGAAAACCGAGACCGTGACCTTTGGCATGGGCCTCACTGGAAAGATCCGCGACGCCTCCATTCAGGTCAATCAGGGCGGCTTGTCGGCACGGGAATCCAGCATCGGCTTTGTGCCACTCATCAAATTCCGCCTCGATTGGCGCTTCGCTCCACGCTTCAGCCTACTCGTCGAAGGTGACGCACTCGTAGGCCCAAATGGCCGCGCTGAAGATGTCCTCGCAGCCATCCAATATCACGCCACTGACCACTTGGCGATGCGCTTGGCTTACCGAGTCCTGGAAGGCGGCGTGGACAGTGACAGTAACTACAACACGACCCTTTTCCACCACCTCGCAGCAGGCGTGACTTGGCACTTTTGATGTCACTCGTTCACAAGTGAGCTGACTCGGACTAAATGGTGCGCGGTGCAGGGTTCGAACCTGCGACCCCTGCCGTGTGAAGGCAATGCTCTACCGCTGAGCTAACCGCGCGAAAGTCGAGGGCGGAGTCTTTACGCGCGATGCTTGAAGCAGCAACAGGTTTTTGAGCGGAGGCCAAAGGCTTCTAGGCGCGGCGCAGTCGATACTGCCGCAGGTAGGCCAGCGGTGTCATACCCATGTGTCGATGGAAGTGCTGGGTGAAGGAGCTTTGATCACAAAAGCCGAACTCGCGGGCTACCTCGGCGATCTGGGCGCTTTCGCACTGGAGGGCCTCGCAGGCGGCCTGGATACGGACTTTCATGATGAAAATCTGTGGGCTGGCCCCAAAGGTCTCGACGAATTTGCGGTGAAGCTGACGCGGGGAAAGATGAACGATTTCTGCGAGTTGAGTGATGGAAACGCCTGTGCGGAAGTGCTCGCGGATGTAGGCGAGGGCGCGGTCGATTTGCAGGTAGGGCTGGAGGAGCTGTTTTTTGCCTTCGTAGCTCTGTACAGTGCCCATCAGGCCGATGACACGGCCTTTGGCGTCATGAAGTGGCAGTTTGTTGGTGACGAACCAGTCTGGCAGTCCCTGGTCGGTGAAGAAGAGTTCGACGATGTTGAGCTTCGGCTGACCGGTGCGGAGGATTTCTTCGTCATCGCGTCGAAAATTCTCGGCGAGACGCGCAGGGAAGAGATCAAAGTCATTTTTGCCGATGATCTGCCCCTCGGCTGTGAAGCCAAAACGCTCGATGAATCGCCGTGAGGCACACATGAGGCGAAACTGGGCGTCTTTGGCAAAAAAGGCCACATCGGGCAGATGATCGAACAAACGATAGAATGGACTCTCCACGCTGACGCGGCGGATGAAACGCGCGCGCAGCGTGGATGGTGATTCAGAGCGTGATGGAAGAGCCACGCGGCTGTTTTAGCACGCCTTACTCAAAAGCGCAGCCGTAATCCTGCATACACGCCGGTGCGCATGGCCTGAAAACCTTGGACTTCTGCATAGCGCTCACCAAGGAGGTTTTCCACGCGGGCATAAAGCTCGACGTTGCTGCTCACGCTATAACTGGCGGTGAGGCGCAGGCGTAAATAGTCCTCCACACTCGTCTGTGCTGCACCAAAGCCATCCTCGCGGTCAATGCTGTAAAGAGCACCCAGGCCAAGGCGGAATTTAGAAACTGGCTTCACCCACATATCCGCTGTGATCATGTGACGTGGGCGGCGGACGAGGCGCGTTTGCGCTGTCAGGTTCTTGGCATCGAGATAGGTGTATTGAGCACTGACTCCGAAGCTGTCACAAGGCTGCCAATTGAAGGCAGCCTCCAGTCCTGCGGTGCGCGCCTGATCAATTTGCTGCAGCGGACCAAATGGCGGCAGAAAGACGATCAAGTTCTGAATGCTGTTGCGGAAATACGTCAGGCTGATGCTGGCTTTGTTGTTGGCAAATGGCTGCTCAATACCGACTTCCACACCGCGACTGCGCTCGGGCTGCGTGAGGAGCGGATTGCCAAACAACGCGACCTCGCGGTTCTGCGGGCTGGCAGGCGCGAAAGCCGTGCCGTAATTGGCGTGCAGAATGGTCTGCGTCCATGGCATGCGCCAGCTTGTTCCCGCGCGCCAGGTATTGGCATCACCAAAGTCGGAATATGAATCATGACGAAAACCACCGATGAGATTCCAACCGGGCAATATTTCTGCCTGAGTTTGCAAATAGGTAGCCCAGTTTGTCTCGGCTTGATCGACATCGTATGAGCTGGCGTCAGGGTTGGTAAAGAAGCCGCCTGGCTCAAAGGGACTATCATCGTTGAAGCGTGAGTAGTTGTTGTTTTGAAACCACGCTCCAGCCGTGATCGTCCACTTGTCGGTTGGTTTGAAGACGTTTTGGTAGTCCAGAAAGTGCGTGCGTGAAGTGATGCGATTATTCAATCCGTATCCGCCAGTGAAGTTGGTAGCGACTTGGCGGAAGTTTCCAAATTGGTAGGTCAGCGACTGGGTCCACCAGTCTGTCGTCTGCCAGACGAGCCGCGGCGAGACGCTCCAAAACTCGGTATGCACATGATCGTCCGACGTGTCACTCGGGAAGAAGGGATTCGTCGGGTCATGGGCCGTATGAGCGCCGGGAGCGCCGACCTCCGCATTGTAGTAACGGAAGTCGAGATCAAAGCGCAGGGTGTCTGCAAGCTGCAGTCCTACTTTGCCGGAGACGTTATCGAGCTGCATTTGGCTGTTGATACGATAGCTCTGTGTATCCGTGCGGCCATACTCGAGGCTCCAATCCATGATGCCAGAGCTTCCGCGCGTGCTGATGCCCTCGCGGAAGGTGCCAAAGCTCCCTGCTTCAAAAAATGCTCCAAACTCAGGCTTGGCCAAACCTTTACCGCTGCGTGTGATGATGTTGATGACACCACCGAGTGTTTTACCACCGTAAATGCTCGATGCAGGTCCACGCAGCACTTCAATGCGCTCCACATTGTCGAGCGCCATGGTTTCAATGTTATAGAGGCCGGCCAGATTGGCAGGAATGGGTCTGCCGTCGATCACGACCAGCGTTTGATCGCTGTTGGTGCCACGCAGGAAGATGCCAGTGACTGAACCCGGTGTGCCGCGGTCGGCGATGACGAGACCAGGGACTTGCCGCAGAGCATCCGGCAGTAGTTTGAGCTGCTGTTCGTCGATTTTTTTGCGATCGATGACGGTGACACTGGATGCGGTGCGCCAGCGCTCGGTTTCAGTTTTCGTGGCTGTGATGACGACTTCCGGGAGCGGCTCAGCAGCTTGGGTCAGGCTGGAACTCAGGGATATGAGAAGCCAGCCACAGGTGATGTGGTATTTCATTATTTGGGGTTATCATTGGTTCGATGAGTGTTCGCGGAGAGATGTTCGGACTCCGGGTTTCTCGCGGTTGTTTGCCGCATCCTCGCCTCCGCCTTCACCCTGGATTGCTCCCGATTGGCTTTGCTCCATGCCGTGAGGCATGAATGGAGGTCTGTAACCCGATACCGCAGCGCCACTGTGGCCGGTTCTCACGGCCTTCCCTGCTTCTGCGAACGAAAGAAAACGCAGAACAAGCCGCGCCATGATCCCTCAGTAAGCGGGAGAATGTGTGATGACAATCAGATAATCTGTCCGCCATCCATGTGCAGCCGTATATCAGCGAGCTGCTCAGCTTCGGCATTGGAATGTGTGACGTGCAGGATGGTGAGTTGATGCTGCTGCTGGATGCGCTTGAGCATCGTGGCCGCATCACCGCGCATCGTTTCATCCAACGCAGAGAGAGGCTCATCGAGCAGCAGAAGCTTGGGCTGAGCGGCTAGAGCACGCGCGAGGGCCACGCGCTGTTTTTCGCCACCGGATAGATCGTTGGGGTATCGGTCAAGCAAGTGCGTGATGCCGAGTTCATCTGCGAGCTGCTTCACGCGCTCCTCGGATGGCATGCGACGAAGTTTGAGCGCAAAGGCGATTTGCTCGCGCACGATCAAGCCGGGAAACAAGGCGAGGTCTTGGGGTAGATAGCCGATCCCACGCTGGCGAGGCTCCAAATCGGTGACATCACGGCCATCGAGCTTCACGCGGCCTGATTTGGGCCGGCGCAGACCACAAATGATCTCCAGCAGCGAGGTTTTACCGCAACCCGTGCTTCCCATCATGACGGCATATGAATTAGCCGGGATGGTGAGGCTCACGTTCTGCAAAATCGAACGCGTGCCAGCACTCCAGGAGATGTTTTCGAGCTGGATCATACTTTTTCTCCCGCAGCACGCACGACGACCAAAACCACCACAGCAAGTGCCACCATGAGCAGACTGACCACGACGGCGGAATCGAGGTTTCCAACGCTTAACTCAAGCCAGACCGTTGTGGGCAGCACTTCGGTCTTCATTCGCGTCGCACCAGCAAAAACGAGGATAGGGCCAAACTCACCCAAACTGCGGGCCCAAGCGATGCAAAACGCCGCGACCATGCCACGCCGAGCCGCAGGCAGCGCCACATGCCACAGCGCCTGAAACCGCGTGCAGCCAAGCGTCAACGCCACATCCTCCGGCCGCGCCGAAAGATGATCAAATGTGCCACGCATGGTGCGGATGGCGAAGGCCGCTGCGACGACGAATTGAGCGAGAACGACACCGCAAATCGTATAAGTAAAGGAAAAGCCAGGAACGTGAAGGACATGTCGCATCTCTTCAGTTTGGAATTCTTTATGAGGATGGAATTCCCTTTGAAATTCATCATCAACCTGAAATTCGCTCTGATTTTTTTTAGATAGTGGCCGCCACGTCTGCGGAGCCTCAATTGGATATATATTCAAGTCGAAACCGTTTTCGATGACTTTGCCGATCCGCGTCTGGAAGAAGATCAGCAAGCACAGCCCCACAACGAGTGGCGGCAGGATGATGGGGATGTCCAAAGCCGCATCGAGCCACGATTTGCCACGGAAATCGCGCCGTGACATCAAATAGCCGACGGGAACGGCCAGCAGCAAAGCCAGAAGAGCAGCCGCTGTGCATGTCACAAGGCTCAACCATGTCGCATAGCGGATTTGAGGCGACTCAATGACTCGCAGCCAAGAATCCAACGTTGCGTAGGTCGCGGTAGCTCCAAGCAGCAACGCCCAAAACAGCAGATACCCCGCCGTGATCAGCGCGAGCACGAGCCAGCAGATGTTGGAGCGATTGAGGGACATTGGCAGCTACAACGGTTTTCGCAGCCACAAACTCTTCTTCAATCGGCCCAGATCTTGCGCACTATGATAAACGGCGTAAACCAACACCATGTCATCTTCATACTCGTAATAGACGGTGTACGGAAAGCGACGGACTTGGTAGTGACGGAAATCATCGAAGGCTTTTGAATAACCTTCTGGAGACTGACAGATCGTCGTGATCGCAGCGTCGAGGCAGCGAAGAAACTCTTTGCCGAGGCCTTCATCCCGCCGCTCAAGCCAGTGATAGGCATCAGCGATTTCTTGATCTGCCTCTGGCAGGATGATGGACTCAACGGCCATCAGCTTTTAGGAGGCTGGCTTTCACTGCGGCCCACGGACGCCCCTTTGACTGGCCAGCCTGATACAGCTTCTTGCGGCTAGTGAGTTCCTTCTTCTGAGCGGACGTCAACTTGGGCGGTTGATTGTTCTCAGCCACTTGGTCCCACATGTCTGCGAGGAGCTGAAGCTGCTGGGCATGACCCAAGCGCTCGAAGGCTTGAAGAAGGGCGTTGGCACTCATGGGGCTATGATGAGGCAATCAGGCTGCAAATTCAACTTCCAGATGCGTCACATCACTTCTCCACGTCGTAGCCGATTTTTTCGTCGAGCCATTTGCGGAGTTTGTCGAGACCTTCACCCGTGTCGGCGGAGATGGGGAAGACTTTGATGCGCTTAAAACGCTCTTTGAAGTTCTCGATGTTGTCGGCGGCTTCAGGAAGATCCATTTTGTTGGCGAGGATGCACCATGGACGCTTGGCGAGTTCGCTAGAGTAAATGGAGACCTCAGTGCGGACAGTTTCGAGATCGGCGACTGGATCACGTCCCTCCGTGCCTGCGGTATCAACTACGAAGAGCAAAATGCGGCAGCGCATGATGTGGCGCAGGAAGTCATGACCGAGGCCGACGTTTTGTGAGGCTCCTTCGATGAGTCCTGGAATGTCCGCGAGAGTGCCACGGCGGTTGGGGCCAAATTCGATGACACCGACATTGGGCTGAAGGGTTGTGAAAGGATAATTGGCGATCTTAGGCCGTGCAGCGCTGAGTTTGGAGAGCAGCGTGGATTTGCCGGCATTGGGGAAGCCGACAAAGCCAGCGTCGGCGATACTGCGGAGTTCAAAGTGGAATTTCCCCTCCTCACCGGGTGTGCCTGGTGTG
>JANOBP010000340.1:0-9323 GCA_031411715.1 Verrucomicrobiaceae bacterium | reverse complement strand
GAGGGCCTCGGTTGCCTTTACACTGCACGCCTTTGACTTCCATGCCTTCGCGCAGTCCATACTGGCGGATGATATCTTGAGTGACAAAGGCGTCCTGTGGATGCTGCGCATAAGCACGGTCACGCTGACGTAGGAAGCCGTAGCCTTTTGGAGAAAGCTCTAGAATACCGCAAGAAGGCTCTGGCGGTCCCTGTGGCGTTTCGCGGGCAGGCTCAAAGTCCTGCGAGGCTCCGTTGCGATCATTTCTCTCATGCCGGTTGCCTCGATCTTGACGATCCCCGCCACGATCACCTCGGTCGCCATTTGGTTGGCCACTCTGTTCATTGCCCCCGCCACCACCATTTTGGCGCGCTTGCTGGCGCTCGAGAGCGCGTTGGCGCTGGCGCTCTTTCCAACGTTCGAACTTGGACTTACGTCGTTCATTCGCAGTTTTGGGTGCCTCGGGGGCCTGCGACTGGCTAGATGGCTCACCTGAAACTTGTGCGTTATTTTCGACAACGGGTGCCGCAGCGATTGGCTCAGCGGCTACTGTGCTTTCAATGACAACTGGCGTAGGCGGTGGTGGTGGCGCGGGAGCAGCAACAGCAGGCGCGACAGGAACCTCGGGAGCCATTGGAAACTCAGGCTGCATCTCATCATCTGCAGTGCGCAGCTTGGCTTTTTTAACAGCCGTTTTTCGAGCAGGCTTGGCAGCAGGCTTTTTAGCAGGTGCTTCAACCACAACTTCGATGGGCGTTTCGACAGCTTTGGCAACAGGAGCCTTTTTAGCGGCCACTTTTTTGGCAGGAGCTTTTTTTGCGACCGCTTTTTTGGCAGGAGCCTTACGCTTGGGCGTTGGCGTGGTTGCTTCGGCTTCGGTAGAGATTTTTTCGGGCATAATCAGGGAGGGAAAGTGCATTAATCGAGTTGATCGGCGATGGAATCGTCGATCTCGAAATTGGCGTGGATGTTTTGTGAATCGTCGTAGTCGTCGAGGATGTCGTAGAGGCGGAGGAGGGACTTGGCAGTGTCCACATCACTCACCGTGACAACAGTCTGAGGCTGGTAGATGAGATTCTGCGTGCGCGAGGTGAGGCCCTTGTCACGCAGAATGCCATTGACCTGAAAAAGCTGATCCGTTGCAGTATAAACAATCCAATCATCGTCATCGCTTTGGATGTCATCCGCCCCAGCCTCGAGGGCGATCTCCATGATCTGGTCCTCAGTGGCAGATGCTTTGTCCAGTCGGATTTCCCCTCGGCGTGCGAAGAGGTAGGCCACGCTGCCAGAGTCGGCGAAAGTACCGTTATTCTTGGAAAGGAGAACGCGAATGTCGTTGGCAGTGCGGTTGCGATTATCCGTGACGATTTCAATCATCATGGCCACGCCACCGGGCGCGTAGGCTTCATAGAGGATTTCTTCGAGCTGAGCACCGCCGAGCTCACCAGTGCCTTTTTTGATGGCGCGGTCGATATTGTCATTGGGCACGTTTGCGGCACGTGCAGCGAGAATGGCACTGCGCAGGCGCGCATTGGTTTCGGGGCTCCCGCCACCGTGCTTGGCGGCCAGAGTGATTTCTTTCGCAAGTTTGCTGAAAGCGTTGCCGCGCTTGGCGTCAACGACGGCTTTGCCCCGCTTGATCTTGGACCATTTATTGTGGCCTGCCATAATGAGTTGCGATGTCAGTTTAAATACGACGATTGGCGTATGCCATGATGGCGGCCATTCGTGTAAGGAGTGCTTTGGGTGATGTGGGTGGGGAAGCGGCCTTGCCGCGGTGTGCTCCAGAGGATTGACGGCCACGCAGGGGATGCGTGGTCACGTTTCATCAGCGCGAAAGCTGGTAAAACATCGGCAAACCTGCCGGAGGCGACACCAAGTGTTCACCAAGTTGAGAGAACTTGGAACGGCCTGAGTCTGAGGGATGCAGAGCGATCTGGCAAGATGTTTTTCACACGATGACTCAAGATTCAGTTCAACTTGTTATTCTTTGCCTAGCCAGTTGCATGGAGGCATGACCTCACCACTCGCACTCCTGAAGGCTTTTGTCTTACTGCTTGCCTTTCTGTTGATTCCGCTTGGATTTTTGGGGTTGTGCTTTTTGAGGACATGGGAAGGGCTGCTATTGAGTATGTGCCTGGGATTTTTTGGAGCAGGGCCACTGCTATGGTGCATTGGGGAAGAGCGTGGCCAGCCCATGCAGCAGAAAACAGGGATGACGCTCCTCGTCCTGAGTCTGATTGGAGTCACTCTGGCTATTTGGACTGCACCAAATGGGCACACTGTGGCCGCTGAACGGATTCACACCCGGTATTCAGATGGTGGCTGGCATTACAGCAGAAGTTCCATTGGGACGTTGATGCCAGAAATTGATCAGATCCGCCTCGGATATGCCGCAGCCATGACAATTGATCCATATTTTGATCGAGCGCAGCGACGTGAGCTTTCCACGATGACCGATGCGATCTACGCAGAAATGGAGCACGATTCCGGCTTCCGTGCCGTTGGATCTGCGCTGCCTGCGATCTATCGAGAAATGAGCTTCTCCGAGTTTCGAGACGGACACTATTTCCATTACATTCCTGCGTCTGTGGACCGCACAAAGCCCACACCCGCACTGGTTTTCGTGCATGGCAGTGGCGGTAACTTTAAAGCCTATGTTTGGCTTCTTTCCAAAATTGCCGATGAACTCGGCATCACCATAGTCGCGCCAACCTTTGGAATGGGGAATTGGGAAAAACGCGGTGCCTACGATGTCATCACCCGTGCTATTGCGGATGCGGGCAAGCATACTGCGATCGATCCGAATCAAATTCACCTCATGGGCCTTTCGAATGGCGGCAAGGGAGTCTGCCTGGCCGAATCAGGTGCTGGACCGAGATTTCGTTCGTTGATCTACCTGTCAGCTGTATTCCACAGTCGGATCCAAGCAGAGAGTTTAGCCGCACGTCTGAAACACTGCCCATTTCTTGTCATATCAGGCGGCAACGATGACCGAGTGCCTTGGAGTTACGTCTCCGACTATGCGGGAAGATTAAAGTCAGCAGGTCTGAATGTTACGACGCGCCTGTTCGCTGCTGACGATCATTTTCTCTTTTTTAGAAAGCGAAGCGAAGTGCTGCGAATGATCACGGACTGGCTCAAAACTGGCCATAAGTTTTGAGATTACTTGGTGCCTATATCCGGCCCTTCCAGCGTTTATGCATCCAAATCCACTGCTCGGGATGACGCAGCAGTATGCGTTCGAGTGCCTCATTGTAGGCTCGAGTATTGAGTCGGATGAACTCACCGGGATTATCACTTTCAATGCGGGCTAGCGGGTCCTCAAAACGCAACACGTGAGTGCCGTCAGGCTCACGCCAACTCGCCACCGGAATGACGGGCGCGCCGGTGGTTTCGGCTATAATGGCTAAACTCTTGTTCGTCCCAGCCGGGTGGCCAAAAAAATCTACCGAGACACCTTCGCGGCGGGATGCGTGTTGATCGAACACGAAGACCACGATGGCCCCCTTCCCTAATAGTTCGAGCATCTCATCCAGCGAGCCACGCTTCGCCAAAGTTCCGAAACCAGCCCGCTTGATACGTCGAGTGATGAAATCGTTGAGAAGCTTTGGTTTGAGCGGCCTGCGCACGAGGTGAAACAATCCACGGTATTGCGGAAATTGATTGAGACCTTCGACGGTTGCGACCTCCCAATTGCCAAAGTGCCCAGTCAGAAGCAGCAAGCCCTTACCTTGCGTGTGAGCGCGTGTTGGTGAATCCATATTCTCAACGCGGACACCATTTTTCCGTCGTGTTGCCGACATGAAGGGTCGTTTCACGAAGTCGATGAAAAAATGGATGAAGTGCGCATAATAGGCCTGCGCGAGTCTAACGATTTCCGACTCAGGCAACACCTCGCCAAAAACGCGCCGCAAATTACATATCACTAATTGACGCCTGATCGGCAGCACGTGGTAAATCCATTTACCAAACCAAGGCACGACGGTTTGCCTCATTTCCGCCAGCGTTACGGCTGAGGCGCTCGCTTCAGTATGAGTCAGTGAGACACGGATGGCTGCAATGCGGTGTCGGTCCATCAAAGTTTGCGCCTTGTCACTGGCAACGATCTGTGGTGCGCCATATCCATCACTGCACACACTGAAATCGGATGGCTCGATGTGCCCCAGACTTGTCTCGCGGGGGAAAAGCTTGCAGCATGCTTCTTTGGCCGCGAATCGCGCGGCAAGACTTGCTGCACGACCCACACCATTGCCAGCATCCATCAATTCTTGTGCCGTGAAGAGCCGTGCGAGTTCGTCAGGAAGCAGATCGGCCAGCAATTTCTCCATGCGGGATATTTCGACTGTATCGATTCCGCAGCGTGAGGTTGGAGGGCTGGCATTCATTACGAACTGGCACGGACGAGGAGCGCGACATTCATACTGCCGAAACCCCGGCATACAATCAGTGCTATGTCACTGCGTGGCTGCTGTGGCGATGATGAAACTGGAAAAGGAACGAGACTCTCATCGAGAGCGTTTAGCGTCGCAATACCCGGCACTATTTTTTGCCTCAACGCATTCAAAGCCATCACTAAGTCCAGAATGCCTGCTGCGGCGATGAGATGGCCGTAGGCCCATTTGAAAGCGGTGACTGGCGGAATTTGATCCCCGAACACGCGACGGATACCGATCGCTTCCGATGCATCATTGAGGCGAGTGCCGTTGCCATGGGCGACGATCATGCCGACGTCATCAGGCGAGATATTTGCATCCGCTAGCGCGATCTGAATGGCACGACTCACGCCATCACCGTCTGGTCGAATATTGAGCACACCAGTCGCTTCACTGACACACCCAGAGCCAAGAAACTCACCGAGTGGAGTTGCACCGCGTGATAGGGCCTCCGCAGCCGTTTCGAGCACCAGTGCGGCTGCGCCTTCACCAAAGACCGTGCCACTGCGCTGACCGTCAAATGGCCGCGCGGTGTCCTCCGACAACAAACCGACGCTGTGATAATAAAGAACCGTTTCCGGCTCCAAGGACGAGTCATGGCCGATCGCCGTGACTCGCGCAGCCTCGCCAGCATAGAGTGACGCTGCCGCTTCTGCCACGGCCAGCACACCACCCACACCTTGGTTGGTGATGCATGCATTGGTGCCTTTGAATTGATAACGAATGCCCGTGTGACACAGCACGTTGTTTGGCAGGTTTTTCAACAGCCACATCGGATTGACCGTATTTCCAAGCTCGCGGCCAAAAGCATTCAATTCACCTTTGGATTCGGCGATGAGTGGCAGAAAATCGTAATTACTGCGATAATTGCCGCCGCCAGAGCCAACGATGATGCCACTGCGATCATTGAAGGCCAACATACCCTCACCAGCCAATGTTTCACGATAGGCAAGCAAGCCAGACTGCTGCACCGCCTGCTCGGCTGCGCAGAGCCCAAACATGTCCGTGCGCGAGATGATTTTGTGCAGTTTGCGATCAGGGACGAGACTTCTGTTATCCACCATCACCTCGGCCGCATTTTTCACCGGCCAGCGACTGGCGTCCCATTGCTGGATCGGTGCCACTGCCGAGCGTCCGCTCACCAGCGCATCCCAAACCTCGTCCACGGTGATTCCAGCGCCACAAACAGCACCCAGCCCGGTGATGACAATTTTCGGTTTGTCGCTCATTTGACTTCCTCTGGGTTGATGAACACCAGCGAGCTATTGGAGCCGCCGAAGCCGAGTGAATTGGAGATCGCAGCACGGATGCGCGTGCGCTTTGACTCGCCACGCACGATATTAATCTGACACTCCGGATCTGGTGTTGTCAGGTTGGCATTCACTGGAGCAATACCATCGCGAATGGCCAGGGCGCACACAGCAGCTTCTACAGCACCAGCTGCGGCGATAAGATGCCCCATGCAACTTTTTGTCGAACTAACCAAGACATGCTCACGGCGCTCGCCCAGCACGGCAAGGAGCGCAGCGCATTCGCTTTTGTCATTCATCTGCGTGGAGGTGCCGTGCGCATTCACATAGTCCACTTGGTCTGGTGTAATGCCAGCATTCGCCAGCGCTTGTCGAATCGCTTGGATCGGTCCATCCCCATCGGGCGGTGAGTCCGTAATGCGGTAGCAGCTCAATGAGTTGCCATCTCCAGCGAGTTCAGCGTAAATTTTCGCGCCTCGCTTCACTGCCGCATCCCATTGCTCCAGAATGAGAAAGCCCGCGCCTTCACCAAGGACGAAACCATTGCGAGTTGCATCAAATGGGCGGCTGGCACGCTCAGGCGTGTCGTTATCCGGCGAGACGGCACCCAGCAGGCAAAAGCCGGACAATCCAACAGGATTGAGCATCGAGTCAAAGCCACCTGCCAGCATATAATCGCACAGCCCTCGCCGCATCGCCTTCAGCGCAGTGCCGATGGCTTGCCCACCCGATGCGCAGGCGGTGTGAACTGAAGTCGAATAGCCGAGAATGCCAAAATGCTTGGTTAGCAGCGCGAGTCCCGAGTTTGTCTGCCCACGACAAAAGGCGATGGGATCCGCGTGAAACTCAGGACTTAGCAAGCCATCGGCATTGAACTCACCATCATCAGCACAGCGATTTTGGATATTCTTAAGGTCGTCATAAGACACGCCCATCATGCCAGCTCCCACGCTGAAGCCCCAGCGCTCAGCATTCGTCCCTTCAGGACGGATGCCTGCATCCACAAAGGCCTCCTCAGCAGCTGCGAGCGCGAACTGATGCGAGCGCGATGCGAACTTGAGAAGCTTGTGATCACTTATCATAGACGTCACATCGAAATCCTTCACCTCAGCTCCGATGCGTGTCGAAAAACCACTCGCATCAAAATTGGTGATCGGCCCCACGCCACTGCGGCCAGCGCATAGGCTTGCCCAAGTCGTTGGTGCATCATTGCCAACGGGGGTGACCATCCCGATACCTGTAATGGCGATGCGGCGGCGCGCTGTCATGGCAGCACCTCCTTCACAAACTGTACATAGGCACCGCCCACCAGCTTTTTATCTCTTCGCGTTTCCACAGCGATCGTGATCTCATCTTCCTTCTGCTCATCGAGCTTCGCGACGGCTTGCAATTGCTCACCCGGCAGAATGAAGGCTCGCAGTTTGACATCAGACACGGATTTGAGCTGCCAGAAATGCCCTACCGGCAGTGCGATCTCAGCACTCAATGCGGTGGCGAGTTGGAGGTTGAGATTCATCAGCAATGTACCGGGAAAAACGGGACGACGCGGGAAATGGTCCGAAAAGAACAACGCTGCAGCAGGCACTGGTATTGTCGCAGCGACTGATTTTCCGCTCTCGCCGCCATTTGCTTCCAATTCAATGGTGGGAACCCCACCAAAGCAGCCAGCAGTTGCCCCATCGGCTTGCAGTAACTCAAACCGTGCACGCACAGCCAACGGGTCATCAAACTCCTCGAGTGGCATCATGGGGCCGACACAGTCATGCAAACGAAGGACCACTTTTCCGCCCACAGATGCCGATCCGGCATAAGAAACTGCGTCGATGTCAGCAGTTTCGATTTCAGCTGAGAGCTCGAGCGTTTGGCCGGGATAAACAGCCGCGAGAAACTCCACTTTACCAGCCAGTCCCGCCACGGGGCGGACCTTGAAATCGAGCGCAGCCATGGCAGCCCATGCTGCAAGTTGGCCAATGGCTTCAACAACAAGTGAACTGGCAAACTCCGTGATCCCAGCGGGGATCTGATAGGCGCCACGCACCGAGACGCCCGGCTGAATCGCCGTGATGCGGTCCACAAAGGAGAAGGCTCGGAAGTGCCCGTCTGTCATGCTCAGGCAGTCGGCGAAGCGGCTTTTTGCTGACGCAGCACCATCTTGCAAAAGGTCTCGACGGTGAAGAGCTTGGGGATCTCAGCGACTTTAAAAGGCGAAGTAAAGCGATCGGCTGGAACCTCACTGAGGAAGGCTTTCAACTGTACCATGCCAGCTTCGGTCAAAATGCCACCCGACTCAAATTGCGCCTCGGTGAGTGACCCGCGAGCATCCTCGATGATTTTACCACGTGGGATCTTCACTTTGAAGGCGCGCTCGAGACGAAAGACGATATCGAGGAAGTCGATGGACTCTGCTCCGAGGTCATTGATCAGCGCTGAATCCAGCTTCATACGCGCGGCGTAAAAGTCGAGCGCGTCGGCCATGGTTTCTGCCACTTTAGGGAAAATAGCCTCGATTTCTTCTTTGGTAATGTCTGCGTTGCTCATGTGTTTAGTCCATCTTGAAGCCGCCATCCACGTGTAGAATTTCACCTGTGATGTAGTCAGCAAATTTCGAGGCCAAAAACCAGACAGCGTGTGCGATGTCAACAGGTTTACCGATACGCTTCAATAAAATTCGTGATTCAATCTGGTCGCCAGCCAACTCGCGCACGTTGCGGGACATTTCGGTCTCAATCACCCCCGGCGCGACTGCGTTGACAGTGATTTTGCGTGGTGCCAGCTCCACGGCCAGCGCCTTGGTGAAGGCATTGAGCGCACCCTTGCTTGCCGCATAATTGGTCTGTCCGCGACCGCCTTTCTCAGCGGCGACGGAACTGATGTTGATGATTTTGCCACGCCTCTTGGAGATCATGAACGGAGCAACCGCGCGGGTCATGTTAAAGGTGCCGGTGATGTTCGTTTCCAGCACGATATCCACATCTGCATCTTCCATCGCAGTCAGTGGATTGTCACGCACCACGCCCGCATTGTTCACCAGCACATCAATGCGCCCCGTAAGGTCGAATACTTTCTCAACGAAGGCCGCGCATGCGGCGGAGTCGCGTACATCCACGGCTTCAGCGGTGATTTTGGCATTTGGATTTCCTGAAATAACTTCCTGCGCGGCAGCGGCATTGTCACGATAAGTAAAGACCACCTCCATACCTGCGGCGGCGAGGCATTCGACAATGGCACGTCCGATTCCTCGGCTGCCACCTGTGACGATGGCAACGCCATCGGTAAGACCTGAATCCATAAAATTTGGGCTGTTCATCCTGATATTGAGTAGCCACCGTCAACGATGAGCGTGTGGCCAGTGATCATGGCCGCTTCCGGCAGACAGAGCAAGTAAACGGCATCCGCCACCTGCTCCGTCGAAAGCGATGCGCCCAGCGGTGTACGCTTGGCGGACTCCGCCAGCAATTGCTCACGATTGGGGAAATGCTTCAGTGCATCTGTATCCACCACGCCAGCACTGACGATGTTCACGCGGATGTTTCGCTGCCCAAGTTCCTGGGCCAAACCGCGCGCGAGTGCTTCCAGCGCGGCCTTGGATGCGCCGATGAAAGCGTAATGAGGAATGGCCCGCACGGAGCCGAGGCTCGACATGCCGATGATGCAGCCG
>JANOBP010000339.1:0-3958 GCA_031411715.1 Verrucomicrobiaceae bacterium | reverse complement strand
ATGTTTCGCTGGAAGCTGTTGCCGCTCATCATCGTGCCGTCGTCGCGGATGGCGTCCTTCGGGTGCAGGTCCATGTGGCGCATCGTTTTCCATGCAGGCTGGCCGGTCACGGACTCGTAGCCTTTGATCATGGTGTCGATGTGGCTGGTGTAGAAGCGCTGCTCTTTGGTCCAGCCATGCAGATCGAACTGAAACTTCCCGCCGAGGGCGAAGATGTTGTTTTCGACGACGCAATCCCGCGAGTTGTGCATGTGGATGGGCGTGTGGGCGACGCGGAAGACGATGTTGCCGATGATGTCGAGGCCGCCGGAGTTGTCGTCCGGGTAGAGACCGAAGGTGAACCACGGATGCTTCAGCCCGCCGGCCTCTTGGCCGCAGCCGATGACGTCGTGGATCAAATTGTAGCGCCATTTGCTGCCGCGGCTGCTGATCCAATCGCGACCTCCGGTGTAAACGGCGCCGCCGTCCTGCGTCTCAAGGCAGAGGTGATGGAGGTGGTTGTATTCGACGATGAGGTTGTTCCCGCTCATCTGCACGCCCATGCGCGGGCCGTCGTGGATGTGGCAATGACGCACGGCATTGTCCACGCCATACATGCTGACGCCGCAGGCGTTCTTGTTGAAGACGCCCATGTGATGGATGTGGCAGTCTTCGACGGCATGGCCGGGGCCGGTGAGCGTCTTGCGATCGCCGCCGCTGAGGCTGACGCCGTTGCTGCCGGTGAAGCTGATCTCGCAGCGTGAGACGCGGACGTTTTTGCCATCGCTGACGCCGACGCCGCTACCGTGGAAGGCACCGACCTTCGTGATGACGCACTTTTCGACGAGGCAGTCCTCCGCTCGCTCGAAGGTGATGGCGCTGCCGTGGCAGCCGGTGAGTGTGAGGCCGCGCACGGTGATGTTTTTAGCGCCTTTGATTTTGAAGAAGGCGTCGGAAATCGGAATGCGCACTTCGCTTTCAGCGAGGGACTTTGCAGGCCAGAAATAAAGCACGCCGCTATGCTTGTCGTAAAACCACTCGCCGGGAGCATCTAGCTCCTCCATCGCGTTCTGGAAGTGGTAGCGGTTGTGCGGGTGGAGGTCGTAGGCGCAGTCTTTTTTCAGCGTGAGCAGTCGCGTGGCGGGATCGAGCGACGCGACGGGCTCGATGAAGTTCCACCAGCCGTATTGGGCGAAGATGTCGAGCTCCACGTCCTCGGGATGCGCCCAGGTGCGGACGTCTTCGGGCTTCACGAAGAGGGTGCGTTTCCAAAGATGGCCCTCGGGGGCACCGGCAGGCGGAAACGGCGCGACGAAGGCCCAACCGCCGTAAAGCGGGTCCTTGGCATCGAAATTCGGGTAACGGGCGAGGATCTGCCGCTCGCCATCGCAGAGCAGTTGTTTCGGGATGAAGCCTTTCGGCAGTAGCTTCGAGACATCGGCCTTCACGATCTCGCCACGGTGCTTTTGCCATCCGATAACGACTTGGCCGCCGATGAGCGTGCTCTTGGTGCCGGTGATGGTCAGATTGGAGTCCTGCGCATCAAGTTGGATCGGCTGCGTGATCTCGGTGATGCCCTCTGGCAATGTGATTGTCGCCGCAGAGCCATCGCCAGCCTTGCGCGCCTCACGGACTTGCTGAAGAGCTTGAGGGAGCGTGAGCGCCTGACTCACACGGACCTCCAGCGCAAGCGCTGAGGACAGAACGGAGATACAAAACGTAAAGGACAGAAAACGGATCAAAACCATGACGCGAGCGATACGCTGATCCATGCGAACGGCAATAGCCCGCGATGGATTACTTCACAAACATCGGGTCATCAGGATTCCCTTTGCTCAGCAGGTAGGCCAGCAGGTCGAGGATGTCGTCTTCCTTGAGCATGTAGAGCAGCGCTGGGGGCATCATGCTGACTTTGCTTTCCTCGGTCTTCACCACTTTGCGGGTATCGACGTTGGTGAAGTTATTGGGATCCATCATGTTGGTGCAGACCATCATGTTGGTCTCTTTCATGTTGGCGATGCGGCCGACGACCTGGCTGCCATCCTGCAGGGTGAAGACGGTGCTGCCATATTGGTCGCTGATTTCCTTGTTGGGGTCGAGCACGTGCTCCAGGAGATCACGCGGGCTGTATTTGCCGGCCACACTGGTCAGGTCCGGACCCACGGCACCACCTTCATTGTTGAAGCGATGGCAGGCAAAGCACGTCGCGGCTCCGAACATGTTGCGACCATTGGCGAAGTTGCGATTGCCTTCCAAACCGACGCCGAGGGACTTGCTCAACTCATCCAAGGTCCACGCTTTGACGAACTGCATGGGCTTGGCGGTGAAACTCGGCGCTTTGGCCTCCGGCTTGGCATCCAGCACGTCTTTGATCGCGAGTTTTTCTTCCTCGGTCATCGTGGCGAGCGCGTCCTTCTTGATCTCGCCAATGAAGAGGTCAAACGAAGCACCGCCCTTGTAGTTCGCCGCGCGTAGGAACCAGAGGAAGTAGTCGGCGCGCAGTTCCTTCGTCCAGCCAGCTTTTGCAAAGCGCAAGATGCGCGCGTAGTCGATCTGTTCCTCCTGCGTCGGCGAATCATTCACCAGCGGAGCCGCCTTGGCGACCACGGCGGCATCACCGAGATAAACGAGCACCTCGCACAGATCGCGGTTCAGCGCCGGATCATTCGTCGGATACAGCGGCGACAAATGTGCCGCCAATTTGGCCTTTGTATCCCCATCCAGCTCGCCCATGCGGGTGAAGGTGAGCATGTAGTCGCGGATCAACGTCACACGGTCGAGGCCCTTGAGCGATTTGAAGTCGATCTTGTTCAGCGCGCTGAGAATCGGCTGCTGGAGCGACTTGTCGCCGCCGCTGCTGCGGGCGAGCGCCATGAGCGCGGTCAAGGCGGTGCGTGGATCGGCTTCGGAGAGGGCTTTGTCCTTCCACAAGGCCACGGGCTGATGCTCCAAGGCAATGCGGGCGGCAAAGCGGAGATGGCGGTGGGGGGACGAGAGATAGGGCCAAACCGTCTCGATTGCAGAAGCATCTGAGCCTGCATGGAACTGTTCCAGAACTGTTCGCTCCATATGCCCGGTGTACTTTTCCAAAATGGTTTCAAGCTCGGACTCATTTAGCTTCTTTGCCCCGAGGTCATCCGTGTTCTCATCCCCCACATAAGTAACCCGATACAGTCCCGACTGCACCTTGCGTCCGCCGATGCTCACATACATCGCGCCATCCTTCTTCGAGATCTCGATGTCCGTCAGCGGCAGCGGTGAGGCGCTCATGAATTCTTCCTGCACGCCGGTGTAGCCGCCACCGTTTGGGGCGAGATGCACGGCATACATTTTACCGTAGCTCCAGTCGCAGATGTAGAGCGCGTCCTGATACTTGGCAGGAAACTTCGCGCCATAGCCAAAGGCGACGCCGGTGGGCGAGCCTGGACCAATGTCCACGACGGGTGGTAGGCTGTCCTCCCAGCGCACGGGCCATTTCTTGCTGCACGTGCGCCAGCCGAACTCGCCGCCGCTTTGCATGAAGCACACGCGCGTGGGACGATACCATGGCATGCCAGTGTCCCACTCCATATCGGCATCGAATCCGAAAATGTCGCCCTGGCGATTGATGGCGATGTCGTAGGTGTTGCGAGTGCCGATGGTGATGAGTTCAAACTTTTTGCCATCGAGATCCGTCTTCACGAGCCAGCCGCCTGGGGCGAGTTTGTCGCGCATGAAGCCGCGTCCAAGGATCATCGGAAAAAGCTGGTCCTCGGCCCAATTGCGTGGCACGCGGCTGCTTTCACTGGAAGGCTCCTCCAATTGATTTCCGCATTGGATGTACAAACTCTTGCCGTCGGGAGATGCGATGACGCCATGCGGTCCGTGCTCGCCCGATTTGCCGGGGAAGCCGCGCAGAAGCTCCACGGCGTCGAATTGATCGTCACCATTGGTGTCCTTGCAGCGGTAGAGGCCGCGGCCTTGATAGACCTCGTCATTG
>JANOBP010000338.1:0-1604 GCA_031411715.1 Verrucomicrobiaceae bacterium | reverse complement strand
AGACGGAAACCATGTTGAGATAGGAATTCCTTGTCAGAACGGTCATTTTTTGGCGATATGGTTATCCACCATGCGTCTTCTCTCACTTCTCCCCATTCTCTTCATTGCCGTCAGCCTTCGTGCTGAGTCCTTGTTGCCTCCCAATGCTCGCGTCGCTGTCATTGGCGACAGCATCACGGAGCAGAAGATTTATTCCAAATACATCGAGACCTACCTGCTGGCCTGCACGGGTCGCAGTGACATCCATGTGTTCCAGTTTGGCTGGAGCGGTGAGCGGGCGGGTGGATTCGCGGCGCGACTGGAAAACGATCTCGCGGTGTTCAATCCGAATGTCGCCACGACTTGCTATGGCATGAATGACGGCAGCTATGTGCCGTATGCGCCGCAGATCGGAGCGGAGTATGAGAAAAACATGCGGCTCATCGTGACGGGACTCAAAAAAATCGGCGTGCAGGTCATGGCGCTGGGCTCCCCCGGCGGAGTTGATCCGGATTACTTCAAGCGCCCTAACATGGAAGGCAGCGTGTATAACGATAACCTCGCCCACTTGCGCGACATCGCAAAAAAGCTCGCCGACGAGAACCATCAGCCCTTCGCCAACGTGCATGACACCATGATCGATGCGCTCGGCAAGTCGAAGGCTGCGTTGGGCAAGGAATACGGTCCGTTTGGCGGTGACGGCTTCCATCCAGCACCAGCAGGCCAGCTCTTGATGGCGCAGGCATTTTTGAAAGCGCTTGGCCTGAAAGGTGAGATCGGCGCGATCACGGTGAACATGAAGGGCGAAAGCAATGTGAGCGCTGGACATCAGATCAAGGGCGGCAAAGCGGGCACACTGGAACTTGAAAGCACGACCTATCCCTTCTGCTTTGATGCCGATCCAAAAAACGCCAACAGCTCTCGCAGCATCCTGCCCTTCAGCAGCTTCAATCAAGACCTCAATCGCCTCGCCCTGCATGTCATGGGTCTTTCCAGCGACAAAGCCAAAGTCACCTGGGGTGCTGAGAGCAAAGAGTTCACTCGGAACCAACTCGAAGACGGCATCAACCTCGCCGCTGAGTTCTCTAAGACGCCATTCGACGCGGCTTTCATGGATTTGATGGGTGCCGTGGCTACGAAGCAAAACTTCGAGACCCTCGCCATTAAGAACCTCGTCACCAACTTCCGTGGCTTCGCGGCGGATGCCAAGGAAGATCCTGAATTCGGCGCAGCGCTGGACACTTTGAAGAAAAAAGTCGGTCAAAAGCACGCGCAACTCGACGCCAACGTGCGCACCTTCCTGAAACCCGTCACACACACGATCAAGGTCGAGGAGGTGCGCTAATCTGCACTACAGAAGGTTTTCCCAAGGCATCAGCCGGTAAAACCAGTAACTCACACGGCGGCTCAGCGGTGCGTGTGGATCGCTGTGATGCACCTGGCTTCGTCCGTCGGGTCGCTGGCCTGACCATAGGATGGAGCCATTGCTGGTGCGCGTGATGTGCCAGCAGTGGGTGGGTTGCAGGTCTTCGAGGAGGTAGGTCTTCAATCTCGAGGCAAGGGCGGCGCTCTGGATGATGACGCCGGTCTCCGTGTTGATGTACTTCGAGCGCGGATCCATGTTG
>JANOBP010000337.1:0-3190 GCA_031411715.1 Verrucomicrobiaceae bacterium | reverse complement strand
CATCCTTCCCTGCTGCACTTGCCAGTTCTGTTGCCGTCTCGGCCAATTTTGTTTTCAAATCCTCCACTTTCTGCTGCTCATCCTCCTTCAGGCCAGCCAACTTCTTTCGCTCCGCGGCCATTTGCGCGATATCCTGTGCTGAATGAGCGGCCTGCGCGGTCATTTTCTCATCCATCAGCGTGCGCTCTACATGTGGTGCATCCACCGCACTGATCAGACTGCCCAGCAGTGCCAGCACCAAGGGCAAAATCAGCCAGCGCCCCGGACGCAGGGGTAAATCCTGAGGCAGCGTGCGCAACGCACCCGGTAGCACTCCAAGCTGCGACTCCACGTGGACCCGTGCCCCCTCAGATTCTTCGGCCCTCATTTCAAACCACCACGCACTCGCAAAAGCCTCCCGCCGACCCGCCGCAGCATCCCAAAGCGCCAGCGCGCTGAACTCACCTGGCCTCTGCACCCAACTATAAACGAGACAGCCCAACTGCCAGGCAACCCAAGCTCCCCACAGTAACAGCAGCGCGCTCAAGCCGCCACGAATGCACCACAGCATCATCAGCACCAGCGCCACACTCACCGGCCAAACGGTATGCTCCAGCAAAGCCAACCACCGCCGCAGCGCTACTCGACGCTGCACCCTCTGCGCCACAGGCGCAAATTCATGGGTGCTGATCGATTCAACCTTCATCACTGCCATTTCACATCAAATCACGCTTTCCGCCAAGCAAATCATTGCCATCAAGGCAGCGTTATCGAAAGCATCCTACCCGCTAGATTTTAGCAGGAGCACACGGGAAACGACAGGTCACGGCAACACCACGGCGCGGCTTGGAGGTGATTTTAAGTGTTCCTCCAATAAGATTGGCCCGGTAGTCCATGACTTGCAGGCCGATACCTTCACTGGCTTTAGCCTTGGCCTTCTTGATGCCCGAGCCATTGTCTTCAATCTTCAGCGCACAGCCCTTTTCACCCATGTGCCGCAGTGAAATGGAGATCTTCGTGGGCTTCCCGTGTCGGAGCGCATTGTTCGCGGCCTCCTGAGCGATGCGGTAGATGTGCGTTTCTTTTTCTGCGTCACCAATGCAAATGCCAGGATCGATCTTGCAGGTGCAGGCGGTACGGTGGTTGATGCGGATGGTGTCTGCCAGCAACTGTAGCACCCCTTCAAGGCCACGATTCTTCACGGCAGCGGGCGACATGCTATGGGACATGCGCCGGACTTCCTGGATCGCATCCTGCACGAGTTGGCGAATGCGTGCGGCACTGGCGCGCTGCTCACCGTCCAATTCGCTTTCCAGAGCCTCCATGAGAGTCGCCACGCCAGTCATCGTCTGACCGACGCCATCGTGAAGATTGTGACCAATGCGTGCCTGCTCCTGCTCGGAAATTTTGAGAACCTCTCTTTGCAATCGATTGCGCTCGGTCAGATCGGCCCCGGTCACAATGATGCGGTCCACCGTACCATCGGGCGAGCTGGTGGCGACGCTCGATAAGGAAAAAACATGAGGTTTGCCGTCCTTGGCTTTGAGGATGGTTTCGCGCGGTGGATTGGCCCCGCCGCCTTTCAGCAGGGCTTGGAGCCGCTCCACCGCGCGCAGTTTTTCCTCCGTCCCCATGATGCCGACGGCCCAAGGAGTGCGACCAAGAAGTTCCTTCCGACTGTAGCCGAGAATGTCCACCGTGACCTGATTCACGTGCTCCATGCGGCCTTTTGTATCTAACAACACAATAATGACGCCGGTGTGATCCACGAGTGTCTCGTTGAACTTGAGTTCTCTCAAATATTTTGCCTCGGCATTCTTGCGATCAGTGATGTCCTCCAAGACAGCGATGTGGCGGGTAGGAGCCTCGCCGGGCCGCCACATGGCGGCAATGGATATGTTGACCCACTTGACGCCTCCATTGGGCAGTAGATTCCGCTTTTCGAGCGCGTAGCTGCGGCAAACGCCCGCCTTAAGGCTCTTCATACGCTCCATCACCAATGGCAAATCATCTGGATGGGTGATATCCATAAACGTACGCGAGGTCAACCGCTCGCGCGGCAGGCCGATGATATCACAGCAGCGTTGATTGACGTTAAGAAAGCGGCCTGTGTTGGTATCTATCAGGGCAACACCCACCGCCGCCTGATCGAAGATGGCACGGAATTTCTCCTCACTTTCTCTCAAGGCTGAATCCGCCTCTTTTCTGTCGGAGATATCTTGGAACGTTCCGATCAATTTAACGACTTTTTGTCCTTCAAAGACGGGAGATCCTTGAGAACGCGCCCAAAACGACCTCCCTTTGGCGCTAATGACACGCAATTCCAAATCATAAGCCCTGCCTTTCTCAATCGCAGCCTGCAAAGCCGCTTGGATCAGTGATCGCTCTTCCGGTGCATAGAAATTGATCGCTTCTTCGAGGGAAGGTGACAATGAAGTCCCGACTTCAAACAAGTGGCAAGTCTCCAGTGACCAGATAAGATTTTGGGTTCTCAGATCCAGCTCCCAACCGCCAATTTTCGCGATTTCACCCGTCCGCAGCAGAAGGTCGGCGGTGCGGGCCAGTTCCAACTCGGTGTGCTTGCGGGCCGTGATATCCTCCACCACGGCGATGTGGCGTGTCGGGGCCTCACCAGGTGACCACATCGGTGAAACAGTCAGATTGATCCACGTAATTCCTCCATCTGGATGCAAATAACGTTTCTCCATCGTGAAGGTGCTGATTTTGCCTTTTTTGAGTTCCTCCATTTGATCCAGATCACGCTGCAAGTCATCCGGGTGCGTGATGTCCATGAAAGTCTCATGCAGCATCTCTTGCTGCGATAGACGAGCGATCTCAGAGGCTCGCTGGTTCACCTTGAGGAAACGTCCCGTGTTTGAATCAATCATGGCAACGCCCACCGCAGCCTGCTCAAAGATGGCACGGAACTGCTCCTCGCTTTCGAGCATGGCGGCCTCGGCTTTCTTGCGCTGAGAAATGTCGCGGACGATAGCTTGCAGCAGCAGTTTCCCTCCAACCTCGAGAGCATTCAGGGTCACTTCCGCAGGAAAATGAGTGCCATCGAGCTTGGTGTGCATCCACTCGAAGAACTGGGGCTTTCCGGCAAAGGCGGCGGTGATTTTTTCGATGGCGGACTCGCCCGAGTTCCGTCCGTCCGGCTGGAGGGGCGGTGAGAACTCATAGGGCGGATGGCCCACGATCTGGTCGCGCG
>JANOBP010000336.1:0-3892 GCA_031411715.1 Verrucomicrobiaceae bacterium | reverse complement strand
GAGACGTGGTGCAAGACCGCGTGGAATATCTTCGCCCACGTCAGCCCGTCGCTCGCTGACCATTTGGCGTGCGCGGTAGATCTCGGTGCCATCGGCAAAGACTAATGTTACCTGCGAAAGACCGTACTTTGAGAGTGAGCGGAATTCAATGAGACCCGGCAGGCCCATGAGATGCTTTTCAATGGGGAATGTGACCTGCTGCTCCACCTCCTCGGGTGCGAGGGCGGGCACTTCGGTATTCACCTGCACCTGGACATTCGTGATGTCTGGCAGCGCATCCATGGGCAGGTTCAGCGCAGACCACACGCCAGCAGCGATAAGAACCAGCACGCCGACGAGCACAGCTGCTCGCTGACGCAGGACGGTTTCTAGAATGAAGTTCAGCATGGTTCAAGGCTTGGCATTTTCTTCGGTGGCAGTCTTTACCAAGGGCTGCGAAGAGCCGATGAGCTGCTCCAGATCGAGCGCCGCTTGCAGCGCTTCGATTTTGGTGGCGTTGATGGCTTCCAGGGCTTGCAGATAGCGGTCCTGCATGTCGAGATAGCTGGAGACTTGCACAGCACCGAGCCGGTAATGTTGATCCGCCAGTGCTGCGGCGTCGCTGAAGGTCTTCATGAGTTCAGCAGGCCAAAGATCGAGGCGTTGGCGCTGCGTTTGCAGGATGATCATGGCTTCGGTGACTTTGCGTTCGGTTTCGCGCAGCAGATTGTTCAGCATCGCCTCGGCTTGCATGCGGCGCGCATCGGCGGTGGCGACTTTATCTTTGCCGGTGTTCCAAAATGGCAGCGGCATGCTGACATTGATGCCGATCAAAGTTTGACGCCCACCAGGGAGCTGATCCTGAATCACCGGACCGACGGTGAAGGTGGGATGACGCTCGTTATGGGCGAGATCCACTCGCAGTCCCTGCTGCTCCAGCTCCACTCGCTTCACCCGCAGGTCATAATTGTGCTGTGCCGACTGTGCTAGCAAGACGCCGAGCGGTGGCAGCGTGCTGAGAGCAAAGTCCGCGCGCTTCACGATGAGAGGCGTGTCTGCCCGCTTACCCATCAGAAAATTCAGCTCGAGCAGCGTCTTTTGCATCAACACCGCGGTCTCGCCGGCACGGCGCTGCACACCAACGGTTGCGGCTTCAATGATGCGAGCCTCCAACAGTGGCGCAGCACCGCCGGGATCACGCTGCACTAATACGGCACGCACGGCGGCAAAGCGCTCTGCCACTTCACCCGCAGCGGCCGTATCCTGCTGCTGCATCGCCAGCGCATAGGCCAGCGCACGTACCCGCGCTGCCAGGAAGCTGCGAAATTTTGCCAAACCTAACTCAGCAAGAGTGATATCACGATTCGCGATGGCTTTGCGCAATCCCAGTCGTCCAGGCCACTCAATCGGTTGCGCCAGTGTCACGGCGTAACCCACGCCGATGGAACGCGTGAGATCATTGGTGTCACTTGAGCCATTGACCACACGCATGCGGCCGAAATCGACATTCAATTCCGGATTACCCAGCTTGCCAGCTTCACGGCGCCCCGCCTTTGCCGCGAGGATTTCCGCTTCGTAGTATTTGAGTTCGGGATTTCCGGCCAGTGTGTTGGCCACGAGCGTTTCGATGGAAACGGGGGACGGTTTATCTGCGGCTGTGGCCGAGAGTGAAAAGCAGAAGAGCAGAGCAAAAGGGAATGATTTCATAAGCGTGGCGTTTCGAAAATAAAGTAGCAGGCACAGCCATGGCTGGCCGTGATGACGGATGATGAGATCAACCTCACACGGCCCCATGGACCGTCGATTTATCTCAAGCCTGAAGACACGCTGGACCCCGCACGGGACATGCCGTGCTGGCTAGAAACTCACACAATCGCCATCGCTGATGTGGTAATGGCTGCGCTGGCGTGAACGCCTGTGCTGCCGCCAATACCATGACTGGAACTGTGAGAGGGAGATCATCAACCAGAGCCACGGCAGGCGAAGCGATCGTCACCTTGGCGGTGAGTGTGGCGCCATCTGTCAGCAGGTCGCAGACCTCGCAGCCGGAGCCAGCATTGTCACAGTCATCCATGTACGCTCCATACTGACTCATCGAACAGTGCGTCCAGCACTGGAAGAAAAGCAGCATCACATAAGTTGGGAGCGACTTCATCACGGCAGGCGATTAAGACAGCGCGAGCGCAGAGCGTCAAGGTGTTTGCTGTCTGGCGGCGGCTGAACTGCCAAACCGGGCATACAGCGCCGGCAGCAGGAAAAGATTGAGCAGTGTGCTCGTGACAAGGCCGCCAAGGATCACTAATGCCATCGGGCGCTCGATTTCATTGCCCGGCACATCCCCTTTGAGAACCAACGGCAGCAAGGCTAGCGCAGCAGTGGCGGCAGTCATCAGGATCGGCACGAGGCGCTCCTCGCTGCCTTGCAGGACGGTCGCGAGACCAAAGGCGTGGCCTTCTTCCTTCTCCAAATGGCGGTAGTGGCTCACGAGCAGGATGCCATTGCGTGCCGCGATGCCGAGCACGGTGACGAAGCCGACGAGCGAACCCAGCGAGAGCACGCCACCGCCGAACCAGGCGGCCATCACGCCACCGATGAGCGCAAACGGTAGGGTGAGTGCGACGAGCAACGTTAATCTCACGCTCTGGAAGTCGGCGAGCAGCAACACGAGAATACCCGCCAGCGAACCGAGCGATAGCCAGCCGAGACGACTCTGCGCGGCCTGCCGCTCGGCCCACTCGCCAAGGATTTCGGGATGGTGGCCGGGTTTGAAGGTGAGCTTGGCGATGGCGGCTTCGATCTCGGGAACGACATCGCCGAGCGCACGTCCGGTGACGTTGCAGGTCACGTCGATGCGGCGGGAAGCGCCTTCGCGTTTGATGGCGTTCGGTGTTGGCACAATGGCGAGATCGGCCACGTCGGCGAGGCGTGTGTGGCCTCCGCTGGGTGTTTCGATCAGCAGGTCACGCAGCGTGGTGTAATCAGCACGGACGCTAGGCACACTCCAGACGGTGACATCATGGACGCGCTGTTCTTGATACACCTCGCCGACTTTGCGGCCACTGATGAGCGTGGTGACGGCGGTGCGGATTTGTCCGGCGGTCAGGCCATGCAGCGCGGCGGCCTCCGGCTTCACTTTGACGGTGATTTGCGGCACGAGGCTGAGTGACTCGACTTTGAGAGCACTGATGCCTGGAATGTTCTTCACGGCGGCACTCACTTCGGCGGCATGCGTGCGCAGCGTGTCGAGATCGGGGCCGAAAATGCGCACCACGACGCTGGCGCTGGCTCCGGTGAGCACTTCCTTGATGCGCTCGCGCAAAAACGTCAGCAGATCGCGTGTGAGGCCCGGATAACCATCGACGACGGTCTGCACCTTCTTTATTGTCTCATCGTAATCGGCATCGGGGTCGATGCTGATCCATAACTCCGTAAAATCAGGCCCCACAACTTCATCTGCGACCTCTGCACGACCGATGTGCGAGCCTTGATTGCGCACGCCTTTCACTTTCATCAAATCGGTGGCAGCGGCGATGGTGATGCGCTTGCTGGCTTCGACGCTGGTGTTCGGCTTTTCGAGCCAGTGCATCAGGAAATCGCGTTCCTTGAAGTTCGGCAGGAACTCTTCCTTCATCTGCGTGTGCCAGATCCAGCCAGTGCCCGTAAAGGCCGCGAGGAGCACCAGCACGGCCAACCAAGCACTGCGGGCAAAAAATGGCAGCACGCCGCGATAGATCGCCTTCATGCCGCGAGCGAGCAAGGCATCGCGATGCCCCTCTGTTTTCACTTTGAGCAGCATGAGGCTCAGTGCGGGCGTCACGGTCAAGGCGACCAGCAACGACGCCGTGATCGCCAAGATGTAGGATAGCGCCAGAGGCCGGAAAAACGTGCCTGCGAGGCCTGGAAGGAAGAACAC
>JANOBP010000335.1:0-9688 GCA_031411715.1 Verrucomicrobiaceae bacterium | reverse complement strand
GTGCGGCCATCACTGGTGGTATCCATGACGATGCTGCCGCCGTGCGCTTGGGTGATGGATTCGGCGATGCTCAAGCCCAAGCCGCTGCCTTCGACGGTGGTGCCGTGTGCGGCATCGCCACGAAAGAATCGCTCGAAGACGCGTGCTCGCAGCTCAGGCGAGAGCACGGGGCCGGTGTTGGTGATTTGAAACACGGCGTGCTGATCTTGAGCGCGCAGGCTGAGGGTGATACTGCCGCCGTGCTGGTTATGCTTCACCGCGTTGTCGGCGAGGTTGAGCAGGAGCTGGCGCAGCCTCATGCGGTCACCGCTGATTTTGACCGGCTCGCAACGACTGAGCGTGACGGTGATGTTGGCACTGGCGGCGAGCATGGTGGTGTCTTCGGTAAGATCATGCACCAGTTCGTCGAGAGCTACGGCTTCATGCGCAAAGGTAAGCAGCCCGGCATCCGCCTTGGCGAGAAACGCAAGCTGACCGACGATGCTGGAGAGCCGCTGCACTTCTTCGAGCATGGAGGCGACTCGCTCGCGATGTGCTGTTGGCGTGATGGCATCTCCGAGCATCTGCTCCAGCGTGCTGTGCATGATGGTGAGCGGTGTTTTGAGCTCGTGCGAGGCATGCAGTGTGAACTCACGCGCTTGTGTGAAGGACACGCCGAGGCGCTGCTTCATGCCGTTGAACACGGTGGCCATGCGGTCGAGTTCATCGCCATTGCCGCTGCGCTGAACAGGTTCAGCGAGGTTGGAGGCGTCCGTCTTCTCCAGCACGACGGTCAGCTCTTCGATGGGGCGCAGAGCACGGCGCATGAGCAGGCCGCCACCGATGATGCCGAGCAAAATGGCCGGCAGTCCGCCGAACAGGATGATCTCAAAGGTCTCCAGCAAAGGGTCATGCTTCAGCGCGGCTTCGACGCCGCCATGCAGCGCGACATTGCGCTGCTCATGGAATTCAAACCAGCTCCAATAACCCACGATCACCAGCGAGAGGCTCAGTGTGATGGAATAATACAGCAGGATGCGGCGGCGCAGAGTCATGGCTGAAGGCGAAGCGCATAGCCGAGGCCGCGCACGGTTTGAATGAGGGCAGGGGAGTGATCACGGTCGATCTTCTCGCGCAAACGGCGCACATAAACATCGACGAGATTCGAGCCGGGATCGAAATCATACTCCCACACGGCGCTGATGATGTCACGGCGGCTGACGACGGCGCTTTCCGCACGCATCAGGCATTCCAGCAGCAACGTTTCGCGTGATGACAGATCGATGCGTTTGCCCGCACGTCGCGCCTCGCGTTTGGCGGTGTCAAAGGTTAGATCTGCCAGCGTGAGCACCGGCGGCTTGAGCTGGGTGTTGCGCCGCACGAGCGAGCGCAACCGTGCCAGCAACTCGGACATGGCGAAGGGTTTGGGCAGGTAATCATCCGCGCCAGCATCCAGTCCCTCGACGCGTTGCTCCACCTCGCCGCGAGCAGAGAGCATGATGACGGGCGTGGTGTGACCTTGGGCACGCAAGGCTCGCACCAGACTCAGGCCGTCGAGTTTCGGCAGCATGATGTCTATCAGCATCGCATCGCAGCCACCTTTCAGCGCCTCCTTCAGCCCGGCCTCGCCATTGGCGGCACATGACACCTCAAAGCCTTCCTGCTTCAGCGTGGTGCTGAGCAGAGCGGCGGTTTTGCGGTCATCTTCGATGATGAGGATGTGCATGACGGTGCTTCGGCGCAGAGACGGATATCCCTAGAACTTCACCGCAAGCTGCTTGCAAGGTGCTGATCTACACTATTTGGGCAGCGCATAGTCATCCGGCTTGGTGCCTTTCTTGCCACCGTTGAAGCCATACATCGTCGGCACATACTCGCCCACGATTTCAGCGTTGGCTTTCTCTGGCACATCAAGGCCCAGGCCCCAGTAAACACCGTTCACCACGAGGCGGCGGAGGCTTTCATTCGCCAGATCGGTGGCGGCGCCCATGGTGGTGCAGAGCACTTTGTTCTCGGTGCCGGCGTCATTTTTCACGCTGCGCACCCAAACGACGGGCATCATGGGGCTGTTGACATCTTGCTCGGCCTTGGCGGCGGTTTTCTTGGAGTAAACGGCAGGCGGTGTGTCCGCAGTCATGCCTTGCAGCACCTGACCGCGTGCGAGGATCACCGCATCGGCAGGCGGTGCGGCTTCATACACGTCACTGTTGGCAAAAAGATCCGTCACGCCGCGCAGCAGGGGATGGCTGGCATTGGCGGCCTCGATGATGCCCTTGGCTGCTTCCACCTTGTGCTTGCCCCAATGGCTCACCCAGGTCTCACCGAGCACCTTGCGGCCCCAGCCGCCGTTGTTGTTGAAGTTCCATGCCGCATACGGACTGTCCTTGGCGTAACCATTGAACGCATGGGTGCTGGTGCGCAGGCCGATGATGGGCACGCCACGGTTCACGGCGTCGGCAAATTTTTTGCTCGTCGCATCATCCCAATGGCGGAAGCGCAGCAGCATGACGATGGCATCGGCTGAATCCAGTGCCTCCGGATGACTCAGGCTGGTGCCGGCAGCTGGATCGATCATGCCGTCCTTGTCGAGACTGAAGAGCACCGTGCACTTGAAGCCATGGCGCTGGCTCAGCAGCTTGCCCAGCATTGGCATCGCTTCCTCGCTGCGGTATTCCTCATCTCCCGCCAGTAAAACGACATGCTTGCCCTTGGCGGCACCGGCAGGCTCATAGACGACGTGATCTGCGGCGAAGGCAGTGAGTGAAAAAGCGGCGGTGGCGAGGAGTGTGAGAAGTTTCATGGTTGTGGCTGGACGATGTGCAGGTTGCAGCATACGCATCAGAACGTCACTTCTTTTTGCTCATGCCTCCACTCTTCCCCCTTCTCACCACACTCATTCTCGGAGGCCTGCTTGGATGGGCCTGGTTCACGGACCACGTCATGCGCGGTGGCTTGCTGGTCATCATCACCGTGCTGTGGTCCGTGCTCATGGGCCTGTGGTGGGCCTTGCGCCAGCGTGGATGCCGCTTGAAGCGTGTGGGCATCGTCTTCGCCATGGCGGCGGCGGTTTTTGCCTTCTTCAAGTTCGGTGTGCGCTATGAAGGCTCTGCGGATGGCTCGGCGCTTCCGCGCATGTCTCTGCGCTGGACAAAAATCACCACACCTGAGTTGCCACCGCTCATCAGCATCAAAGCAGAGCCTTCCGTGGCCGATGTGCCGCCAGCGGGCCTCATCGACATGCCGCGCTTCATGGGTGAAAAAGGCGACGGCAACTTTCCCGCGCCCGCTTTCCACACCGACTGGGCCGCGCATTCGCCGCGTGAGCTGTGGCGCATCCCTGTGGGCCTCGGTTGGGCTGGTTTCGCCGTCGCAGGGCACCGTGCCATCACTCAGGAGCAGCGTGGTGAGCTGGAATGCGTCACTTGCTATGACATCCGCAGCGGCAAGCTCCTCTGGTCGCACACGGACAAAGCCCTGTTCGCCGAAATGCTCGGCAGCAATGGCCCGCGCGCCACGCCCACCATTGATGTCGTCGCTGGGAATGTCTTCACCGTCGGCGGCACCGGTATCCTGAACTGCCTCGATCTGGCCACCGGAACGAAAAAATGGCACCACGACCTCATCAAAGACGGCCAAGCCAAAGGCAACCTCATGTATGGCAAAAGCTCATCGCCATTGCTTCTCGGCGAGTTCGTGATCGGCACCGGCGGGGAAGGGGGCTCATCTCTCATCGCCTACAACCGCACAGACGGCCAGCTCGCCTGGAAATCCGGCACCGATGGCGGCAGCTATAGTTCCCCCGTGCTCCTCACGCTCGCCGGACGCGAGCAAATCGTCAGTGTGAACGGCAACTCCGTCACCGGGCACGATCCCGCCACTGGCAGCATCCTGTGGGCCTTTGATTGGCCCGGCATGTTCCCCAAAGTGGCGCAACCCCTGGCCACAGGCCCTGACCGCATTCTGATCACTTCCAGCTACGGCTTGAAGAGCCACCTGCTCGAGATCAAAGCCGCCGAAGATGCCAAAACATGCAGTGTGACCTCCATTTGGAGCAGCAGTGCCCTGCGCACTAAATTCAGCACCGCCAGCATCATCGGCCAGCACGCGTACGCCATCGACGAAGGCACCTTTTGCTGCGTCGATCTCAAAACAGGCGAGCGCGTCTGGCGCGAGGGCCGCTACGGCTTTGGCCAGCACATCCGCCTTGGAGACAACCTCCTGCTCATCCAGGCCGAAAAAGGTCACGCCGCCCTCGCCCAAGTCACCCCCGAGAAACTCATCGAAATCGCCCGCCTCGACGCCCTCACCTCCAAAACCTGGAATCCCCCCACCCTCGCCGGCCGCTACCTCATCCTGCGCAACGACCGCGAAGCCATCTGCTTTGAGCTACCAGTGAAGTGAGGTCCGCGCAGCGGCAGCCTCCGCGAAGGCGAAGGCTCCCAAGTCGCAAAAATCGGGCGTGTCAGAAAGTCTGTGTTTCGGGTATTGGGCTGCGTTTGATCGCATCCGGGTGACGCCCGTGATCTATTGAGAGATTCAGACGGATGTGAGCTTGTCTCTATCTCTGATCGTCTCATGATGAGAGGTAAGATGCTCACGCCACTCGATTTAAAGCTTTTCCGCGACCTGGGTCGCATGAAAGGGCAGATCGTGGCGGTGAGCTTGGTGATGGCTTGCGGGTTGGCGATGATGATCATGACGCGGAGCATCATCATGACGATGGAGAACACGCGGGATGCGTATTATCAGCGTTACCGGCTGGGGGATGTGTTTGGGAGCCTGAAACGGGTACCCAAGGCGCTGGTGGAGCGGATGGCGGAGATCCCCGGTGTGGCGGCGGTGGAGGCGCGTGTGGTGGTGAATGCGACGTTGGACTTGGTGGGCATCGATGAGCCGGCGACGGCGCATTTGGTGTCGCTGCCGGAGGATCGACCTCAGTTGCTGAATCAGGTCTTTTTACGGCAAGGGGCACTGCCGCGTGTGGATGCGCGGAATGAGGCGGTGGTGAGTGAATCGTTTGCCAAGGCGAATCATCTGAAGGTGTGGGACCGGCTGACGGTGATCATCAATGGGCGGCGTGATGAGTTGGTGGTTTGTGGCATTGGGCTGTCGCCGGAGTTTGTGTTCGAGGCGCGGCCGGGTGAGACGCTGCCGGACAACAAGCGCTATGGTGTGTTTTGGATGAGTGAGCGGTCGATCGCGGTGCCTTATAACATGGATGGGGCGTTCAATGACTTCTGTGTGGATGTGGCACCTGGCGTGGCGGCGGCGCCGATCCAGGCGGAGCTGGACCGACTGCTGGCGGACTATGGTGCACAGGGTGCGTACACGCGGGCGGATCATGCGAGCGCGAAACGCCTGGACGATGAGCTGAAGGTGGTGCGGGCGTTGTCGTTCGCGTATCCGGTGGTGTTCTTGAGTGTGGCGGCGTTCATGGTGAATGCGGTGCTGGCGCGGCTGGTGCGGCTGCAGCGGGAGCAGATCGCGATGCTGAAGGCTCTGGGATATTCATCGTGGAAAGTGGGGCGGCATTATTTGAACTACGCGCTGGTGATTGTGGTGATCGGCACGCTGGTTGGGGGACTGGTGGGGCGATGGTTTGGCGGGAAACTGCTGGGGATTTATGATTTGTTCTTCCGCTTTCCGGCGCTGCATTTTCAGATGGATTACAGCGCATGGGGCATCGCGCTGATCGTGAATGCCGCAGCGAGTGTGGTCGGGGTGATCAGTGTGGTGTGGATGGCGGTGAAGTTGCCGCCTGCAGAGGCGATGCGGCCTGAGCCGCCTGCGGATTTTAAGCCGTCCATGCTGGAGCGTGCAGGATTGACCAAGGGCAGTGGGCCAGCGTTGCGCATGGCGTTGAGAAACATCGAGCGCAGGCCGATGCAGGCGGTGTTTACGATTTTTGGCCTGGCTTTGGCGACGGGGTTGATGGTGCTGCCGGGATCGATGGCGGACAGCATCGACTACCTGCTGACGTATCAGTGGAATGAGGTGCAGCGGCAGGATGTGGTTGTTTTTTTGAGTGAGCCGGGCTCGGCGAGTGCGTTGCATGAGGTGGAGCATCTGCCAGGAGTGCAGCGTGCCGAGCCGATCCGTGCGGTGCAGGCGCGGATGCGGCATGGGCATCATTCGCGCAAGCTGGTGATCACTGGACTGCCGCGCGGTGCGGACCTGAACCGCCTGCTGGATGCGCAAGGCCGACGCCTGATGCTGCCGGAGGAGGGCATCCTGATGTCGAAGCAGTTGGGAGAGATCTTGAGCGTGCGCATCGGCGAGGTGGTGCAGGTGGAGGCTCTGGAGGGTGCGCGGGCAACGCGTGAGGTGGCGGTGCGTGGTTTCATCGAGGACTTCGCAGGGGTGGGAGCCTACATGGACATCGATGCGCTGCGGCGGCTGATGCATGAAGGAGATACGGTGAGCGGTGCCTACCTGGCGGTGGATAAGGCACACTGGACGGAATTCATGCGTGAGGTGAAGGATACCCCGCGTGTGGCGATCACCATGGTCAAGGCGGATCAGTTGGAGGCCTTTCGTAGCACGACAGGGCAGAGCATTGGCATCATCCGAAAGCTCTACCTGACGCTGGCCATCATTGTGGCCTTTGGCGTGGTTTATAATAGTGCGCGCATCGCCCTGAGTGAGCGCAGTCGAGATCTGGCCACGCTGCGTGTGGTGGGCTTCACGCAGCGTGAGGTGGCAGGTGTGCTGCTGGGTGAGCTGAGTCTGCTGGTGCTGGCCGCTTTGCCTGTGGGGTTATTATTTGGCCGTGGTCTGGCGACTTTCATCATGACGCAACTGCGCACCGAGACCGTGCGGCTGCCGCTACGGATCAGCCTCTTCACCTACTCAGTGAGCGTGCTGGTGGTGATCGCCGCCGCCATCGCGTCCTTTGCGGTGGTGAGCCGCATGCTCCGGAATCTGGACATGATCGCCGTGCTTAAAGCGCGTGATTGACTTCAAGAATTCACCTGGAGATCCGATACTTCGGCCCGCAACTTACTCAGGACGCCGGTCGAAATTGCCCTTCATCTTGTCGAGCGTGCCAGTGACCCAGTCGCTGATGCCGGCTTCGTCGGCTTCGGTGGAGCCGGTGATGTGCAGGCGGCGGGTGTAGTACTTGTCCATGAACTCGGTGAGGCGTTCTGAGACACCGAGGATGGCGCGGTGAAGATGGAGATAGGGTTTTTTCGTTTTCTTGGCCAGCGTGCCTGCCTTCTGAGCTGGGCCGGTGGCTTTTGGACCCAGCGTGAAGACGACAGTTGCATCCGAGTCACGAACGTTGCCCTCGACGCTCTCAAGAATCGCCTCGGTAGCGGTTTCCTTGAGCTTGTATTGGGCATCGAGTGGGCCGTCGGAGGCGACGCGTCCGAGCGGACACCAACCACCGTGTGGCATGCTGTTTTTAATGGCCCAATCGAGCGCGGCACGATCCGCGCCCTTTTGAACACCGGTGATGATGGATATTTTAAGAGGCATAACAACAGCAGAAGGCCAGAAAACGGCGCAGACGCCAGCAGAAAAAGCACGAAGTCGTCACAAACTGAGATTCGATGCTTTCGGTCCTTTGATTTGGTCCACGGCTTTGCGGACAATTTCGGCGGCTTCAAGGGGCTTCAAGGCCACCCCTGTGCTGGTGGCTCCGGCCATGAGCGCGCTGACAAGAGTTTCAGCGCGGGAGATGGCCTCAGACATACCTGTGAGCGCTGCGTTGGCAGATGGGTCTTCCGCGATGGCTGCCTGACTGGAAAGAAAACCGTGACCGAGTTCGAGTGTGGCAAGCGGATTGCGGATCTCCTGGGCAATGCCGAAGGCCAGCCTCGCAAGTCCTTGGAGCTTTTGATGGTCGATCAATTGCTCCTGCGCGGATTTGAGCTCTTGATTGGCCTTGCTGAGTTCGGCGAGGGATTTGGATAACTGGTTTTTTTGAGAGGCGACAGCGGAGAGTGCCTCGTGAAGTGCGTCCTGCGTCTCGCGTAGTCGGGTGACGTCCTTTGAAATGCCGCAGGTGCCAATGACCGTCCCGCTGGCATCACGCATGGGGATTTTGGCCACCAAGGCCCAACCCGTGCGGCCATCGAGCAGGAGTTTTTCCTCCACCTTACCGGTAATGGCTGTGCCGCTGCGCATGACCTCCTGTTCATCGTTGAAGGATGCCTGGGCCAATTCGTGATCAAAGAAGTCGAAGTCGCTTTTCCCGATGACTTCCGATGCCTCCTGCGCACCGAGATACAGGGCTTGGGCTTTGCTCACGAGGATGAAGCAGCCCTGGCGGTCCTTGAAATAGATGCGGTCAGGAATGTAATCGAGCAGTCCGCGGAGGAAGTCGAAATGCGCCCAAGTGGCGGGAGGGGGCAGGGAATCGGAGGATTCGCTTCCAGCGGTGGCAGGCGGTTGTTGTGGTGCTGACATGGGACTCGTTTCGGGCGGGTATTCCAACTGAATCAAAGGCTATGGAGCATGGGTCAAGCTGCGAGAGGATTTTTTCCAGCACGGTTTGGTGTCCACTTGAAGACTATCGTGAACCGCTGGCCCGGTTGTTTTCACCGAAATGTCTCACGCAGCACGACGTTGACTGGGTTCATGAAACTCATCCTGCTCTCCCTCCTCCTTACCATTGCCGCCAGCGCTGCAGATGCACCTAAAGCCCCCGCCAAGGCGGCGCGAAAGGCCAACCCGGCAATGGCAAAAATCGAGGACGTGCCAGGATTGCCTCGGGTGCTACTCATCGGAGACTCCATCTCGATCGGCTACACCTTGGATGTGCGTGAGCTGCTCAAAGGCAAAGCCAACGTTCACCGCATCCCGACCAACGGAGGTCCCACCACCAATGGCCTCGCCAATCTCAAAACCTGGCTTGGAGATGCCAAATGGGACGTCATCCATTTCAACTGGGGCCTGCATGACCTTAAATACATCACCACCAATCCAAGCGAACGCGTTGATCCCACGACCCCCGGTGCCCACCTTCAGGTCTCGCTGGCCGATTATGAAAAGAATCTGACTGAATTGGTTAAAATCCTACAGGCAAGTGGTGCCAAGCTGATCTGGTGCAACACGACACCAGCCCCCGCGGGTTCTCCTGGGCGTGTCGAAGGAGATGAGATCAAATACAATGCCGCAGCGGCTCGTGTGATGACCGACGCCAATGTCCCAACCGACGATCTGCGCGCCCATGCGCTCAAAAAACCCGACGCGCAGCTCCCCGCCAACGTCCATTACACGCCCGAAGGCTACCGCCATCTAGCCGAGCAAGTGGCAGCGGAGATCTCTTCGCGTCTCAAGTGAAGGAATTCGGTGAGCTGAAAGGATACGTGCGAACTTTTTGTCAGTGTTTGCTGCTGTGGGAGGTGGCGCTTCCAGCTCCTCCCGCTTCAAGCAACTGGAATGCCACCACTTCCATTGAGTGTTTGCCAGTCACGAATTAGGAATTGGAAGTCTGCCCTGCATCAACATTTCACAACTGACAATTTGTCATGCAGTTCCAGCCTGACCCGAATGGCACTGAATTAAGCCGTGTTTAGGAGAAAAAACGCTCTGAAAATCATCCCAAAATGTCCTTAATTCAGGTTCTTTTGGCAAAAAGCTGTGATTGTTATCAGGCGGGCATCATGTCTAGCTTGGCGCAATAGAAGAGGATTCGAATGCGGAAGTTGGCGAAGTTGGGCAGCCCGCGAGCATTGGCTTTGATGGTCTGGATCAGCGAGTT
>JANOBP010000334.1:0-3698 GCA_031411715.1 Verrucomicrobiaceae bacterium | reverse complement strand
ATCGGGCGAGCACCCGTAATGGCGGCCCAAAGCCGCCACCGCATTGACATAAGACTCTTGAGTTCGCTGCGTGTAACCCCGAAGGGTCAGCAGCCCGATGTATTGGGCACGTAGAGGTGACATAGACCCCCAGCGTAATACCCACCCCAAATCCCCTCACGCCCCTCCGCGCAGAGGCTCAGTTCAACCTTGTTTATCCACAAAAAAATGTGGGCGAATCAGATTCGTCCACATTTAACTGTGGATTAACGGGGTTGAGTGACTGTGAAAGGGGGCTGCGATGGAAGCGGGAAAGCCGCCGGAAGTCAATCCTTGGGTGCATTCCTTCGGTGCGCTTTGTTTTCGCCATGGGGGCCTTGTCCTGGCTGGAGTTTTCCGGCTGGCGCTCCTGGGGGCGGTGGCTGAAAAAAAGATGCCAGGCATTCCTGGCCGCTGGCGCTACTAGGGCTGCCAAAGGCAAAAACTGGTATTTTTCCCAGGATTGAGGACTCAATCCGCAGATTGGGGCCGCAATCCGCGAGTGATTCGCATCTATCCGCGAGTGATTTCGGTTAACTCCAGGATGGTTCGTTTCTAACCCAGGATAAACGAGGGCAACTCGCGGATAAACGCCAGCAATCCTGGGATGATTGTCAGCAACTCCAGGATGATTCCCGCCAACCCCAGGATCGAGCGCCCGCACCCCAGGATGATCGCCACCAACCCGAGGTTGATCACGGCCCGCTCCCGGCTCAAGCGCACGCAACCCGGGGTTAGAGCCAGCCATCCCAGGATAAACGGCAGCAAAAACCGGGCAAACTACTCGCCAAGCCACACACTCGCGCTCCGGCTGCGTGCGCTCAGTTTGAGAACGAGGACGAAATTGAGCCCACCGCAGGTGATCCTGCGCCAAGGCTGCGCATCAAGGGAGGAGGAGTCAGAGGAAGAGTAGGAGGAGGATTTAGCTTTACCAAACGAGGGCGTCGATGAGCACGGTGGCGATCATGGCGAGGGCGATGAGGATGCGGATGATGAGGCCGACGCCGGTGCCGAGGATGGTGCCCCAGGTGCTTTTCATGGCGGGCTGGAGGCGTTGCTTGGCAAACAGCATCTCAAAGGCAAAGCCACCAACCAGCGGGCCGATCAAGATGCCGATGGGGCCGAAAAACAGGCCCACGATGCCACCAATGAACACGCCGAGGATGCCCCAGCGGCTGGCTCCAAACCAGCGCGCGCCCATCATGCCGCTGAAGAAGTCCACGGCATAGGCGAGGCCAAACCAAACCACCAGCAGCACGATGCCCGTCGTGCTCATGGCGGATTCTGGCCGCAGCACGGTATGCAAGATGCCGGCGATGAGGATGAGAAAAGGTCCTGGCAAAAAGGGCACGATGGCACCGATAAAGCCCACGATGAGCAGCGAGATGGTGAGTGACCATACGCCGAGCGCTGCCCAGGGCAGATCTCGAAAAAAATGCGCGGTGGTCATCCACGCGCTGGAAAGCCACTTAAGCATCGGCGGTGGCCCTCCAGACGATTTTGGACTCCACTGGCTGCCGCACGCTGCGTGGCCAGTTCAAGCCAGCGCGTGGCCAGCCGAGGTAAATGAGGCCCATGCAGCGGTCTTCCGCACCCAGGCTCAAATATTGACGAAACGAGTCGGCAGCGAGCAGCGGTGGCGATGACCAGTAAGAGCCCAAACCGGCCGCAGTGGCGGAAAGCATCAGGTTTTGCAGCGCACAGGCCAGGGACTCGATTTCTTCGACTTCCGGCACTTTTTCACCCCCACGCCGCTCCATGACGCAGGCGATGACGACGGGAGAGATGAGCGGGTTGGCCCCGATTTTGGCCAGTTTGTCGTCGCGGAACTCCGCTGCGGGTGTGACCTCGCGGTAGGCCTGCTGCATGGCCTGCGCGAGCTGTTGGCGGCCTTCGTTTTGGAAGATGTGGAAGCGCCAGGGCTCCGTCAGGCCGTGGGTGGGAGCCCAGGTGGCGTTCTCCAGCAGCTCCAGCAGCAGCGTGCGCTCCACAGGCCGCTGCGGGTCCTGATCCACCGGCTTGATGGAGCGGCGGTGGCGGATGAGGGCTGTGGTTTGCGTGAGCGAGAGGGTTTCCATCATGGAGGCGGATGCTGGCACAGTCCGAGTCACACTTCCAGTCTTCCGCTCTTGCCATTTCATGCGGGACTCCTTAGCTTGGCGGCCCTACGCATGAAAATCGGATTCAACCTTCTCCTCTATTCGGGCCACATCACTGAGGCCAATTACCCCACGATCGAAAAACTCAAGGCCGCTGGCTACGATGGTGTCGAGCTTCCGATCTTTGATGTCAGCAATCCCACGCACTTCAAAAACATCGGCCAAGTGCTCAAGGATAACGGTTTGGAGTGTACCGCCGTGACGGTGTTGCCTGATGAAGCACACAACGCCATCAGCGCCGATGCCGCCAACCGCCAAGGTGCCATCGAGCACCTCAAGCGCGTGCTCGATTGCGCCCACAATGCCGGCGTGCAGACCCTGTGCGGGCCGTATTACCAAGTGCTCGGCCAATTCACCGGTGCCTTCCCCACGGAAGCCGAACTCGCAGGCGCTGCGGAAGTCCACCGCGCCATCGCCCCCATCGCCCAAGCGGCGGGTGTGAAATGCGCCATCGAAGCCCTCAATCGCTTCGAAGCCCATCTGCTCAACACCATGGAGCAAGCTGCCGCCTACGTGAAGCGCGTGGATCACCCGAACTTCGGCACGATGTATGACACCTTCCACGCCAATATCGAAGAGAAGTGCCCCATCGCCGCCATCGACACCGTCTTTGCCAGCGGGAAGCTCAACCACGTGCACATCTCCGAAAACGACCGCGGCACCCCTGGCCGTGGCCACATCAACATCACGGAGCAGATCCAGCACCTCAAAAAGATCGGCTACGACGGCTGGATGACCATCGAGGCCTTCGGCAGCGCCTTGCCCGACCTCGCCGCCGCCACCCGCGTCTGGCGTGACTTCTTCCCGAGCACCGAGCAGGTATATTTGGAAGGCATCCAGTTGATTCGTGACGCTTGGGCTAAGGCGTGATAAAATCCTTCTTGTCATGACCGCCCTGCTTCAAAAAGCCATCTCAGCCGTCGAAACGCTGCCCGAGTCCACTCAGGACTGGGTCGCACAGTCGATGCTGGATGAGTTGGCCTCTGAGCAACAGTGGGATGAGGCATTTGCATCATCTCAGGACAAGCTGGCAATGATGGCGCAGCGAGCCTTGGCCGATCATCGCGCGGGTCGAACCAAGGACATTGAAGAACTATTTGCAGCCAAGAAGTCGTCCCCAGTGCAAGCCGTCCATGCATGAAATCCAAGGTTGACCCTGCATTTTGGAAGGACTTCAACAATCTTCCCGTTAAAGCGCAGCGCATCATCGAAAAAGACTATCGCCTATGGCAATCCAGCCCCTTCCATTCCAGCCTTCACTTCAAGCGAGTTCACGCCACGCTGCCTATTTACTCGGCCAGATGCGGCATCAACTATCGCGTCGTCGGAATCCGTGATGACGACCTGATGATCTGGTTCTTCGTCGGCTCCCACGCCGACTACGACGCGCTGCTCAAACAACTCTAATTTAACCCTCAAACACACCATGACACCTGCAACCACACCCACCACACGCCGCAGTTTTATCGGCACCACCGCTGGCGCAGCCAGCGCACTCACCGTCGCCCAATCCGCCTGGGC
>JANOBP010000333.1:0-1943 GCA_031411715.1 Verrucomicrobiaceae bacterium | reverse complement strand
CGCACGCTGTCGGGCACGCCGGGCGGGTTGTTGATGAACAGAATGGGATCTCCTTTGCTGCGGAAGCTCACACCGGCGTGTTCACCTGGCAGATAGCCGCTGGACCAGAGGCGTGACGAGATAGCCTGCTCCTGCTCGCGATTGCTCGGCGTGGCGATGAGCACGACGAAGGTCGGCAGGTTCGAGTTCATCGACCCGAGGCCGTAGGAGGCCCAAGAACCGAGGCAAGGACGACCACCGATCTGATTTCCCGTCTGCATGGCGCAGATGGCGGGCTCATGATTGATCGCCTCCGTGTGCAGTGAGCGCATCCAGCAGATGTCATCGGCGTTCTTGGCGAGATTCGGCAGCAACTGCGTGTTCATCATCATGCCGCACTGGCCAGCGGCACTGAAAGCAAACTTGGACGGCGCGATTGGGAAACGCGCCTGCCCACTGGTCATCGTGGTGAGCCGCTGGCCATTGCGGATGCTCTCCGGCAGGTCCTTGTCGTAATAGGCCTGCATCTGCGGCTTGTAGTCGAACAAATCCATCTGCGCCGGGCCGCCGACCATGTGCAGGTAGATCACGCGCTTGGCCTTTGGCGGAAACTGCGGCCCTTGAGCATGCGCGTTCGATGCATTGGCCAAAGACTCGCCAAACAGCGAAGCCAGCGCCGCACCACCGAGCACGTTTTTACCACGAGCGAAGAGCTGACGGCGAGTTTGATAGGTGTTCCATTCTTGGAGGAGATTCATGGGAGTAGTTTCAAATTTGAGGTTTCAAGTTGGAGTTTAGCGAAGTCCTTTGGCTTTGAAGTGGGCATCGAGCCAAGCGGTGTCTTCGTCAGTAAGAGGCGGCTCGGGATTGTGGGTGTAATCGGTGATTTGGGCGAATCCGCCGTCGTGGTGGCATTGCTCCGCGAGGTCCTGCAAATTCAGCCAGATGTCAGAGTCATCTGGACGAAGAGGGACGCGGCAGGCAGGAAGTGGAACTTGGTAGATGATAGGATAAACCTCCCGCTGACTAGATTGGCAGGCGCGGACGACGGTGATGGCGTGGGCGGGCATTCCACCGTCCTTAGACCGGAGGTGGTCTGCCACGCGATCATCTTCAAACTGCGCCAAGGCGAGTCCCCATTTACGGATCAGATCGACTTCCACGAAGTTCACTCCAGCGCTGATCACGCTCTGGCGCTTTTGCCCATACGAGATGGCACCGCCGCCGTGCTTGTTGCTCGGACTGATGAACTCAATGACGGTCACCAACTTGCCGTCGTGAGTTTCACGGATGGTTAGGTGACGTGGTTTGGGAATCGCAATTTCCACGCAAACGGGAGGAGCGTAATTGACCGGCGCGTTTGCCAGCAAGGTGTCTTCACGGACCTTCCAGACGGAGACATCAGGCTGGCGGTCGTCATCCTCAAACGGTGGCCTGCCGGAGATGGTCATGCCGTGCTCGATCGACACATGCAACCCATGCGGTATCTGCCGTTGCATCTGATTGCGCGCGTAAACGATCATGGATGGATGCACCTCGAACCACCTCTCCTCGAAGTAGGGGTTCATTCCCGGAAAGGGATATGGTGCGTCAGCGGGCATGGAGTTTATTTGTTTAGCACCTCATCCAAGTTCATGAGCTGATTACAAAGAATCGTCCACGCGGCGAGTTCGGCTTTGGGAAGCTTTTCGTCGGGTTTGGACTCGCCGACTTTGAGGAGGGCTTCGGCGTCGGCGGCGCTGGTGGTGTAGTGCTTGCGGAGGTCGGCGAGGCTGGTGTTGAGGATGGTGAGTTCGTTGGCTTTGAGTGGGCGGCAGAGGATGTGCTCGGCGATGTAGGTGAGTGGGGCTGGGGTCGCGATGGCTTTTTGGGCAAGGTTGCGGGCGGCTTCGATGAACTGCGGGTCGTTCATGGTGACGAGGGCTTGCAGCGGGGTGTTGGTGCGGTCACGGCGGACGCAACTG
>JANOBP010000332.1:0-17290 GCA_031411715.1 Verrucomicrobiaceae bacterium | reverse complement strand
AGCGTGTCGAGCAGCTTCTCGTTGTCGCGCGGATGCAGGCCGATGGTTGGTTCGTCCAGCACATATAAGACACCGCGCAAATTGCTGCCGAGCTGTGCGGACAAACGAATGCGCTGCGCTTCACCACCGCTGAGCGTGTCGGCGCTGCGATTGAGTTGGAGATAACCCAGGCCCACCTCCTGCATGAATTTGAGCCGCTGCTCGATCTCCTTCACGATGTCGCGTGCGATGATCGCCTCGGTGCCCGCAAACTTCAGTTTGCTCATCAGTTTGCCCGCATCGCCCGCTGTGAGCGAGGTGAAGTCATGAATCGTGCTGCCTTGAAGCTGCACTGCGCGGCCGATCTCATTGATGCGGCTGCCATGGCAGCTCGTGCAGGTCTGGCGTGGCGCATCTTCTTCGTCCTCGCTGTTGAAACGGCGCTCCTCCTCCATCTCGGCCTCCAGCACCGACACATCGGGCTGGCGATCACTCAGATCGGCTTTGCGTCCGACGACGCCAAAGCCGCGGCAGTCTTTGCACCAGCCATGCGGGCTGTTGAAGCTGAACAGACGTGGGTCAAGCTCCTCAAACGACAAACCACATGAAGGACAGCTCATCTCCGTGCTCAGCACCGAAATCGATTTATCTGCCAATCTCAGCTTGATCGTGCCCTTGCCCATTTTGATCGCCGCTTCGACCAACGGACGCAATTTCTCATCCGAATCGGCCTTGGTGACCTTCGCGATCACCGCATCGATGTTGTGCTCTTTGAATCGCTCCAGCCGTTGGAAGCCCATCGTCTCGCGAAACTCGCCATCGACGAGCAGCGTCTCGATGCCATGCCGCTGCGCATGATCCGCCACCTCGTTGTGGAAGCCCTTGCGCGCCTTGATCAGTGGCGCCAGCAGATGCAGCGGCCCTTTGGTCGCCTGCTTCATCACGGCATTCAAAATGGACTGCACGCTCTGCTTCTTCACCGGTATGGCACACTTCGGGCAATACTGCGTGCCCAGCTTCGCAAACAGCAGTCGCAGGAAGTGATACGACTCCGTCACCGTCGCCACCGTCGATTTGCCACCACCACGCGAGATGCGCTGCTCGATGGCCACTGTCGGCGGCACGCCCGTGATCAGATCGACCTCCGGCTTCTCCATCTGCTCCACAAACGTCCGCGCATACACCGACATGCTGTCCAGGAAGCGCCGCTGCCCTTCCGCAAAGATCAAATCAAACGCGAGAGACGACTTGCCCGAGCCACTCAATCCCGTGACGACGACGAATTGATCACGCGGGATGTCGAGCGAGATGTTTTTCAAATTGTGCTCACGTGCTCCTCGGATGCTGATCGTGTTGGCGGACTTTAAGTGCTGAGTGCTCAGTGCTGAGTGCTCAGTCTTCGCTTTCGAGCTAGTTTTGTAATTCGCCGCTTCTTCTCTAAGCACTGAGCACTGAGCACTGAGCACTTGTTTGAGATGCCGCCCCGTGTGCGACGCCTCACACTCCATCACTTCCTCCGGCGTTCCCGCAATCACCAGCGCACCACCGCAGGCGCCACCTTCCGGCCCCAGGTCAATGACCCAGTCGGCGCATTTGATGACTTCGAGGTTGTGCTCGATGACGAGCAGACTGTGGCCTTCGTTGACGAGGCGTTGCAGCAGTTTCACCAGCAGCGCGATGTCATCGAAGTGCAGGCCGGTGGTTGGTTCATCGAGCAGCAGCAGACTGCCAGAGCCTTGGTTCGCCTTGGGATTCGTCGGGTTCTCGATAAGATGCCCGATGAGCTTCAAGCGCTGTGCTTCACCGCCGGAAAGCGTGTTGAGCGGCTGCCCGAGCTTCAAGTAGCCGAGTCCGGCCTCGTTGAGCATCTGAAGCTGCACCACGATCTGCGCGGCTTTCTTTGACGACTCAAACAACGAACTGCTGAACCACGCCACCGACTCCTCGGCGGTCAAACCGAGCACGTCGTGGATGCTTTTGCCATGCAGCAGGATTTTCAGCGCATGCGGCTGGTAACGGCGGCCTTCGCATTCAGGACACGTCACATACAGATCGCTCAGGAACTGCATCTCGATCTTCTCGTAGCCATTGCCTGAGCAGCGCTCGCAGCGGCCTTCGCCGGAATTGAAGCTGAAGAAGCCCGGCATGATGCCCTGCGTCTTCGCATCCTCGGTTTCGGAGAACAGTGTGCGGATGTGATCAAACGCGCCGAGAAACACCGCTGGTGTCGAGCGCGGCGTGCGCGCCAGCGGCGATTGATCCACCATCACGACCTCGCGTAGATCTTCATGCCCCGTGATCTTGCTCACGCGACCCGGTTCTTCTTCACAGACTTCACCACGCAGCTTTTGCAGGTTCCGGTAGAGCACGTCATGCACCAACGTCGATTTGCCAGAGCCGCTGACGCCCGTGACACAGCAGAACACACCGAGCGGGATGTCCACATCGAGCTTCTTGAGGTTGTTTTGGCGCGCGCCGAAAATTCTCAAGTGCTGAGTGCTCAGTGCTGAGTTCTCAGTTTTGGGCTTTTTGGTTTTCGACGCTTCACAAGGCACTGAGCACTGAGCACTGAGCACTTTCCGCCTCTTCTCAGGCACCGGCACCGACTTCCTCCCAAACAAATAATCCCCAGTCAACGAGCCCACCTTCGCACTGAGCTTCGACAGCGGCCCGCTAAACACCAACTCGCCGCCTTTATCACCACGTCCTGGACCAATATCGATGACGTTATCGGCGCTGCGCATGACGGCTTCTTCATGCTCGACGACGAGCAGCGTGTTGCCTTTGTCGCGCAGGCCTTCCATGACGCCGATGAGGCGGCCGATATCGCGTGGGTGCAGGCCGATGCTCGGTTCATCGAGCACGAACAGCGTGTTCACCAGCGAAGCGCCGAGACAGGTCGTTAAATTCACACGCTGAAGCTCGCCTCCACTCAAGGTGCGTGTTTGGCGATCCAAATTCAGATAACCGAGGCCTGCACGATCCATGTAGCTTATGCGACTGGCGATTTCATCGCGCAGCATCGCAGCGGCGTGATCGCCGTCCTTGAGTGACCAGGATTGCACCAGCGGATGCAGATCGCTCACCGGCAGACGCCACAGATCCGCCAGCGTGTGCGCGCCGATGCGGAAGCTGTGCGCCTCCTTCTTCAAACGACCGCCACCACAGTCCATGCACTCGGTGTAGGCGCGGTAGCGGCTCAAGAAGACGCGCACATGCATCTTGTAGCTGCGGGACTCCTGCCACTTGAAGAACCCGCGCACACCATACCACTCACCGCGATTGTAGGCGACTTCAGGATCGTCGTTCGTGCCTTCGATGAGCCATTTGCGATCCGCATCGCTGTAATCTTCAAACGGTTTGTGAATATCGACGCCACGCTTCCGCGCTGCGCGTTCGAGATCGAGCTGCGACTCGCCATACGTGCTGCCTTGAAATGGCCGCACCAGACCTTGATTGATGCTCAGTGATTCATCGGGAATCGCCTTGCCCATGTCGAGTCCAAGCGTGCGGCCAAAGCCGCGGCACGTCGGACACGCGCCGATGGGTGAATTGAAGCTGAACAAGCCCGGCGTCGGTGCTGGCAGCGTGATGCCGCAGTCCGCACAGCTCCAATCTGTTGAAAAGGAGACTTGGGTGTTGGTGACATTTAAGTGCTCAGTGCTCAGTGCTGAGTGCTCAGTTTTCTTCGGCGCAGGCTTGGACTGAGAACTGAGCACTGAGGACTGAGCACTTGGCTCAATCACGCATGTGACGTGGCCCTTGCCAAAACGCAGCGCTGCCTCAACCGCCTCGCTAATGCGCGCACGTTGTTTCGCTTCGAGCGTCACGCGATCCTGCACCACCATCACTTGCGCTGGCAGTTTGCGCTCGGTGATTTCATCGAGCCGCACGATCTGGCCATACAGCCAGATGCGCACAAAGCCCTGCGCTTGCAGGAAGGCCGCGAAATCAGCCGACGCGGTGTCCTTCGGCACCGCTACGGGAAACAGAATCAGCGCCTGCTTGCCCGCATGGCCGTGCAGCAGCGTGTGCAGGATGCTCTCCGTCGTTTCCGGCTTCACCGCCTGCTTGCACGACGGACACGTCGCCGAGGCGAGACGCGGGAACAGCATCTTGAGGTAGTCATTGATCTCCGTGATCGTGCCGACCGTCGAGCGCGTGCTGCGCATGTTGTTCACCTGCTCGATGGCGATCGCCGGCGGAATGCCCTCGATCGAATCCACCTGCGGCTTGTCCATGCGCTCGAAGAACTGCCGCGTATACGGCGAAAACGTCTCCACATACCGCCGCTGCCCTTCCGCATAGATCGTATCGAACGCCAACGACGACTTCCCCGATCCGCTCGGCCCCGTGATCACATTCAGCTTCCCCAACGGCAGATCCAGATCGATCCCCTTCAGATTGTTCTGTCTTGCTCCGCGAATGCGGATGACGTCATCAGAGATTTTGCGTGCGGATTTCTTGGCCATGAGGGAGGCCGAAATTAGCGATGCGCTGGCGTGTGGCAATCGGGCGCTCGAATTGAAAAGTGTGCCACGCTACTTTGTTGATGAATCCGATATGGGCCTTCGTTCGTAGCAGTGCACTCAATTAGGGCAGCAGTTGCTTGGCCAGATCAGGAGCTGACTTGTGCAGCTCCTCGGCAACAATCTTTGCGATAATCTCAGCACCATGGGCATTGAGGTGCGTGTGGTCGGCTTTGTCGGCTTTGCCTGGTGGATTAAATGCGTCAGAGGCAGTGGGGCCGAGCTGGTTGTGAAGATCAGTGCTCCGGACGAATAGATCGACCAGTGGGACTTGCTGCTCGGAGGCGACTTTGCGAGCGGCGTCGGCCCAGGGCTTGAGTTCGCCGCGGATTTTATCTTTGTCGAACACGCGTCGAGCGAGCGAGGTTACGATAATGGGTCTTGCCCCAATGGCACGGGCCTCCTCAATGAAGCGGATCAAGTTTTGTCGGTATGTGGTCTCAGGGTCGGTTTCGCGCTTTGGACCTTTACCGGGCATGTCGTTGTGGCCGAATTGGATAAGCACGAAGGCAGGCTTGGCATCGAGGACTTTCTGCCACTGGCCGGAATCGCGAAAGCTTTTGCTGCTTTGGCCTCCAGCAGCAAGGTTGATGCACTCAGCACTCGATGAGAGCAATTTGGCGAAAGCAGCACCCCAGCCGGCTTTGTCGGTGACGGTCGAGTCTCCAGCGAGTGCGACGCGTGGTTTGGTTTCGGCAGCAAAGGTGGCGAAAGCGAGGCAGAGGAAGATTAGAGCGCGCATGATGAGAGATTACGCGCTGATGAGCTGCCATCGTGCGCGGTGGATGCTGCGGCCGATGTCGAGCCAGCTTTGCTCAAAATCGGTGGTGGGGTAGAAAAAAGCGTCTTCGGGCCATTCAAGACGGGTGAATTGATGTTTGCGCGAGTCCAGGCTCACGAGTGCATCCTCGAAGTATGGCTGGTCGTCGGTTTTCAGGAGAAATTCTCCACCGACGGCAAGAATGCGAGTGAGGCCATCGAGGAAATCGCTTTTATTGACCAAGCGCCGGGCCGCGTGCTTTTTTTTCGGCCATGGATCAGGGCAGAGCAGGTGGAGGCGTGAAACGCGTGCGCTAGGGAGCAGCGCGGAGACTGTGTAAGCACTCTCCAGCCGCATGATGCGGGCGTTGGGGAGTTGGAGTCGCTCGATCTTCCGTGCGGTTTTGTCCACGCGTCCGAGCATGCGCTCGACACCGAGGAAATCACGCTCAGGGTGCTGTGCGGCCATACCTGTGAGGAAGGTGCCGTCACCACAGCCAAGGTCGATTTCAAGCGGGCGTGAGGCATCCGGAAAGACGTCGGGAAGCACGCGGAAGTAATCTGGCGGAATGAAGAGGGCTGACATTGGCCGCATGAAATACACAGGATGTGTGGAAAGGGAATGGCGGATGCACCGGTTTGAGGCCGGATTCTCAGGGAATGATTTTTCTAGAATAATTATGGCATTCGGATTGGCGATAGACTATTTAAGGCATATTAATCAATTCCGATTGGTTACTCCCGTTCCGACAAATCTCCCTCCAAAGCCATGCCATCCCTGAAAAGAGGCTCCAAACCGCCTGGAAACCGCTCCTTCCGCAAGCGCAAGGAAGCGGCGCCGCATGTCATTGATTATGAACCAGAGTCCCCAGTCATCCGCGAGCATGAGGCGGCTGAAATCAAACGCCGTGGCTTCCGTAATGCCGTATGGATCATCATTGCCATCTGCAGCATCGCATTGCTCCGCATCATCTGGACGGAGGCTTTTGAGAAGAACTCGGAGTACCTGCTCAAACAGGTCGTGGTGAACACCGAGGGGCCGCTCTCTGTGCAAAAGATCGTGGCGACCACGGCACTGACCTTAGACACAAACCTCCTCACACTGAGCATCCGTGACATCCGTGCGCGACTGGAGCGTTTGCCGCAGATCAAAGGCGTTCAAATCCGCCGCGACTACCATGGCAGGCTTACGCTGGATGTGCAGCAGCGTTTGCCAGTGGCATGGCTGGAGTGCGCGAAGATGAAGTTTTTTGCGGCGCGCAGCGGCTCCGGTTGTCTGCTGGATGCGGAAGGCGTGCCGATGCCCTGTGAAGTGATTACCAAAGAGTATCTGGCACTTCCTGCGATCCGGTTTGACGCACTCAGCCAGGCCATCGCTGGCACTCCCGTGCCGGATCGACTGCTGCATACGGCTTTGCAACTCATGAAGGAACTCAACTCACGTGCACAGTCTGCTGAGGAGAGCGTGAAACTGCTCGTGATTCCCAATGCTTGGTCCCTCGATGCTCATTTTGCTGCACCAGATGAAAAGATCATCTCCTTCAGTGTTGATGACACCGAGATGCAACTCGAGCGCTATGACCGCCTGATGACGGAAGTGCGCAAACGCCAATGGCGTATCAAAACGGTCAATTTTATCGCCGCTGACAACACGCCAGCCACTTTCCACGGCACACCTGACGTCAGCGGTCTCACGCTTGCCGAAAATGCCACCGCAGTACATTCAACCGCCTCACGCTGATTCATCATGGCCAAATCCACCATCTACGCAGGACTCGAAATCGGAACGCATAAAATCTGCGTCGTCGTCGGCGAGGCGAAGCGGGATGGGGCCATCAAAATCCTCGGCGTCGGCCAGGCTCCATCACGTGGCGTGCGCAAAGGTGAAATCGTTGATTTTGAAACGGTGCAAACCTGCATCAATGACGCCCTCGTCCGTGCGGAAGACCGCAGCGATGTCATGATCCGGAACGTCTTTCTCGGCGTCAGTGGCGTGCATATCCAGAGTCTGAACAATCGTGGCTGCTATCGCCTGCCGGATGATCAAACCGAGATCACGGAGGACGATGTCGAGGAGGCCAAGGAAATCGCCCGCAACGTCAGCATTCCGCAGCAAAACGTCTTCTTGCACAGCGTTACACGGCAATACATCGTCGATGGCGTGGAAGGCGTGCGCCAGCCGATTGGGCGGGAAGGCCGGTTGCTCGAGGCGGACTATCATATCATTCATGGCATTCGCGGCCGAATTCAAAACGCCATTCGTTGCGTGCGGGAAATCCCGCTGGAAGTCGAAGACGTGGTCTTCAATCCAGTCGCCGCCGCACAGGTTGTCCTCACGCGTGAGGCCAAGCTGCAAGGCGCCCTGATGCTCGACTTTGGCGCCGGTACTTGTGACTATGTGCTTTATCTCGATGGCATGATCACAGCTTCCGGCTGCGTGCCTCTCGGTGGTGACCACATCACTAACGATGTCGCCATGGCGCTGCAAATTCCGAATGGCCGTGCGGAGCGGCTCAAAGTCGAAGAAGGTAGCGTCATTTATGAAGATGTGCCGGAAGGCGAGATGCTTAGCATCGAGGACGACACAGGGCTCATCCTCGGAGAGGTCCCACGCGCCTTCCTCAATGAAGTCATGAGCCTGCGCACTCGTGAGATCCTGGAGCATGTCAAAACACAATGTGATGAGCATCTCAGCCGCATCGGGGCCGGCATCTATCTCACGGGTGGCGTCAGCCTTATGAAAGGCATCGAAACCCTCGCCCATGATGTCTTTGGTGTGAAAGTCACTCGCGCCGGCTCCGCTCCAGTTAGCGGCATCACCTCCACGTTTGAAAATCCGCAATTCTCCGCCCCCATCGGCCTCATTCGTTATGCCCAGATCCTCGACAGCGAGAAGCCCTATCTCTCGCCCTTGAAACGTCTTGGCCGACGCATGCAAGAATTGCTTTCATCCCTCGCAGTCTGAGACATCATCGCAACCATCCACTAACCACTCCTATGGTCGAATACGAACGCACCTCACTCAATGGCTCCACAGATAAGCCAGCACCCCGCATCTGCATCGTCGGCCTCGGTGGCGCAGGCTCCAATGTTATTGATCGCATCACGCTTGATCGCATCGTCGAGGCGACACTCGTCTGCATGCATACGGACGTTCGTGTGCTCAGTCACTCGATGGCACCCGTGAAGGTCCAGCTTGGTGTGGAACTCATGAAAGGCATCGGCGCAGGCGGAGACCCTGATCTTGGCCGTGAAGCCGCGCTCTTTTCACGCGAGCAGATCCGTCAGGCCATTGAAGGCCACGACATCATCTTCCTCAGCGCCGGACTTGGTGGTGGCAGTGGTAGCGGTGCCGTTCCTGTTGTGGCAGAGATCGCTAAAAACACCGGCGCACTCGTTTTGGTTATCGCCAGCATGCCTTTCGCCTTTGAAGGACGCCGCCGCATCGCCCAAGCCGAAGAAGCACTTGAGCTGCTCCAAAAGCGCGCTGATGCGCTCATCCTGTTCGAGAACAATCGCATGGGTGAGCTAGTCCTGCCCAAAGACGGCATCCAAAAAGCATTCACTCTTGCCGATCAACTCATCGCCCAATGCGTACGTGCCGTCGCCACCATCACAGCCACACCTGGCATCGTGAAACTCGGTCTCGATGACCTCACGGCTGCTCTGAGCACCGCCAACGGGCGTTGCCTCTTCGGCTTTGGTGAAGCGCGCGGTCAAAATCGTGGTGCCGAAGCCCTCAAAAAAGCTCTCAAGAGTCCGCTTATCGATCAGGGCCGACTTCTGCATCAAACGGAGACACTCCTAGTTCATGTCGCGGGTGGTGAAACGCTCACGCTTGTCGAAGTCGAAGGCATCATGAAGCAACTCGGCCGCAACGTGCCCGACCGTACGCATATCCTCTTTGGTCTCGCCGTTGATGCAAAACTTGGTGACTCCGTTGCCGTCACGCTCATCAGCTCCCTCGGCATCCAGCAACTCAATGCCCACGCTGCCGCAGCCCCGCCTGTGGAAATGATGGCACCCATTACTGAAGCGGCTCCATCTCCAGCTCCTGCAGCTGCTCCTCCTGCACCAATTCTACTTCCAGCACCAACAGCGAAACGCGAAGCAGCGCCCAAACGCTCGGTACCCGTCCTCCTTCCCGCCAAACCTGAGGTCGATCTGCTCTTCCAAGAAAAGGAAATCCAGGTCGAAGCACCCGCGCCAGTGCCTGAGCCGGAAGTCGTCGCTGAAACGCCAGAATCTGAGCCAGCAGCGACAATCGAAGAGGCACCTACTGCTCCAACCGTGCAGGAGCCAGCCCCTGAAACCGCGCGCATCCCCGTCCGCACTCCTGCGGCCAAACAACTCGCCGATGTCGCACGTGAAAGCCGTACCCTCGCCAGCGTCGTTGCTCAGAGCGTCACTCTCCAGACTGAGCCACCGCCAGTGGAGCAGGATGACATGCTCATCCTCGACAGCCCAGCGTCCAGCCCAAACACCGGACGCCGCCCCAATATTGGTGAGCAACAGACCTTCAGTCTCGGCGAAGAAGATCGCGGTCGTTTCAAAGACACCGAGCCATCCATTGTTGAAGGCGAAGACCTTGATGTGCCAACTTGGAAGCGTCTGAAGATGAAGCTGAAGCGATAGGACATTGACTGATCTAGAGATAGGCGAGCATCGATTCGTCGTTTCGCTTTCAGCATGTTTATTCCCTTCATCAGAGTTCTTTCGCTCTGCTCACTCTCCTTGGTGTGCAGCCAAGCGGCAGAGCTTTCCGTCGCCGCTTATCCCTCCATTCAGGAGGCTTTGAATGCGAATCCAGGACGCATGCTGTTTGTTCCGGCGGGTGATTACCAGATTACGGAGAAGATTCGCATTCGTGGTGAGCGGAGCGGGCTGTTTGGACCTGGGCGCATCATTCAGGAGCGCGCTGATCAACCGATCATTGAGATCGAGAATGCCGTGGCCACTGAGATTCGCGATCTGACACTCACGCGGCCCGAGGGGAAGATGGAGACGAACAATGAAGGCATTTTGGCTATCAAGTGTCGTGATCTCGTGATCGAAAATGTGCGCGTGATCGATAACCGCACGCGTTCTGGCGCCATTGCTCTGCGGGAGAGCAAAAACTGCCGTGTGAGTCGATGCTTGGTGCAAAATTACATGCGCGTGACCATTGATGACCGCACAGCGAGCAAGGAATGGGGTTATGCCTTCAATTGCACCGATGGCACAGGCATCAGCATGAGTTACAGCACGGGAACTCTGATCGAAGGCAACCGCATCATCGAGGAGAACCTCAAACCAACGCCTGAAATCAAGGCACAGCACAAGTTGGGTGATTATGTGAAGAAGAATGCAGAAAAAGGCACACTCATGAACCAGCAGGCATGGGACGCAGGCTATACCGACAACTGGCAGCAAGGCAGCGGTCTCATCGTTACAGCGGCAATGGTCAGCGATCTCACACGCATCCTCGGCAACCACATTGAAAATGCCGCGCAAGGCATCGATCTACATTGCGACCACGTCATTGTTTCCAATAACATCATCGTGAACTCCTTCATGGGCATGAAGGCCATGCATGGCAGTCGCAATGTGATCGTCACCGGCAATCAGTTCACCAGGAACTGCCTGTGGGCCATCGGCCTCATGCCCGGAGCCGCTGCAAATGCCGAAAACTTCGACGGAGGCTCCATCATCGCCAACAACATCATCTCAGACTTTGGCCACGGTGACGCGCACTGGATCTGGGGTGATGAACGATCGCCCTTTAAGTTCGACACCGGGCAGCAGCCTGATGATCCGCCTCTCACCGACGTCATCGTGCAAGGCAATATCGTGCACAGTATCGGTAAACCGCGCTACAAATACGCTGTAATCCTGCCCGGCGGCCCGAATGCACCACGCGGCATGCATTTCTCCAACAACCTCCTCCATCCTGGAACAAAGGGCGTGGCGAACACTGAACTGCCTCCGTGAACGTTATCGCCGATACTCGCTGAACTTTACGCGCAGTTTCGTTTCCAGCTCGGTGAGCTGCCATTTCTCTTTGGAGTGCACTAAGGCGAGCGACATGCCCTTCTTCCCCGCTCGCGCGGTTCGACCACTGCGGTGCGTGTAGTATTCGCGTTGGTCAGGCAGTTGGTGATGGATCACGAAGGACAGGTCCGCGACATCGATGCCACGTGCGGCAACGTCTGTGGCCACCATGAACTGAACACGCTGCTTTTTGAAGGCACGCATCGCTTTATCGCGCTCTTTTTGCATGAGATCGCCCTGCAAGACATCCACTGGAAATCCAAGCTCTTTCAACTCATGGCAAAGGGTCATGGCACCGGCTTTGGTGCGACAAAAGATCATTCCTCGGCCTTCTTTCTGCCGTTTGAGGAAGTCTGCAATGAAAGCAGTCTTTTCCTCATTCTTACAGATGGCAAATCGATGATCGATATCGCGGTTCACCACATTGGACTGATCGATTTGGATCGAGTGTGCGCTGGGTGACATGCAGCCTTTGATGAGGACTTGGATCGCCTCCGGGAATGTGGCGGAAAACAACCAAGTGCTGCGCCGCATGGCCGCCAGCTTGAGGATTTCCGTCAGCTGCTTCTTAAAACCCATGCTCAGCATCTCATCCGCCTCATCCAGCACGACGTAACGCACAAATTCCAGTGTCAGAGCATCACGCTCGATCAAATCGAGCAACCGGCCCGGCGTCGCGACGACGATGTGCGTGGGACGCTTCAGCGCCTCGGTCTGGCGGTCTATGTTGTCACCACCACTGAGCACCTCGATAAAAATTTTCTCCGTGTACTTGGTGAAGCGGAAGAGCTGCTTGCCGATCTGCTTCGCCAACTCACGCGTGGGAGCAAGAACGAGTCCTTGGATGTCCCGATGCTTGGGATTCATCTTCGTCAGCAGCGGTAGGCCAAAGGCGGCAGTCTTGCCCGTGCCAGTCTGCGCTTGAGCAATGAGATCACTGCCATCCTTCAGCAGGAACGGGATGACTTTTTTCTGCACCTCAGTCGGCGTGGTGATGCCCAGTTCCTCCAGGCCACGGATCATCTCCTCTGGGATTCCAAGTTCTTTGAATGGGTGCGACATCCCGTGCCATCCATCAAGATGCAGCGAATTGCCAGCGGAATGGCGATGAAGATGCCTTTTAGGATCGTTGGATCATGGCCATTTTATGAAGTCACTCCTCCTCATTCTATTCACCATCATCACGCCGCTGCTCGCTGTTGAAAAACCCATCGTGCTTTGGCCGAATGGCGCTCCAGGAGCGCTCGGCACGAGCGCGAAGGACATCCCAACCCTCACGCCTTACCTTCCCGCGAAAGCCAGCGGCGCAGCGATGCTCTTAATTCCCGGTGGCAGCTACAGCGGCATCTATGAAGGACAGGCGGAGCCCTTCGCGCTCTGGCTCAATGAGCAAGGCATCACCGTTTTCGTGCTGCGTTATCGGCTCGGCAGTGCTGGCTATCGCTACCCCGCACAGCTTCAGGATGCCGTCGAGGCGATGCGGCAGGTGCGTGGCGGTGCTGCAAAGTGGAAGATTGACGCGCAGCGCATCGGTGTGATGGGTTTCTCCGCTGGCGGTCACCTCGTCTCCACGCTGATCAATCGCCCCGAGGACGGCGTACTCGAAGGCCGCGATTACAACATCAGCCCGCGTCCAGATCTCGCCATCCTCTGCTATCCGGTCATCAGCATGATCACGAAGCCGCATGCGACCTCGCGGAAGATGCTCATCGGCGACAAACCCAGCGACGAACTTCTCCGCCATACCTCCAGTGAGTTCCAGGTGAAGCCCGGCCTCCCGCCCGTCTTCCTCTGGCACACGATGGAGGACAAAATGGTCCCCGTGGAGCATGCCCAGCTTTACGTCGCTGCCTTGCACCAAAGTGGCATCCCTCACGAACTCCACCTCTACCAGCACGGCGATCACGGCACCGGCCTCATCGGCACCGAGCATCCATGGTTCGCGGATTTGCTTTTCTGGCTGAAGGCGCGGGAGTTTGTGAGGTAAAATTGGGCTGACAGAATGAATCAACCTGTAAATGATGATCACGAACCATTCCAAACTCCATGCCAATACCAACCACCGAACTCCGTGCCGCAATCGTCAAAGTCGCCGCGCCTGCCATTGAGAAGTTTTTAGCGAAGCACCAAGGCGAGAGGTTTTATGCATTCGCGTTCGATTGTAATGCTGACTACGGCGACGTCATTGCCTGCTTCAACACAGAGGATCATTATGAAAAGTGCCTCGGAGACCACCTCGCCCGATATGCCGGAAAGAAGTCACCTTGGACCGAAGAAGAGGCAAAAAATCTTTATCGCTGGAATACGGGAGATTGGGCCTACCAAGGCTTCTTCGATTGCCATCCAACTTCGCAAGTAGCCTCCATCCTTTCGGACATCGAGGGAGAGCTTTGCGAAGAGGAAGGGCGGCAGGCATTTCTCGATGCTGTCTGCGAAGCGCTGCTTGACCTGCGAAAGTCCCAGGTTTTTGCGGCTCTACCCAATGGCAATGAGCTGTCATTGCTTTGCATTGACCACGAGGAGTCGTCAGCTCAAGCGTTCGAGCGAATGAAGAGGCTCGACCCGGATCAGAAGTGACACGTCAAACAATCACTGACACATCCTCTCTCCTCCCGCGTTCCCAGCGCACCATGAAATCCGCGCTGACCTGTCTCCTCCTCTTCGCCCTCTCTCCTGCGCTCTTCGCGGTGAAGCCGAACATCATTTTCGTCATGGCGGATGACATGGGCTGGGGGCAGACGGGCTATCGCGGACATCCGGTTTTGAAAACGCCGAATCTGGATGCCATGGCGGCAAACGGGCTGCGCTTTGAGCGATTTTATGCGGGAAATCCCGTCTGCTCGCCGACGCGGGCCACGGTGCTCACGGGGCGCTCGAATGATCGTGTAGGTGTGCTCTCGCATGGGTATGCGCTGCGGTTGCAGGAGAAGACCATCGCGCAGGCGCTGAAGGGTGCGGGCTATGTGACGGGGCATTTCGGCAAGTGGCATCTCAATGGCTTCAAGGGGCCTGGCGCTCCGGTTCTGCGTGATGATCCGCGTAGCCCGAGTGCCTTCGGTTTCGACGAATGGACCTCGGTGACGAACTTCTTTGATCAAAACCCGCTCATGAGTCGCGGTGGCGAGATTGTGGAGTTCACGGGCGATTCTTCCGACATCGCGGTGGGCGAGGCGGTGAAATTCATCGACAAACATCGCGTGGGTGAGAAGCCGCTGTTTGCCATCGTCTGGTTCGGCTCACCGCACAGCCCTTTCAAGGCACAGGAGGCTGACAAGGCGGCTTTTGCATCACTCGACAAGGCCTCGGCGGATCATTATGGCGAGCTGGTGGCGCTGGATCGCGCGGTGGGCACGCTGCGAAAAAAACTGCGCGACACCGGACTCGCGGATAACACCATGCTCGTCTTCAACAGCGACAACGGCGGCCTGCCCGAAGTGAAACCCGACAGCGTGGGCGGCTTGCGTGGCAACAAAGCCAGTGTCTTCGAAGGTGGTCTGCGCGTGCCCGGCATCATCGAATGGCCCAGCGTGATCAAACCACGCATCACCAGCTATCCAGCCTGCACGCTCGATCTCTTTCCCACCGTCGCGGACATCCTAGGCCTACCGGATGATGTGATGATCAAACCCATCGACGGCATCAGCCTGAAGCCGCTTTTCGCCGGAGAAATCGGTGAGCGTCAGAAACCCCTCGGCTTCCGTTTCGGCAGCAAAGTCGCCCTCACCGGCCCGCGCTTCAAAATCCTCACCGAGAACATCGAGAAGGGCAGTTTTCAGCTCTACGACATCATCGCGGACCCAAATGAGACCACCGAGCTCAGCACGAAAGAGCCCGCCGTTTTTGAGCAGATGAAAAACGACCTGCTCACTTGGAATGAGTCCGTCAGCGCCAGTTTTGCTGGCAAAGATTACCCCGAGGGCAAAGTCACACCGCCAGATCCCGAATCCATCTCCTGGACCGTGCATCCAAGCTACGCGCCCTATCTGGCCGAATGGCAGAAGCGCTGGGAATATAAGGCCGGGCCAAAGACCAATGTCAAAAAGGGCAAGAAGGTGGAATGACGGTCTGATGAAATGTGTCTGTCGTGAAAGCGTTCACAGCAGACCATGCGCCTCGCTGTTCTCATCCTCCTTTCGTCGTTCCTCATTCCACATTCGTCCTTTTCGGCCAAGCCGAATCTGCTCTTCATCCTCGTCGATGATCAGTCTCCGTATGATTTGAAGATGTACAATCCGCAATCGACGCTGCAGTCGCCGAATCTCGACCGACTTGCGGCTCAGGGGATGGTGTTTGAAGGTGCGTATCACATGGGTTCATTCAGCGGTGCGGTGTGCATGCCATCGCGGCATATGATCATGTGTGGGCGCACGGTTTGGCATCTGCCACCGGCTCCATGGGGCGCTAAGACAAGCCCACCCGCACTGGAGCAGCAGACGATCCCGGCAGTCTTCAATCGCGCCGGTTACGCCACCATGCGTACCTGCAAGATGGGCAATAGCTTCGAGGCGGCGAACAAGCTCTTCACGGTGCGCAAAGATGCCTCCAAACGCGGCGGCACCGATGAAACGGGCAGCGCCTGGCATGGCGACCAAGTCATGAACTATCTCGGCGAGCGTGAAACGACCAAGGAGACCAAACCCTTCCTCATCTACTACGGCTTCTCGCACCCGCATGACGAGCGCGATGGCAAACCTGAACTGCTGGCGAAATACGGTGCCACCAATCACACCGACGAGGCGAATCCGCCTTCGCTTCATAGCCTGCAGCCACCACTGCCGGCGAACTATCTGCCCGCGCATCCCTTTGATAACACTGACTCCGGTGTGCGCGATGAAGTGGCGGTCAGTGGCGTGTGGAAGCGCCGTGATGAAGCCACCATCCGCAACGAAATCGGCCGCCAGTATGCGTGCAGCGAGAACATCGACATCCAGATCGGTCGCGTCTTGAAGAAGCTCGAAGACATGGGCGAACTCGACAATACCTACATCATCTACACCGCCGACCACGGCATCGCCATCGGCCACCACGGCCTCATGGGAAAACAAAATCTCTATCAGCACTGCTGGCGCGTGCCCTTCATCGTCAAAGGCCCTGGCATTAAGCCCGGCAGCCGTGTCGAAGGGAACATCTACCTGCTCGACGTGCTCGCCACGCTTTGCGATCTCGCAGGAGTAGCCGCACCCGAAACCAATGAAGGCCTCAGCTTCAAGTCCGTGCTCGAAGGTCAGAAGCAAGTCATGCGCGATGTCCTCTACGGAGCCTACAGCGGCGGCGGCAGGCCTGGGATGCGCTGCGTGAAGCAGGGCGACTGGAAACTAATCCGCTACGAGGCAGCAGATCGCAGCGTGAATGAAACGCAGCTTTTCAACCTCGCTGAAAACCCTAACGAACTCCTTCCTGAGCACGGCAAGCCGAACCTCGCCAAAGATCCCAAGCACGCCGACAAGCTCAAAGAGATGCAGGCACTTCTCCTGGCCGAGATGCGCCGCCTTGAAGACCCACACCGCTTTTCTGATCAGCCTAGCGACGATCTCCCGCCACTGCCGGCCAAAGCCGCGAAGGTCAAGAAAGTGAAGAAAGCGAAAGAGTAGCGTCCTTTGATTCTCCATGAGATTCATCCTCATCACTCTCATCCTTCTTGGCTCCTCGCTTTCCGCTGCGACTCCGAATTTCGTTTGGATCATCGCCGATGACATGTCGCCAGACACAGGTGCTTATGGCTTGAAACAAGTCAGCACGCCGAATCTTGATCGCTTTGCCACTGAAGGCAGACGCTACACGCGAGCCTATGCCACGGCGCCGGTTTGCAGCTCTTCACACTCGGCATTTATCCTCGGCTGTTATCAAACGACGACAGGGCTGCATCCGCATGATGTGGAAAATCCGCAGCCGCTTCCTGCACCTTACAAGCATCTGCCAGGCCTCCTTCGAGAAGCGGGTTGGTTTGTCACGAATGCAGCGGCACAAGGTGCACAGCGCAGCGGGAAGACGAT
>JANOBP010000331.1:0-3478 GCA_031411715.1 Verrucomicrobiaceae bacterium | reverse complement strand
CCGTTTCGCGAGGTGATCATGGACGAGTTTCACTACTACTCGGATAAAGAACGCGGCGCGGCCTGGCAGGTGCCGTTGCTGACGATGAGCAAGTCGCGATTCCTTTTGATGTCCGCCACGATGGGTGGGACGGAGTTTTTTAAAGATGGACTCACACGACTCACAAAAGCAGAAACGACCGTGGTGGCATCATTTGATCGTCCGGTGCCGCTGGAGTTCAGTTATGTGCAAACTTCGGTCGATGTGACGCTGCAAGAGCTGGTAGAGGCGAACAAGGCTCCGGTCTATCTCGTTCACTTCACGCAGAATGAGGCCGCGCAGGCAGCGCAGGACCTCATGAGCCTGAATTTCTGCTCAGCGGCCGAAAAGTCGTCGATCAAGGAGTTGATGACCGGCGCGAAATTCACCAGCCCGTATGGCAAAGAAGTGAAAAAGTATCTCAGCCATGGCGTGGGCATTCATCATGCCGGCTTGCTGCCAAAGTATCGAGTGCTGGTCGAAAAACTGGCGCAACGTGGCCTGCTGAAAGTCATCTGCGGCACCGACACGCTCGGCGTCGGCGTGAACGTGCCGATCCGCACGGTGCTGCTCACGAGATTGAGCAAATACAGCGGCGAAAAGGTGGCGACACTCACGGCGCGTGATTTTCATCAGATCACCGGTCGTGCGGGGCGTCGCGGCTATGACGACGTGGGCTACGTCGTGTGCCAGGCACCGGAACACGTTATCGAAAACGCCAAGATGGACGCCAAGGCCGCTGGCGATGTGAAGAAGCTGCGCAAGATGGTCAAAAAGAAGCCGCCGGAGGGTTTTGTGGGTTGGAATGAAGACACGTTCAGAAAACTGCAAGCTGCAGCGCCGGAACCGCTGGTGTCGCGCTTTCAAGTCTCTCACGGCATGCTGTTGCAGGTGCTGAGTCGTGCTGGCGACGGCTGCGCGGCGATGAGGCAACTCATTGCCGATTCGCATGAGATCGCGAAAACGAAGACACAGCATGAGAAGCGTGCGTGGCAGCTATTTCGTGCGCTGGTGCAGCGCAAGATCGTCGAGATCATCCCCTGCGCACAGCGCGGTGCTGATGACACGAAACTACGGCTCAATGTGGAGTTGCAGGATGACTTTTCGCTCAACTATACACTCTCGCTTTATCTCATCGACACCCTCGCGCTGATCGATCCGAATTCGCCGACCTACGCGGCGGATGTGATGACGCTTTGCGAGTCCATTCTCGAAAATCCGGACGTCATTCTGCGTCGTCAGCTCAGCAAAGTGAAAGACGAGGCCATGGCGGCGATGAAGAACGAAGGCGTGCCGTTTGAGGAGCGCATCGCGAAGCTGGAGGAGCTCGAATATCCAAAGCCATGCCGCGACTTCATCTACAACACTTTCAATGCCTTCAGCGATGCTCATCCGTGGGTGGGCCAGGAAAACATCCGACCCAAGAGTATCGCCCGCGAGATGTTCGAGAACTTCCGCAGCTTCGCTGACTACATCAACGACTACGACCTCCACCGCGCCGAGGGCGTGCTGTTGCGCCATCTTTCCAGCGTGCACAAAGTGCTTGCCCAAACGGTGCCGGACACGTTTAAGAATGAAGCGGTGCAGGAGATGGAGTCCTGGATCGCTGGAGTCTTGCGCGGCACGGATTCGAGCTTGCTGGACGAATGGGAGAAGCTGCGTGATCCGAACTACAAGCCCGATGAAGTTTCGGAGAGGCCCGTCGAAGCTCCCGATATCACACGCAACAAGCGTGAGTTCACCGCACTCATTCGCACGGAGATCTTCCGCTACATGCAGCAACTTATCAGCGGCAAGACCGACCTGCCCGAGCTGGACGACTACTACGCCGACCACGACCGCATACGCCTCGACAACGAAGCTCGCAACGGCCGCCACACTTATGTCGAGCCGAGCGAGGACGGGCAATCCTGGCGTGTGAACCAAGTCCTCATCGATCCAGAAGAGCTGAACGACTGGCAGCTCGAATTCCGAGTGGACTTGGCCCAAGCACGAGAAGATGGAAAACCGACTTTGGTGTTCGTGAGCATCGGGCGCATTGCATAGCTTGCATCGTTGGATTTAGCGGCAAAGCTGGCGGCATGAAACCATCCGCTTCCCAAGTCGTTGATCGTCGCAGTTTTTTAAAGGCCACCGGGGCCAGTGCCGGTTCATTCCTCATTCTACCTAGTGGTCTGTTGCGCGGTCAGGATGCATCGAAGCTGAACGTGGGCTTCATTGGCATGGGTGGGCAGATTCAGGGACACGTGAGCAAGCTCATGCAACTGGGTCACAACGTGGTGGCCCTGTGTGATGTGGATGCGGGACAGATCGCGAATTCACAGAAGCGCCACGGTGCGGGTGTGGCTAAGGCCGCCGTTTATCAGGACTACAGGCTGCTCCTTGAAAAAGAGAAGGCACTGGATGCCGTCGTCATCGCCACGCCTGACCATTGGCATGCGCCGATCTGCCGCGCCGCGATGAAGGCCGGTAAACATGTCTATTGCGAGAAGCCGCTGACACATACCATCGCCGAAGCGCGGCAACTGCGTGAGCTTTCAAAGGCATCGAAAGTCATCACACAGACGGGCAATCAAGGAAGCGCATCGCCCAACCTACGCCGTAGCATGGAACTCATCGCTGCGAATTTTTTCGGAGCTATCACGGAGATTCATGTCTGGCATCCCGCACATGGCTGGCCGAGTGGCGTGGATCGGCCGGAGGGCAATGATCCGGTGCCAGCGGGGCTCGATTGGGACTTCTGGCTCGGCACAGCACCCGTGCGTCCATTCAAAGCGGGCAACTACCATCCCGTCGCTTGGCGCGGTTGGTATGATTTCGGCAATGGCTCACTCGGTGACTTCTGCTGCCATGCTTTCAACATGCCAGTGCGTGCGCTCAATCTTGACTATCCGACGCGAATCGAAGTCAGTGGCACGGATCTCGGCAAGGAAAGCTACGCGAAGGCATGCACGGTGCGTTATCATTTCCCTGCACGCGGCGAGCGGGGTCCGGTGAAGCTGAACTTCTACACCGGCGGCGACCTGCCGCCTGAAGAGGTCACCGCAGCTTTGATCAAATCCTTTGGCAGCCTGCCACGCACCGGATGCCTGCTCATGGGGGCCAATGGCCAACTCCAAAGCGGGCTATGGAACTCCGACTGCTACATCAAGCTCAACGAGGACCCAAAATTCATCGGCGCAGACAACCATCCGACCGCCAAGCAAGTCCCGCTCTCGATCCCCCGCGTCAAAGGCCACATGGATGAATGGGTGGACGCCTGCCTTGGTGGACCGAAAGTCTTTTCCGATTTCGACTTCGGTGGTCATCTCACCGAGATCGGTCTGGCAGGCAACGTAGCGCTGCGATTGCAAAAGAACATCGACTGGGACGGCCCCAACATGAAAGTCCCCAACATGCCCGAAGCAGACGCCTTCATCCGCACCGTGGAGCGCGAGAAGTATCGGTCTTAGCTTCACAG
>JANOBP010000330.1:0-6396 GCA_031411715.1 Verrucomicrobiaceae bacterium | reverse complement strand
CCGAAGGCAAATCCGGCGCCCAAGCAGGGTTCGCGGCAAGTCGTTTGGTTAGAGCAGTTCTCACGTGGGTGTAGCGTTTTTTCAACGCGATTGTAGCCGAGCTGCGCAAGCAGCCGGGTGTATTGCCGCTTGCCGAAGGCTCGTCCGGCCTGGCAAATCCGACCTTCGAATGCGCCGGGCTGTTCGCGCAGCACCGCAACCATTTGGAATTTACTCGCTACACCTATTCAAGAATTGCTCTAGTGAAAAACAGAACTATCTGCGGGGTAAACCCGCAGGATTTTTTTATGATACGAATCAAGCACCGGCGATCAGCGAGAAGTGTCTTGTTCTTCTTCAACTTCCTGTCCTCAATATTCCTGTCTCTATCAACGGTTGATCAGTACTTCGGGAAGATGGTAGGGGTGGGGAAGCGTTCTTCGGTGTTGGCGCCGTCGCTAAGGTATTCCTCGCGGGGCACCTGGGCCTGAGGCCAGGAAGCAGGGCGGACGCGGACGACACGGCCTGGGCGGATGCCTTCGATGATAAGGTCGGTCTCGAAGCGGATTTGGATGCCGCTGCTGCCAAGCGGTGCCGGGTCGGGCAGTGCGATGACTTCCAGGATCGGCCCTTTGGAAGCCATATGGGCGGGGCCGTACGCTCCGTGGGTGTGCTTCAGGGTATTGGAAGCGGCATTCATCAGGGCCGGGCTGCCTATTGTGAAGTCGGCATAGAGAGCTGGGTCCATGCCTCCGAAAAGTGTCGCGGTTACGGTGGCGCGACCGAACTTGCCATACTCGACATTGTCGATCCAAGCGGCCATCCAACGGCTGCGGATGAAGGCCTTGTGCACTTCGGTTTGCTGGTGTGCGGCACGCTGCATCGCGGCGTCGTCGAGCCAGATGTCCGAGATGTGAAAGCGGGTGAAGATGCCATCCGGCGTGGGCTTCCAGGTGATACCGAGCAGCACGGACTGGCCGTTGAGAGCTTTTTTCCCTTCAGCGGGCCACGCGCCTTCGGTGATCAAGTCTTCGATGCCAAGGCATTCGCGGCCACGCCAGACGCGGGTGGCGGCATCGAAGGTCATTTTTTCCTCAGGGGCTTTGCTTTCGCCTCCGTTCTTCGACTCACAGGTGGCGAGAATCATGCCTGCGTCGTTTTTGATCTCCACTTCCTTGAGCTTCCAGATATTGCCTTCACGCTGGCAATGGCTCGGCTCGTCTTCCAGTAGGAGGACATGGTTTTCGGCGGGTGCGATGCCGGTGCCGCGATAACCTTTCGCGTCCACATCTTTGTTATTCACCGGCAGCACGGGCACGGCGGAGGTTTTCGCGTCTGGCGGCAAAAAGGCATGGACGTGCATCACGGTGCCGAGCGGGACATCCCGTAGATCTGCTGGCGCTCCATGATAGCTGACGATGCCATACGGCAGCATGGCGAATGGATGCGGATCATTGCGGAAAAACATCCCCGAGCCTTGCACGCGGATACTGCCGCGACGGTTCGCATGGTCCACGAAGACGAGTTCGCCGCGATAAGAGTGCGCCTTTCCTATCGGGGGGAACTTGCCGGCTTCAGGGCGGAAGGGTTCGTCGGCCGCGGCAACTGAACCGCACGCAGACAGAAACAGGACGAGGCCAAGACTCAGTCCGTAGAGGTGAGCGCGCGACTCGGGAGTAGGATTAAGATTAGGAGTAAGATAAAGATTAAGAGGTGTTTTATACATTGCGGTCTGGGGAGTTAGAGCGAATTAGGCCGACCAACATGGATCCGACTTCGATTAACATTGCTTTGCCACTCTCAGCGGTTTCTGAATCGATTTTCCGTTTGGCGAGCAGGACATCCAGGCAAGCAGCGCATTCCAGCGCAGAACCACGTGCAGTGTCGAAAAATTTGCATCGATCCTTAGGTGTCGATTTCCCGTTACCCTCTGCGATATTCAATGGGACGGATGTCGAGGCCCGATCGAGCTGATCATAAACTACCAAGGACTTGGGAATTGTTTCCAGCAAATCAGTGACCCACGCAACGAACTTGATAGCGCTTTGGTAGACAGTCAATTTCTCATGGTCAAACTGCTTCATATAAATCTCGAATCGAATGGTCGCGATCTTAATCTAACTCGTAATCCTAATCTTAATCCTACTCTTAATCTTAATCCTTAATCCCGCATTCGCCTGGCCCCAGCAGTCAATGGCGAGCAGTCAATTGCGAGCAGACAGGATTAGGATTAAGAGTAGGATTAAGATTAAGACTTGCTTTACGATTACAACTCGATCAACGAATTGCTATCGCCAAACTTGTCCGTCTCCACGCCCATGCGCTGAGCCATGAGGAGGAGCAGGTTGCTCATGTGGGCGTCGGAGTTGGCGGGTCGGCTGCAGAGTTGGTAGTGGGCGGAGGTGAGGGTTCCGTCGGGGCTGAGGGCGTAGCCTTGGAAAAATTTGGCCTCTTTGTTGAAGTCGAGGTGCGTGCCGTGCTTCAGACCGAGGTCGGTGCCGCCAGCGAACACGAGGGGGAGATTGGCGTTGCCGTGACTGTGGCCATACGACATGCCGCTGCCGAAGAGCGCCATTGTGGAGCCGAGCAGCGGCTTGCCATTGAGATCCTTCGTTTCCGTGAGGCGAGTGAGGAAGTAGCTGAACTGTTCGATGGCGAAGGTGTCGTAGTTGGTGAGCTTCTCCATGTAACCGGCATCGCCGCCGTGATGGCTGAGCTGATGACGCGACTCGGTGATGCCGATTTCGGGAATCGCAAACGCATCGCCCTCGCCACCGAGGCTGAAGGTGGCCACGCGGGTCACATCCGTTTGAAACGCGAGCACCATGAGGTCATACACCGTGCGGAAGTAATCGCCCGCCATGGTTGCGGCGATGTCGCGGTTGGTGCGATTGCGATCCGCATCGGAAACGGCGGGCAGCGGCGTGTCGAGCCACATATCGGCACGACGCGTGCGGATTTCCGCCTCACGCACAGAGGTGAGGTATTGCTCCATGCGTCCCTTGTCCTCCGTGCCCATCTTTTTCTCTAGCTGACGCACTTCGGCGAGGTTGGCATCGAGCACGCTGCCTTTGCGACGCAAGGCGCGGCGTTGAGCCAACTTGCCGCCTTTCGGCTCCTCAAAAAGTGAGGCAAAAATCTCGCTGCAACGGCGCAACGAAGGCAACCGCACGCCATCGGCGGTCCAGGCGAGCGATTCGCCAGTGAGCGCGACTTCCATCGAAGGGTAACGCGTGTGCGGCGCGGTGATCTCCGCCATCTTCTGGTCCACGGAGATTGTGTTGCGCTCGGACGGGCCGATCTTCCCGCTGGTCAGCCACACCGAAATACAGTTGTGATGATGCCCGAGGCTGCCCGGATGATGCAGTCCGCTGATCGGCGTGATCACATCGCGATGCTTCTCCAGCGGCTTCAACGAGCGAGAGAACTCATAGCCTTTTCCTTCCTTGAGGATCTGGTAGTTCAGCGAATGCACGCCATTCGCGAGGTAAATGAAGGCGCTGCGCTTCGGCGTAACGGCGGCGGCTTCCGCGGCACGGAGCGGGACCATGCATTCCAAGAACGGCAGCGAGATGCAACTGCCCATAGCACGCAACGCGTGACGTCGGTCGATTAACCAGGATTGGGAAAGGTAGTTCATAGTTCTTGGTTCCTGGTTCTTGGTTCCAGGTTCTTGGTCAGCGTTTGCGGATGAGTTCGGAAAGGGCGACGGTACGCACGATGTCTTTGAGACCGGAGCTGTGGGTTTGCTTGACGATTTGATCGATGTCCGCCTGGTCGTCGTAGTTGAGCACACGGCGAAGGGCGTAGGTGCAAAGGTGCTCGATGAAACCTCGAACAAACTTTTCACGATCTTCGAACAGCAGTCGTTTGAATTCGTTGGCGTCTTTGAATGGACGACCGTCGGGCATCATGCCGGAAGCATCCACCGTCGGATTCTCTCCCACGCCGGTTGGAACCACCTCGCGAGTGCGCCACTGGCCGATGGCATCGTATTGGTCGAACGCCAATCCCAGCGGATCAATGTAGCGATGGCAAGCGGCGCAACTGGCATTCGTCGCGTGAGCTTCAATTCTCTTACGAATGGTGACCTTGGTGCCGGTAGGCGGAATCGGTTCAATCGGATCGACGTTGGCTGGCGGTGACGGCGGCGTCTTGCCGAAGATCACCTCGCTGAGCCACACCCCGCGATGCACCGGGCGATGGCGCGTGCCGTCGGAGGTCAGGCCAAGTACTGCGCCCATCGTGAGCAGTCCACCTCGACGATCCTCGGGCTTCAGCGACACGCGATCAAAGCCGCCCGTCTTGGATTCCTGCAGTCCATAGAACTCGCAAAGCCGTGCATTGGCCACGGTCCAGTCGGAATGGATGAAGCCGTCGATGGACAGGTTTTGGTTGAACATCTCACGAAAAAACTCCACCGGCTCGGTGCGCATGCTGTCCTCCAGCCACGCGTCGTAAGTGGGGTAGAGCTTCTTGTCCGGCGGGAACATGCCGACGCGATGCAGTTGCAGCCACTGGCGCGAAAAATCGTCGATAAAGCGACTCGTTTTGCTGTCCGCGAGCATACGATCGACTTGCTTCTTCAAGCCATCACCCTTCAGCGAGCCGCCTTTGGCTTCGGCAAAAAGCGCGTCGTCCGGCATTGAGCTCCACAGGAAATACGAGAGCCTGGTGGCGAGCTCCGGGTCGATCAGATGTTCCCTGGCTTGCAGGTCGCCCTCGACGATGTAAATGAAGTGCCGCGAGTTCAGCACGCCCTGCACGGCAGCGCGATAAGCATCCGCCAGCTTCTCGCCCGCGTCGCGTTCTTCGCGATAGGACTTCAAATACTCCTCCAGTTCCTCCACTTTCACTGGGCGACGCCACGCACGCTCGGCAAAACGATGTAGATGTTCGGCCACCACCTCGGGCGTCGCTTCATCCGGTGGCACCACGTCTCTGCGACGCGACATTTCTGACTCGGACACCAGCGGGCCTTCCCACTCGATCCAATCTAGCAGCACCGTGGAGAAAAGACCGTTCCCCTTGTCATCGAACATTTGCGGCGCGTTCGGGTTCAGCAACATCGTCTCGCTGCTGTGCGTGAAGATGTAGCCGCCACGGCTTGAGAGCGCATTGCGGAAGGCCGCGCCTTGCCGACGGTCGATCACATCCGTGGCCACGACGCAGAAGTCGAGCTGCGTGGGCATTTCGAGGAAGACCTCGAACTCAAACACCTGTGGCTTGTCCTCCAACGCGGTGATGTCGAACTCGATAAGCCCGTCCACCGTCTCCTCGCTGGTGCGTTTGCCGATGCTCAAATGCGCCGTCTGGCCGCCCGGCGGCCGGATGCCGCTGGCTTGGATGCGCAGCTTGTAGAGTCCGCTATGCTCCGGGCCCGTTTTCCCAAACCAATTGGGCGCGATCGCCTGCTGTGTCGTGCCGGGGAACATCAGAAAGCGCAGCGGCCGCTTGATGCCGAAACGATCTAGCGCCGTCTGCTGCTCCTTGCCACCTCCGTAACGCAACTCCGCTGCCGTTTTGCGAACGATGCGAGCCTCTCCCGATGCAGCGGAAGAAGCGCGGTCGAGTACAACTTCGGCGGCATGATAGTAACGGTCAACATGCGATGGCGAAAGCGAGAGTTCCGAACCGATTCGCTCATAACCATGCCACAGCGTGTCTTCATTGAGCTCGCCCGGCTTAGTAGGATCGTAGCGAACGCCCAGAAGGTCATAGACCGTGTTTTGATATTCCTTTCGGCTTAACCGATAATGGGCTACCATTGGTCTCGCCGCCATCCTCGCGGCACGACCCTCTTTCATTTTTGCGTCCAGTTGCATGACAAACTCTGCGATTTCCTCCTGAGTTGGTCGCTTCTCATCCTTCGGCGGCATCTCGCCGCTATTCACCTTATCGAGAGCCTCAGCCCAATGATGAGTGTCCGAGCCCGACTTGAAATCCCGCGAAAGCTGATCAATCCGTAAATCACCTTCTTGCTTTTGCGATCCATGACACCGAACGCAGTGCTTGGCAAGAAACGCGTCAAACGATTCCGCTCCACATGTGACACTAGCGAAGCCGATGCTGGCTACGACCAGAACAAACGGCGCCGTAGCATGGTTCCAGTGCTGGCTTGAGGTTTCGGAGATTAACATGACTACACAAATAAACGAATCGGAAGAGAAGTGGAAAGATTATAGACAGGAAAATTGAGGACAGGAAAATACAATGTTTCTGACACTTCTCGCTGATCGCCGGTACAACCTGAATTCGTTTGTACCAAATCCCGCAGGCTTGCCCTGCGGATCGTTCGGTTTTTCACTAACTACAGAATGCCTTGCGCTCCGTTTCTTGGCCGCCGTTTTTGCCGAAGGCAAATCCGGCGGCCAAGCAGGGTTCGCGGCAGGTAGTTTGGTTAGTGAAAAACCGAAC
>JANOBP010000329.1:0-10152 GCA_031411715.1 Verrucomicrobiaceae bacterium | reverse complement strand
CAAACAGCGCCACTATCGCGGCCCCTCGCTCCTCATGGGAACGCGGGAATCACAATCGGGGCGTAGCTCAGCCTGGTAGAGCGCTTGCTTTGGGAGCAAGAAGTCGTCAGTTCGAATCTGGCCGCCCCGACCATCTGAAATAGACCATCTCAGATCCCACCGTTTACGATGTCCGCTCTTTACGCTGAAACTCTTGCCACGTTCAAAGAAATGGGCTGGCACTACCGGGAAATCAGCGGGCAGGAAGTCATCGAATCCGACTTCGAGGCACACCACACCAAGATCCCTCTGCATGTGCAGATTTTTGGTGACACCCACATCGCCAGCGTCGGTGCCGTAGCCACGCTACCCGTTCCAGCCACCCACCGCCTGTCCGTTTGCGAGTTGATCATGCGTGTGAATCGCGTGCTGAATCTCGGTAACTTTGAACTCGACTGGGAAAGCGGCGCTGTCCTTTTCAGACTGACCAATATTTTTCCACCGCATCGCTACGACAAGCGCATCCTAGCCAGCCTTGTCCACAGCACCGTTAGTGAGATGGATCGCTTCACGCCATTCCTCGGGGAAATCCTTCGCACGCCGAAGGGGGAACTCATGCTCCTCAAAGTCGCTGATTTGCTCCTGCGCGAGGATTTGCTCCCACCCGCGCCCGATGCAGAGTAGGTGTCTCCGCGCACTGCCATGCCCGCACGCTACTCTCTCCAGAATCACCCGGCCTTCAGCGAGCCCCTTTCCAAAGAGGATCTGCATCTCCTCGTCGCGCGCGGCTCTCTAGGCCGTGGGGAGATGTGTTTCGACGCCGCCACGGGTCACATGCATACCGTTGGCGAGCTCATCAGTGGCATGCGCACGCCACGCCCCACTTCCTCCAGTGCCCGCATCGACCGTCCCGCCTACCGAGAGATCGCGCCTGACCTCGAACTGCCAGAGGAAGAAGTCGCTGAAGAAGAAGACGATGAAGTCGAAGGCACCGACGAAGACACCGACGAAGAAGACGATGAAAATGTTTACACAGGCAGTGGTGAGTTGATTCTACATCACTCGCATCCCTCCTGGCTCTGCTATTTCAAGGCTCTCGTTCTCAGCATCCTCCTCGCCATTGCTGGTGGGCTGCTTTTTCTCTTTGATCCGATCTACGCCGCTGTCTCACTGCTCGCGGCAGCCACCATGCTCGTCGGCATCGGCCTCGCTCGGTTCTCTCATGACTACATCGTCACGCCTGAGCGCGTGGAGTTGCTTTGGGGCATCATTGGCCGCAGTTCCAAGGAGGCCCGCATTCAGGACATCCGCAGCATCGATGTCTATGAACACGGCATCAAAGGCCTGTTAGGCCTTGGCACCATCGACTTCTCGACCGCGGCCAATGCAGGCATTGAAGTACAATTCCAAGACATGCGCGGCGCACACGCGGTCAAAGAACTCGTTCGCAAGCTGCAAAGTGGCTTTGATCTGACGGATGACTGACTTCTCATTTTTATATTGCCCTATTTCAGCCAATACCTCAGACTCCCATCCTATGAAGATAACGACCATCACTGCTGCACTCACCCTTTTCACTTCCCTCGCCATTCATGCGCAAACGCCGGCCAAGCCAACCACGCCGGCAGTAAAGCCCGCAGCCTTGCCACCGCAGCCGCCAGATGTCGCCGCCCCCAAGCTAGCTCCTGACGGCAAGCCCAACACCGGGTTCGTTGCTAGCCATGAGCGCTTCGTCGCCACGGCAAAAGAAGGTAAAGCCGAGCTCATCTTCCTCGGAGACTCCATCACCGCAGGTTGGGGTGGCAAAAAAGACATTTGGGACAAAGCCTTCGGCGCTTACAAGCCTGCCAACTTTGGTATCGGTGGTGACCGTACTCAGCACGTCCTCTGGCGCATCACCAACGGCGAGCTTGATGGCATCAAAGCTAAGGCTGTCGTCCTCATGATCGGCACCAACAACTCTGGCAGTGACTCTGCGGAAGGCATAGCCAAAGGGATCACCGTGATTGTCGAAACCATCCGCGCCAAGCAACCCCAGGCCAAAATTCTCCTCCTTGCGGTCTTCCCTCGCGGAGAAAAAGCCTCACCCAATCCCGGACGCGACAAGCTCAAGCAAGTCAACGCTATCATCGCCAAACTCGACGATGGCAAAAACATCTTCTTTGAAGACATCGGCAGCAAATTCCTGAAACCAGACGGCAGCCTCACCAAAGACATCATGCCTGACTTCCTGCACCTCTCCGCCGCTGGCTACCAAATCTGGGCCGATGCCATTGGTCCAAAATTGGCTGAGTTAATGAAGTAGCCTCAAAACACAGCCGCAGCTTTAGGCAACTCCCGCTTCACTTCACTCTCACGGTAGCCAAACCCTGGCCCGCTGAGAGTGCTCAGATCCACCACGCCATCACGGCGACGGTAAAGTCCCGGATGCACGGCTTCCTCTGGAGTCGATGCGTCGGGGTAAAATTGCATGGCATTGCACTCCACGCCCTGAATCGTCCCGGCGTGAGCGCAAAGTTGCACATGAGGAATCATCGCAAGCATCGGATTCGTCAAATCCTGCACCATGAGCGGCATACCATGTGCCTTGGCCCAGCATAGACTCAGCAGAGCTCCCGTTTGTGTTTTGCACGTCTTCAAAGCCACACCGGACCATCCGAGGCGGCGTCCAAGTCGCACAAACTCCCAATCATGCGCGCTCTCATCCAAGAATAGCGGTTTCCGAGCCGAAACGGAGCGCACATCGATCTGATGGGCTTCCAGATCGTACGGGAAGGGCTGCTCCACATACAAAGTGCGCGCATAGATCTCCGGCTCATCACGCAACAATCGGTCCATGATCGCATTGACATAGTCCGGCTCTTTCACGGTGCAGTTGAAGTCCGCACTAAGCCACCTGACACCACCCGCAAAGCCAATTCGCCCAATGCGCACCATCCGCTCATAATCCCATGCCTCATCCGTCCCACGTAACTTGACCTTAAGGCATTTTAATCCATCCCGCTGAATCCAATCCGCGAGGAGCACTGGATGGGCATCCTTTGGCTCGTTGCCGGTCAAGTCAGCCGATTCCAACGCATCCACCCCCCCTACGAGGTGCCATACCGGCAAATTCTTCGGTGCGTCCAAGATGAGGAAGTCCTGTGGATGCCTTCCACGGAAATCGATACCACTCCCATCTTCTGCGCTGATGAATGCGCTCAAATCACGGCTCATGAACTCTGCATGATAAGTCGAATACACATCCCTCTGATGCAGCCGCCCATAGGCATCATGCACGGCGATATCGAAGGCGCTAAAGACCACTAAAGATCCGAGATACGGCATCGCATCGCCTCCGGCACCAGCATTGGCTTCTTGCAGCAGTGGGGCCAATACCCCGTGCATGAAATCATGGCCCAATTCCATCGGATGCCCACTCAGCCCGCAAGCCACCAACTTCTGAGCCAAAAGCACCGCAAAGTCTTCCATCCGTCGAGCTCTCACCGCCACCGAGAGGGTGCTTGGCCACACCCAAGACACGCTCAATGGAGTCTCCCCCCACCCAAAGGCTTCCCGTCCACTGGCATCCCTCACAGTGACCTTGACCCGCAGGCAGACCACATTCGTCACCGTCTCCGGCCCAAATTTCAGAGGCACGCGCATCGTCACAGGCAGGAAATAAACTTCTGCGGCGGAAACTTGGATGTCTGTAGGCTTGCTCATAACACGCATCAGAGCACGCCCGGCCCAAGCTGCAACCACATGACAGATCCACCGGATCGAGAAGGATGCGAAGAAGACAAAAATAGTGGTATTTGACACCCTATCATTGCCTGCGCCTTGTTTGTCTCAGCATATGGCCATTCGTTTAGATAAGGGAATCGTGCGTGGGGAAATCGACAACACAGAACGTGGCCGAGTGCGTGGCCGACTCTGGCTGCATGGCCGTGATGAACCGCTTGAACTGGACTTGGAAGGAGATGCCTGGCGGGATATCGCAGGCTCTCGCCTTACTTTTGCCAACCCCAATCCGAGACCACAAAAAGATGCGCCCCTACTCAACCAACAGCAAGTAGGCACCGTCGGTGACATGACAGCGTCAAAGAAGGTGAAGCACATCACCGTAAAAGATGATGAGTGGAACCGCCTCATCGAGGAACGGAAACCCATTCCGTTCGAATGGCGCAACGCGCTCTACTTGGAGTGGTTTTCCGAAGCCAACGGCCGTGTCGTCATTGAAAGCGCTGAGTACGAAATCAATATCAATGAACTGAGCTGGCAGATGGATGAGGATGAAGACCAAGCGCAGCAACTCATGAATCAGCATGCCATGCGCAATTGGTTGGCCACCATCATTCAGCGTTCAGAGTCTATCGATGAAATGGATCATGACGATGAAGCACCGATGACGGAGGCGTCATGGGAGGAGTCTCTGCAACAATCCGACCGCCTCAACGATGCCCACATGGAGGCTCTCGACAAATATGGCGAAGCTGAGCGTGATGACTCGCGCCTGGCCTTTGTGATGGGCTGGGATCACTTGCTTGATGCCATGGCACGACAAGATGAGCGAAAAGAAAAGACGAGCCACTTTGAACCTGAAGCAGAAGAAACGGAAAATGCAGGTGAGGAATGGAAGGCAGAATCCGAAGATGATAACGACGACGATTTCGACTTCGAAGACGTTTACGTGGAGGAAGATGAAGATGCCGCGATCATCGAGGAAGCCAGTCCCACTGGACGTCGCAGCCAGGCACATCCTCTGATGAAAAAAGCCAGGCAGCTTGTTCTTCGCATCCTCAAAGATCTTCGTGACGAGCGTCGCGATGAAATCCGGCAGGACGAAGACTCCAATCCCACTCCACTGGACCGCTTCATCGCCAATACGATGAGTATCAGTGGCAAATTAGCTGGAGCACTCGCCACCGGCTATGGCAGTCCCAGAGAGGCGGGTTACACGCTCGCCATCCTGAAATGCTGCCTGAATTGGTCCAACGAAGCCCTCTCCGGACTCCATGACCTCCTGCAAGACCCAAACTGGGAAGACCGCCACCCGCTCTTCAGCGAATACCACCGCGAGCTTCATTCCATCCGCGAAGGCATCACAGACCTGCGCCGTGAGATCCGCGAGGCCAATCCAGGTGTGTAAGCCTGCGTTTCTCACACCATCGTGTGATTGAAGTGCTCAGTTCTCAGTGCTCAGTCCTATTCAGCCGATAGAGCTTCAACTGAGCACTCCGCAAGTCAGCGTCGCAAACAGAGTGACGAGCTTTCTCCAGGAGGCGTTACGAACCCGAAGGGTTCTCAGCGATTAGCCGGTGGTCGAGCGAGGAACGAGCGAATACCACCGGAACTCCGGCAACAACACCTGCATCCTGGAGGGATGCCAGCACGGTTCTTCCTGGTGCGTCGCTAGAATGATGTAGATTGGGAATGTTTGGCGCAGAACGTGTCGCTGAATGCACGGCATCCTTCGCCAAACTTCCCGATTTCGCGCCCTTGGTCCGTCCCAGTCACGCCCAAAGCCAGACGGGAAGTCCGGCGTATCAGGCACAGGTGTTGATTGCAGCCCTTGCGCCGGACATTCCCGTCCTACTTCATTCCGGCGACGCACCCTTTCTTCCTTCAATACTCCAGACTTTGTCGATAGCGTTAGCTAGCATCCCTCTGGAATGCTCTCCTTCCTCACATCGACTCCGGTGGTGTCGCTTCGCCCAACCACCGGCTAATAGCTGAGATGCCTTCGGCATCGGGGCGCTTTGTCCCATCCGCTGAAGCGCTTTGGGACATCGCCTTCGCCACTTGTTTCCACCTCGCCACAAGGGAATCCAGCTTGCTCGACTGACGCTGCCATTCGAGGTCGATTACTGAGGTCTAAAGCTACGCCAATCGTTCCTCCCGCAGCTTCCGCACGGCTTCTTGGGTAAACTCTTCACCCGTGAAGACGAGCTGCTTCACCCGCTCGCCGGGCGCTTTCTTCTGCGCGGCGCGGATGGCTTTCGTAGCATTCATGAAGCGGATGCGGCCATCGCTGTTGCGGATGATGAGCAGCACATCTGGTTTTCCTTCACCCGACCAGTAGCGCTCGTAATGGTCCTTCATGTCAAAGGTCTCCGTGCCGTCAGCGCGCTTGTAGAGATGGGAATCGCCTGCTTTGAGTTGCAGATCCAGTTTCGTGCGGGTGCCGCGTCCGGCGGCATCGTTGAATTCGATCTCCGCATCTACCCCCTCGTCGCGGAAGGTGACGTGCCTGAGGATCTGATCTGCTTTGCCAGCGATCGCCATCACTTCACCGACCATCACTTGTTCCTTCGAGGCATTGGAAATCTCGGCGTTCGCTTTGCGACCCGCTTCGTCGGCCTGTACTTCGCCTTCCTTGCTGATGAATTGCTTCTCCAGCACATCCTTCAGATCGATCACCCCGGCGTCATCGGGATCACAGTAGTTGCAGACCAGCTTCGTCCGCTTCTTCGCCAGCGCGGCATCAATGGCGCGCTGGTCGGTGACTTCCTCTTTGCATTTCGGGCAGAAATAATTCCGCAGCCGCTCCACGTCCTTCGCTTTGGCCATGAGATGCTCGTGGACGAACTGCTGGAAGGCCGCTTGCACATCGGCGTCGAGTTTGTCGCCGAAGTACACGTCCAGCTCCCCGCGCTCACCGCTTTCTCGCAGGGTCAGCGCGGCGAGTTTGTCCGTGATGGTAGCAAAGTCCACGGCCTGTCGGTACAGCTTGGTGCCGGAAAAGAGGCCGCTGTAATGCAGGCGCACCACCAGCGTGCAGTAGATCTCCTCCAGCGGGCCGGTGAAGCGATACACCACCGTCCTGCCGGGACGCGGCGGCGGCGTGGGGCGCGGCAGGCGCACATAGTTCGGGAAGACCAGCATCGGCCCTTTGTCCGTCTCCTGCTTCCAAGCCAGCGCACGTTCCAGAAAGAGCGCCACCAGCGCGGGCAGGAGCTGCGCTTCGTCTTCTGGGGAAAGGCGCGGTGTGCCGTCGGCGGGCAGTTTGTCGGCTTGGATGGCCGCCAGCGACACATGGCCGAGCTTGTTGTCGGATTCACCGGCCAGTTTCACCAGCGTGGAGGCATAGCTGTTCACCCAGCAGGGATTGAGCACCACCAGGCCACCATAGGGCAGCGCGTGGAGCACGCCTTCGCCAGCGAGCAGGCCCGTCACGGCGCGGAGGTCTTCCGGGGTGAAGGCGAGGTGCGGTGAGGCCTTGCGCACACGGGCTTCCAGTTCCTCAGGCTTCACCACCACGCCGACTGGGCCTTTGGCATCGCGCACGGCGAGGATGGCGTCTTTCAGTGCGGGGAAGTTCTCCAGCGTGCTGCGAAACTCCAGTTTGTCCCACGGCAGCAGTTTTTCGATGAGCGCACGCAGTTCTGCCGCGCCAGGGTGCTTGCTATCTTTGGCAGCGGTGAGGATGGGGCCGTGCAGACTGCGGGCGGCGGCCCACTCGCGTACTACATCGAGAGTGAGGCGCAGGCCGGGGCGGTCGCAGCGGGCGGCGGTGAGGATGCCGGGCACGGCGTGCTTCGCCGCTACCTTGCCCAGCGCGTGTTGCCAATAGCCCACGGTCTCAAACAGGTCCGGCTTCTGTGGATCAAAGACCAGCACCGCCAGCGCCGTCTGCTCCATGAAGAGCTGATGCGTGAGCCGGTAGTCGGGCTGGCCCGCCAGATCCCACAACCACACCTCACGAGTCACCTCCGCATTGTCGCCCACGCCCGGCAGCACTAGGCGTTGAATTTCCATGCCGTGGCTGGATTCCGTCTTCTCCCAGCGGTCATGCCAAAGCCGCAGCGCCAGCCCGCTCTTCCCCACGCCGGAATCCCCCAGCAGCACCACCTTGGCATTCACATACCCGCGCTTCCGGGAGGTCGTCACGCGAGACAGGATGGCCTCAGGGATGTCCCACACGTGGAGGTTATTGTCGAAACTGCCAGAGGCGATGCGGCGAGCATCAGGGGTGATGGCGATGCCATATACCGATCTCGTGTGCCCACGCAAAACGGCGAGGCATTCGCCGGTCTCTGCCGCCCAGAGGCGCACGGTCTTGTCTTCGCCGCCTGAGACGCAGAAGCGTCCATCTGGCGTTACTGCCACGGCATACGCTCCGCCACTGTGTCCCTCGAAGGCCGCGACGCGGCGGCCTTCGAGGAGGTCCCATTTCGCCACCTTGCCATCGCCGGTGCCGGTGAAGGCGAATCGGCCATCAGCGGGCATGCTCACGGGCATCCTAGGCGCGACGTTTTCTTCGAAAACGACCGGCTTTACGCCTTCGCGCCCAGACCAAAGGGCCAGACATTTTTGGAAAACCGTGCCGACGATCCGGCTTCCATCCACCGAGGCCGCGACACCGTAGACTTGCTCGAATGGCAGCTGGCACTGTGCAATACGAACACCGGTGTCGGAGTTCCAACGGTAGAGATAGCCGTCCTTCCCTGCACTTACTAGCTCACGGCCACCGTCAAAAAAAGCCACAGTCGCAGACATCATGTCGTGCCCCTTCCACTTGCGCAACACGCGGTCCGTGGAGAGTTCTATAATGCGGATGGTTCCTTCCTCATCCCCTACCGCTGCTAGACGGCCATCCGTCGTCGTCGAGAGGCCATGAAAAGGCTTCCCCTGGCACACGATATCTCCCTTCGCTGCGCCATCCGCCAGGTTCCATCGGCGCACCATGCCATCATCGCTCGCGGTGAGCACGAACCGCCCGTTCGCCGGCATCGCCAAGGAAAAGATAGACTTCGTGTGCCCTTCGAACACCCTCACGCGCACATCCTTCTCCGTGGCGGGTGGCTGGCTTGGGCCGGGTGGACTCGACTTCACAGAGGTGGATTTTTTTGCAGCGGCAGCCATGCCCGCCATGCTATGAAGTCCCCCAGCAAAGGCAAACACCAAGTGCCGCAGCGGGTGGTGTCGAGTGAGCGCGGCAGCGTCTTGGAGTGCTCCACCCCTGTGGAGCTTTCCGCAGGCCTGGGGACGCCCGAAAAGCGCCAGAGGACTGGCGCACTCCAGGACGCTGTCGCGACCTAGCACTCGCTCCACGGACTCGCGCCATAAACCCACGGAGCGGCGGCGTCGCTCCACGGGTTGGCTGCGTCGCTCCACGGGTTGACGGCACCGCTCCTCGGGTTGGCGGCACCGCTCCTCGGGTTCGCGGCACCGCTCCACGGGTTCGCGGCGTCGCTCCACGGATTGGTGGAGCGGCTCCACGATCTGCCACATCCGCTCTACGATTTGCAGCGACCGCTACACGGTTTGCGGCATCCGCTCCACCGATCTGCGGCAACGGCTCCACGGTTTGCGGCATCCGCTCTACAGTTTGCTGAAATTGCTCCACAGTTTGTGGCATCCGCTCCACAGTTTACGGCGTCCGCTACACGGTTTGCGGCAACGGCTCCACGGTTTGCTGCATCCGCTCCACGATCTGCGGCAACGGCTCCAGAGTTTGTGGCATCCGCTCCTCGGGTTAGCGGCGCAAAACACCGGCTTGGCTATCTTTGACCCACCCTCTTTTACCATCTGGATCTGTCCATCCGCCCAAGGCCCAAACCCTCTGGTAAAAGATGGGAAGCCGGAACGGTGAATCCGAGAGTCCTATGCGTCTTCGGCTCAATCTGAACCGAACCGTCGCACTTCAATCAACAGCCGAGCGTCGCGAGGTGACGCAGGCCACGGCCATGGCGGCGATGCCCTCTTCACGCCCCACGAAGCCGAGGCGTTCATTGGTGGTGGCTTTCACACCCACTTGATCTGGCTGGATGCCAAGGGCGGCGGCGATGTGCTTTTTCATCTCTGCCGCATGCGGATTGACCTTGGGTGCCTCGGCGATGAGGGATGAGTCGATGTTCTCAATGACAAAGCCACGTGCGGAAGCAATCTCCGCGCATTTTTCGAGAATGCGCAGGCTACAGATGCCCTCAATGCTCGGATCACTCGGTGGGAACCAATGGCCGATGTCAGGCTCACCCAGGGCACCCAACACAGCATCCGCGATGGCATGGCTGAGCACGTCGGCATCCGAATGCCCTTTCAATCCACGGCTGTGGGGAATGGTGACCCCGCCAAGCACAAGAGGACGTCCCTCTGCGAAGGGGTGAACGTCATATCCAATGCCAACACGTGCCATGAAAGTCCAGTGTCCGATTAGGCGTGGGAATCAGCGGCTTTCTTGAGGCTGGA
>JANOBP010000328.1:0-3729 GCA_031411715.1 Verrucomicrobiaceae bacterium | reverse complement strand
GAGCAAAGCGAGACAGACGACTGAAAGGAGCCCGCAGGGTGAAGCGAAGCGAATCAATCCTTGCTCATCAATCGTCAATCCATCTGCGGTTGATTTTAGGCTACGCTATCTTTAAAGGCCAGCAGTGCCGCGGCAAGCTGTGCGTGCGTGTGTTGGGCTTTGATGTGGGCGATGGCCTCGTTCGCGAGGGTATCGCAGCGCTCGTTGCCATGGTGACCGGCGTGACCTTTGACCCAATGCCAGCGTACGGTGTGGGCGGCAGTGGCTGAGTCTAGTCGTTGCCAGAGGTCGGCGTTTTTAACGGGCTGTTTGGCGCTGGTGCGCCAGCCGTTGCGCTTCCAGCCGGTGAGCCATTGGGTGATGCCGTTGCGGACGTATTGAGAGTCCGTGTGGAAGTCGATGTCGCAGGGCTCTTTGAGTGAGTTCAGGGCTTCGATGGCGGCCAGGAGCTCCATGCGGTTGTTGGTGGTGGCAGCGGTGCCGCCTTTGATTTCGCGGACGTGCTTGCCGTAAGTCAATACGGCGGCCCAACCACCGGGTCCTGGGTTTCCGTGGCATCCGCCGTCACTGTGAATGGTGACTTTTTTCATGCTGCCTCCTCCACCCAGGTGCGTACGCGTGCGTCGAGCCAGAAAGGCACCAGCGGGATCAAAGAGGCGACGAAAAGCAGCAAAGCGCGGCTCAGTGGCCACCGTCCTGCTCGCATGCTCAGGGCCAGCGTCAGGCAGAAAGCGACGAAAAGAGCACCATGCACAGAACCAACGATCTTAACTGCCAGCGGCATGGCCCACACGTATTTGAGTGGCATGGCGATGCCGAGAAGGACGAGATACGAAACGGCTTCAGCGAGCGCCGTTCGGCGAAAGAGGTTCACAGTTTGCTTGGGAGTCATCAGAGCATTCTCGTTACCACAAATCTCATGCGGCGACAAAAAATCTCGCACACGGAAGTGCGAGCTAATTTCCCACCGCGCGCTTCAGCTCGTGCTGCGCCTTGTTGAAGTCAGTGACGGCCTGCACGCGACTTTGGCGGGCACGAGTGAGCTCCTCACGGGCTAGCAGATACTCCAGAACCACGCCGAGCTGGCTGGCTTGGCGTTCTTTGGCCAGCTTGGCCATTTCTTCGGCAGCAGTGACGGCTTCGTCGTTGATGGCGATCTGATCGTGCGCGCTTTGAGCCTTCGCAGCTGCTTCCACGACCTCACGACCGATTGCGGCTTTGATTTGGCCGGATTGCAGCTCCGTGGCTTCCTCACGTGCATCTGCGATGACTTGGCGCTGTTTGTCGAAAATGCCACCAGGGCCGATTTTCCAGCCGAGGCCGGCATAAAAGTCCTGCGTGCGTCCGAAGTTGCCCGTTTGGCCTGCGAAGCCGCCACCGAGTCCGCCAATGCCGTATCCAGCCTGCACATTGGGGATCAGTGGGGCGATGCGTGCACGATCTTTTTCCAATCCGGCCGCGGCGTTGGCTGCGGCTGCGGCTTTCATTTCAGGGCGGTGCTGCGCTGCCTGGGAAAGCATCGTGGCGACACCTGTTTTTCCATTGAGGCGCACCGGCACGAGATCGGCTTTGGCGGGGCGGAGTTCGGTCTGCGGTGGGATGCGCAGCGTCTCGGCAAGTGCCGCAGCACCAAGATCGCGTTTTTCTTGATGCTGGCGAATGGCCAGCTTGGCGCGTGAGACTTGCGTTTTGACGCGGAGAAGATCGGCACGAATGGCGGTGCCGGCTGCGACGGCACCTTCAAGCTGCTTTTCATAGTCCTGCGTGAGTCGTAGATCGTCCTCAATGATCGCCAGCGCAGCCTCGGCGGAGAGGAGGTCGAAGTAGCGGTTCACAGCCTGCTGAATAATGTCGCGCCGGGATTTTTCCGCCAATTGCTCGGCCGCGAGGGCTTTCTGTTTGGCGGCAAGTGCCGAGTAATAGAGCTCACCCGGTGCCCAGTCGATCAGGATCATGGGCCCGACCGAATACTGCTGCTTGTTGGCATTGAACACCGCACCTGCGATGTCTTGCACACGGCCTTCATGGCCCTTGTAGCCCGCACCAAGGCTCAAACTTGGCCAAAAGCGCTGCCATGCCAGTTTCGACTCCGCGATGGTCTCCGTGTGCTTCACCCGCGCGAGCTCGATCTCATCATTGTTCGCACCCGCGAGCCTCATCACTGTCGGAAGATCGACGTGGACGGGATCGGCGTGAACGAGTGTGGCGGCGAGTAGGAAAAGGAACGGTTTCATTAGGCGAAGTATCAATCGGGAAAACGCAGACCGGTAAGGGCGTGGATAAAGTCAAAACCTTGTTCTGGGTGTTTGTACCTTGAGCGGTCACTCCAAAAGTAGGCTTTTCTAGGTTTAAGCTTGGCATCCCATCTCCGCAGATAACGATCCAGCCTCTGCTTTTTGACTTTCCAAACATCTGCCAGTTGCTGAGCATCACCAAGCTTGGCTTCAGTCATATCCCACATTTCAGGCATTGGGATGAATTGGTGATGAAGCTGTGTGTTATGGTAAAAACTGTACTCCCATACAACGTGCTCTTGGAAGAAGACTTCGATCCACCAACATGCCAAAGTATGCCCGAGCTTCTGGTAAAGATCGCTAGCTTCAATGTGTGGATGTCTCACCCAAACTAATGCCACCTGCCGGTTATGACAGATGATGACATTGGCTTCGAAATCGAACTTGGGTTGGTTCACTGCAATTCGCCACTGCGAATGTTCGCGCAGAAGCAGATCATAAGCCTGATTGGCTTGATCTGTGCGAAATGCGGCGATGCTCGTATTGCTCATTCAATAACGTCGAGGTGATCAAATGTCAGGGCTTGGCAGTCACAGCCTGTTTGTCGGTCAGCGCCGTGGTTCCTGGCACCAGCAGCACATCATCCGGCTTCAGCTCTGGCACCTCGACATTCACGCCATCGTTGAAGCCGATCTTCACCGCCGTCTTCATCGCCTTGCCGTCCACATGCTTGAAGACGAAGGCGTTGGTCTTTTCCATCACCAAGGCGGCGACTGGGATTAGTGTCGCACCTTCGTGCTTTTCGACGGCGATCTTGGTCATGGCGTACATGCCGGAGCGGAGTTTGAGGTCGGGATTTTTGAGATCGGCCTCGGCGAGCATGGTGCGCGTGGCGGGATCGAGCGCGTAGGCGATGCGGCTGATGCTGGCTTCGATGGGTGTGGCTCCGGCGGCGTCGATCTGCGCTTTGACTGGCTTACCGACGGTGACGAGGCCGGTTTCGAGTTCGGTGACGGGGATTTGCAGGCGCAGCGTGCTGAGGTCGGTGATTTCGAGCAGCTTCGTCGTGTTCGCGGTGGACAGAGAGCCGGGATCAGCGTGGCGGGCGGTGATGATGCCGTCGAAGGGGGCTTTCAGTGTCGCGAATTGCAGCATGGTCTCGACGCGATCCTGGCCAGCCTTGGCGATGGCGAGTTTGGACTCGGCATCATCGACGGCTTGCGGCAACACGAGGTCAGGCGACTTCGCGCGAGCTTCGTGCATGCGTTTGACCTCGATCTGAGCGGCGGCGACCTCGGCTTTCGATTTGGCGATGTCGGCCTGAAGCTCGGGCACCTCGAGTGTGGCGAGGACTTGGCCTGCTTTGACGGCATCGCCTTTATCCACGGTCAAAGTGGCGATATAGCCGGTGACTTTGGCATGCAGCGTGGCCTGCTGCCAAAGTCACCGGCTACATCGCCACGCTCACCGTCGATAAAGGCGATGCCGTCAAAGC
>JANOBP010000327.1:0-18169 GCA_031411715.1 Verrucomicrobiaceae bacterium | reverse complement strand
TGGGTTCTTGTCGGGATTGCTTGGCATCACCGCGCCGTCCATGAGAAAGAGGTTTTTCACGTCCCAAGTCTGGCAGTATTGATTCGTGACGCTGTCGGCGGCTTTTGCGCCCATGCGGGCGGTGCCGACTTCGTGGATGATCTCACCGGGGCGTTGGATGGCATCGCGGCCGCTTTTGGGCGTCGCTTTGCCGCCCATGCCTTCCAGCAGCTCGGCAAAGGTCTGCTGCATGTGCTCGGCTTGCTTGATTTCATGCTCGCTCCATTTCCAATGGAAGCGCAGCACAGGAATGCCCCATTGATCGACGACTTTCGGATCCAATTCGGCGTAGCAGTCTTTGTTCGGGATCATCTCTCCGCGGCCGGCAAAGCTGAAGTTCGAGCCATAGTAGCGGCGAGCTTCTTCCTTCAATCGGCGACCATAAACACCCGGCGCCACCTTGTCGAGAATGGCAAAGTCCTTGAGCTGAGGCATCTGACGGCCACCGCCCATCTCGATGTGATAGCCACGGGCGAATCCGAGCTTTGCATGATCATGCACGCCCCACCATGGCGAGTACACATGCAGTCCACCCGCGCCGTCTTCATTCAGGATGGGCGCATTCTCCAGCGCTGGAATGTGCGCTCCAAGTGTGGTGCCGACACTGTCCATCAAGTTGCGACCCACTTGCCCGGATGAATTCGCCACGCCGGAATTCAGCAGGATGCGTGAGGTTTCCAAGGAACTCGCCGCCAAAATCACCACGCGGCCTTTGGCGATGGCATCACGCCGCGTCACTTTGTCGATGTAATGCACGCCCGTGGCCTTGCCGCTCTTGTCGGTGACCACTTCACGCACCATGGCATCGGTAATGATGTCCAGATTGCCACTGGCGAGCGCTGCGGGCAGCAAAACGGTCGTGCTTTGGAAATTCGCGCGGATCGAGCAACCGCGCAGGCAGTGCGTGGACCAGAAGCAAGGCGCGCGTGACATCATATCGGCCTCCAGAATGCTCTGCGCCTTCGCATTGCCAGGAAACAGCTTCTTCGGCAGATTCTTGTAATCGAGCTGCTGACTGAGTACGGCACGATGCGCGGCCACAATCGGCACGCCGATCTTCTTACCCGACTTTTTGGCCATCAACTCGCCCAAACGCGGTTTCGGCGGCGGCAGCAGCACACCGGGAGAAGAGTTCGGTGCATTGGCGATGCCGTCATTTTCGCCATACACGCCGATCAACTGCTCCACCCGGTCATACCACGGCGCGAGGTCATCATAGCCGACGGGCCAGTCTACGCCCAAACCATCACGCGACTTCGGTTTGAAGTCGAACTCGCCGAATCGCAGCGAGATGCGGCCCCAGTGATTCGTGCGACCACCGAGCATGCGCGCACGCCACCACCAGAAGGCACCTTCCGTGCCATCCTTGTTCGTGTACGGCTCACCAGGCACCTGCCAGCCGCCGATGTTGGCATCGTAATGGCCAAAAGGCCGCTCCTCCGTGCGCTCGCCACGCAGCGGGGCCATTTGCGGCTGCTGAAACATCGGCGTCTCTTTCTGCGGCTCATAATTTCTCCCCGCCTCGACCATGAGCACCTTCACGCCATTGAGCGCGAGGATCATGGCCGCCATCCCGCCGCCGGCACCAGAGCCGACGACGACGACATCATATTGAGGCTGAGTTTTGCGGTCCGTGAGAATGGGCATGGCGTGTTTTATCGCCACGCGCCTCAGAGAGCAAGAAATGCGGTGGAGTTTGCGCTTGCAATCAATGTTAGCCCGACCTAACTCTGGCCTAACATGAACAAAATCCACCAACTCATCGCTCTTCTCGCGCTCGCAGGCTGCGGTGGTGATCAACCCGCAGCCTCAAGCGGCAAACCGCTCGTCGTCGCCACCACCACGATGATCGCGGACATGGTGCGTGAGATTGGCGGTGAGGACATCCAACTTGCCGCGCTGATGGGGCCAGGCGTCGATCCACATCTCTACAAAGCCTCCGCTGAAGACGCGCAGAAGCTGGGGGCCGCAAAAGTCATCTTTTATAACGGCCTCATGCTGGAGGGCCGCATGAGCGAGTTGCTGGACAGCCTGAGCAGCCAAGGCCGCGCCGTGCATGCCGTCACATCCAAAATGGTTCACTCAGATCTCCTTCAAAGCGACGATGGCACTGCACATCCTGATCCGCATGTCTGGGGTGACGCCAAACTGTGGTCCAGTTGCGTTGAGGTTGTCATCAATGGACTAAGCGCAGCTCTGCCTGAGCACGCCGCAGCTTTTACAGAGCGCGGTGCCAAAGTCCGGACCGCGTATCTCGCGCTTCACGAGTGGGCAAAGGCTGAGGTGGCGAAAATTCCTGCCGAGCAGCGCATTTTGATCACCAGCCACGATGCGTTCAATTACTTTGGCCGCGCCTACGGTTTCCAGGTCATCGGGGTGCAGGGCATCTCGACTGTCTCGGAGGCGGGGCTGGCCGATGTGGCCAAAACGGTTGATTTCATCAAGGCGAACAAGGTGAAGGCCATTTTTGTCGAAAGCAGCGTCCCGCACGCCACCATTGAGCGCATCGCCAAGGACTCAGGAGCCAAGATTGGCGGGGAATTGCTGTCGGATGCATTGGGCGGCGCGGACGAGCTAGTAACAATAAATGGTTTGAATTACCATAAGGACAATTATATTGGGATGCTGAAAAGCAATCTTCTCACCATCATCAACGCCCTCAAATGAAGCACACGCGCCTCATCCTTGCCCTGGCCTGCACCGGCCTTGCCTCCGCCAGCCTCGCTGCTGACCCCGCGTCCTACGGAACCAAGGCTACCGAGGTCCGCGACCTGACAACCGACCGTCCCGACCAGACGGAGGGGGCTTTCACCGTGCCAAAGGGCTGGTTTCAGTTTGAGACGGGTTTTGCCAACTATTCCCGCCGTCTGGACACCGACCACCGCAACGAAACCTGGATCTGGGGCGAGGTGAACGCGAAATACGGCATCACCAATGATGTGGACTTCCAGCTTCTGTGGCAGGCCTACAGCACCATGCGTCACAAAGGCAACAGCGAAGACGCGGACTACATGGGCAGCTACAAGGAGGGCGTGGCTGATCTGGTGGTGCGCTTGAAATACAATGTGGTCGGCAATGATGGCGGCCCATTTGCCATGTCGCTGCTTCCATTCGTGAAAATCCCGACTGCCAAGCACAAGATCGGCAACGACATGTGGGAAGGCGGTCTCGCCGTGAACACGGAAGTCGATCTCGGCAGCGGATTCACCCTGGGCAACAGCTTGATCGGCAATGTGAGCGCCGACAGCGACGACACGCTCTATTTCCGCCCGGTGGCCACCTGCGTGCTGGGATATGGCATCACCGACCGCCTGAGCTGCTACGCGGAAGTGTACACCTCCTGGCAAGTGGACTCTGAGCGCTACTGGCAGACCTCGTTTGATGCTGGCCTGGGTTATGCTTTGACGGACGACATGATCTTTGACGTGGGGGCCAACTGGTTCTTCCGTGGCGACGAGGCGATCAATCCCTTCGTCGGCCTTAGCTGGCGCTTCTGATGATGAATTCCCCCGCACTTGAACTCCACGACCTCACGGTTTCTTATGCAAAGAAGCCCGTTCTTTACGGCGTGGACGTTCAGGTGCCTCAGGGAGCACTCGTTGGCATCATCGGCCCGAATGGGGCTGGGAAGAGCACCATGATCCGCGCCATCATGGGCCTGCTGCCGCTGAGCAGTGGCTGGGTGAAGGTCTTTGGTGAAACCTTTGAAAAGAACCGTCACCGAGTCGGTTACGTGCCGCAGCGTGAGCAGGTGGACTGGGATTTCCCCGTCAATGTCATGGATGTCGTCCTGATGGGGCGCTACGGTCGCCTTGGCTGGCTTCGGCGAGTGAGCAAGGAAGACCGCCGCATCGCCGAGGAGAGCTTGGAAAAGGTCGGCATGCTGCCCTTTCGCAATCGTCAAATATCGAACCTCAGCGGTGGCCAGCAGCAGCGCGTGTTCCTAGCGCGTGCTTTGGCTCAGCAAAGTGACCTCTATCTCATGGACGAGCCCTTCGCAGGGGTCGATGCCACCACCGAGCGCGCCATCGTCACGCTGCTCCAGGATCTGAAAGCTGCGGGTAAAACCATCCTCGTCGTCCATCACGACCTCACCACCGCCCGCGAGTATTTTGATCACTTGCTGCTGCTTAACATGCGCCTCGTCGCCTTCGGCAAAACGGAGGACACCTTCACGGCGGAGAAGCTGCAGAAGACTTATGGCGGGAGGCTGACGATCCTCACCGAGGTGGCGGGGAAGGTGAGTGGTGAGACGTGAGAAGTTAGAAGTCCGCCCGCCCATGAACCGCTCACCACCACTCACTTCTTACCTCTTACTACTCACGTCTGCGCTGCTCACGACGAGCGCCCAGGCCGCGCGCATCGGTGATCTCACAGACACCAGCATCACGGAGCAGGCCATGCGCTTCTTCACCTTCAGCGATGCCTCACTGCGGCTTGCGCTGCTCGGTTGCATGTTGCTGGGGCTAAATTGCGGTGTGCTTGGCGGATTCATCATTGTGCGGCGCATGTCGCTGGTCGGGGACACGCTTTCACACGCGGTGCTGCCGGGGATCGCGCTGGGGTTTCTTTGGAACATGGAAAAAGATCCCGTGGCCATTCTGATCGGAGCCACGCTTGTCGGCGGACTGGCCATGTTCGTCGTCAGCGCCATCACGCGCACCACACGGCTCAAAGAAGATGCCGCGATGGGCCTGGTGCTGTCGTCGTTCTTCGCCATCGGGATGTGCTTGTTCAAAATGATCGAGCGACTGCCAAGCGGCAGCAAAAGTGGCCTCGACAAATTCTTCTTCGGCCAGGCCGCAGCGCTCACGGAGGGTGATGTGGCCCTCATGGCAGCCACGGCGGGCGTGACGCTGCTGTTTGTGGTGCTGGGTTACCGTGGACTGCTCACGCTGAGCTTTCACCGCGCCTATGGAGAGAGTCTGGGCATGCCGGTGGGCTTGCTGCATCACGGCATGATGCTGTTTACTGCCTTTGCGGTCGTCACGGCCATGCAGGCGGTTGGCGTGGTGCTCGTTTCGGCCATGCTCATCATTCCGGCGGCCACGGCCAGCTTGCTGACGGATCGCATGCACCGGCTGTTGATTTACTCCGCGCTCATCGGAGTCGGCACAGCAGCGTTTGGCGCGTTTTTGTCGTTTCTCGGCTCCAATCTGCCCACCGGGCCGTTCATGGTGCTTTCAGGTGCTTTCTTGTTCACGCTGGCGTTTCTCTTTAGTCCGCGTCAGGGCTGGCTCACGCGGCTGTGGCGTCAGAGATCCCAGCGCGAGCGCATCGAGCGTGAAAACACCCTCAAGGCCATGTACCACCTCACCGAGCGCCGTGACTTCCGTGAGGAGGGCATCACCCTGCTCGAGCTCGCGGAGACACGGCGCGAGCCCCTGGAGCAGATCCGTGAGCGCGGCCAGCAGCTCGTCCATCAGCAGCTCGCCACCCTCACCGACGACGGCAGCATGCTGCACTTCACGCCCGCCGGATTGCAGAAGGCCCGCGCCATCGTGCGCAATCACCGCCTGTGGGAGCTCTACCTCACTAACATCATGCAATACGGCGCGGATCACGTGCACGAGGACGCCGAGAAAATCGAGCACGTCCTCGGCGAGGACATGGTGCGCCAGCTCGAGCGCCAGCTCGCCTTCCCACAGACCGATCCGCACGGCAAGCCCATCCCCGGCGTGCGGGATGTGCATGGCGAGTCGGCCAGACCGAGGCCGACGGAAGCCACGGGATACAATTAATCCCCCATGAACGCGCTCATCCCAGCCTTCAATGCTCACCACGTCTTTATTGAGCCGTGGACTACGGCGCTGCCCGTGTATGGCTGGATGACGCTGATGGCCTTCCTCGTCACCGCCGCATGCGGCTTGGTGGGGAATTACCTCATCCTCCGCCGCATGGCTCTGGTTGGCGATGCCATCAGCCACAGCGTCCTGCCAGGCCTCGCCGTGGCCTACTTGGTCTCTGGCAAGCTCACACTGCCCGTGATGATCGCCGGCGCGCTCGGTGCCGGTCTGCTCACCACTTTCCTCATCGAGTTCCTGCACACACGCAGCCGGATCAAAGCGGATGCCGCCATTGGCATCACGTTTTGCTCGTTGTTTGCGCTAGGAGTCGTGTTGATCAATGTCTTCGCCTCCAAGGTGCATCTGGATGCCGAGTGCGTGCTCTACGGTGAGCTCACCAACCTCGCGCTAGCCCCACAAACCATGTCGATTCCGCAGCCAGTGCTCTTGATGGGCAGTGTGGCTGCAATTGTGGCGGCATTGATCGTGCTTTTTTACAAAGAGCTGCTCATCACGTCCTTCGATGCGTTGCTCGCCGGCTCGCAGGGCTTTCAGCCGGGTAAAATGCACCTCGCGCTCATGGGCGTGCTCTCCGTCGTCATCGTTGCCGCCTTCGAGAGCGTGGGCGCCATCCTCGTCATTGCCATGCTCATCCTGCCCGGAGCCACCGCGCAGCTCCTGAGCACCCGACTGCCCGTGTGTCTGGCCCTCAGCCTCCTCCACGCCGCGCTCAGCTCCATCGGTGGTCTGCACCTCAGCCTAGCCCTCGGCTGCCCCATGTCCGCATCCGTCGTCGTAGTTGGCGCGGCCTTGTTTGGCGGCGCATGGGCGGTTAGCGCACTCCAGCAGAGACTTACAACGCGTCTACAATCACCAGGGGATACAACTTTTCAAGCAGGTGGCTCTGCCACTCGGTGATATCAGTAGGCACCGAGTCAGTCATGTTGCGGATTTGCGTCTGGGCGTCTCAAACTCCAGCCACTGTTTTACATCACGGCCTTGTCATTTTCAGACGCGCAAAGCGACGACCGGCGGTGCCGACGGGAACGGTGGCCTGCACTTGCTGGATGCTGTCGTCGTCGCTGAGGATTTGTTCGGTGATGCCGGTGGTGTGCCAGTCGTTGGGCGCGAGGGTGTCGCTCCACTCGACTTGAAAGACGATGTCGGCGAGGGAGAGTTTGTTGCGCTGGTAGTTGAAGAGAAAGGTGTCGTCGATCAGTTCGGGTCCGGGAGCGTCTTCTTGGGATGATTGCGCTGACGATTTTCCGTTGCTGGCGAGGGAGGCACCGAAGGATGAGAATCTGCTCCTGTTGTCGCTGCGATTGGGATCAAAGCCCATCGTGTACTCTACTATGTTGGTGTGGCCGTCACCGTCAGGATCGGCGTCATCGGCGAATCTGCCCGTAATCGTGCTCTCGATCTTCTGGCGAAAATTCACCACCACAGGCGCGGTGCTCGGTCTCGCGGGCGGACTGCTCAGCAGCATCATTCTCATCCTGCACAGCCCGAGCATCATGGGCATCGACGGCCCCGAGGTCGTGGCCTTGGCGCGAAAAAGGCGACGAGTCACTGAGATCAATGCCTCGGGCACGGCCGCAGAGAAGAAGAGCCCGGGTTCCGCAATATCGGGTTCATTATCTGCGACTCGGGTCAAGGCCTCGTCACCTTCAGCCGGACAAAGCGCCGGCCAGAGGCGCCGGTTGGCACGGTGGCTTTCATCTGCTGGAGGGTGCCGTCGTCGCTGAGAATTTCCTCGGTCACATCGTCGGTATGCCAGTCGTTGGTGGCCAGGGTGTCGCTCCATTCCACTTGGAAGACGAGATCGCCCAGCGCCAGTTTGTTGCGCTGATAGTTGAAGGCGAAGGTGGTGTGGGCGGCGGCGCAAAGCTGCCACCGCCGCCATCAAGCGAGATCGAGGTGCTGTCGCCATTTTTCTCAGTGGGGCTGGTGCCGATGGCGTTTTCGAGCAATTCGGATATGTCGTCGCCATCGGTATCTCCCGTGTCGGGGGCGCCGGCGATGCCCTTTTGGATCTTCCAGTTGGGAACGCTGATGCCGCCATCGCCCGTGAGCGTGATCTTGAACATGCCCTCGTTGGGGTCATTGTTCGGAATGGTCAGCAGGGCCGTGTTGAACTTCTCGATCCGCGGATTGAATCTGACAGTGAAGGTGGTGGTGCCGCCGTTGCCCGCCACCGTCGGCGCTGGCGGCGCGATGATTTTGAAAGAGACCGCGTTGGCACCGGAGATGCTGGTGCCGCCGAGTTCCTTGAGCGTGCTGGTGCCGGTGTTTTGAATGGTGAAGACCACATCCACGAACCCGGTGCCGGTAGCCGCCACGCCGAAGTCACGGCTGCCGAGATGGTCGTGCAGGATGTTGCCGGTGGAGGTGACCTCGATCTCCGACGGGCCACCATAGGCAGCGATGGTCTCAAGCAGCGACGAAGAGCCACAATTCTGGCCGCTGGGACCGAAGGCGTAGGCGCGCACATGGCCGGTGGCAGGCATCACCGCCCCCGTCAGCCGCCAAGCGGGCGCTGGGAAGGTGGAGCGCGTGCCGGGACCGAGCGGCACCCACGTCGTGCCGCCATCGCCGCTCATCTCGAAGAAAACTTGCTGCACCTCGGGCGAGCCGCCGCCGCGCAGCCATTCAATGGTGCCGGTGTCGGGAACATTGAGCAATTGCGTGGCCGTGGTGTTCTTCAAGCGCACTTGCTGGGAGCGCGGCACGCCGCCAACATTGGCGAAGAAGCCACCCATGAGAATCTTGCCATCGGCCTGCAAGCCGATGCTGTTGACCGTGTTGTCCGGGTTGGGGTCAAAGTAAAAATCCAGCGAACCGCTTTCCTCAATGCGCGCGACGTTGTTGCGCGTCGTTGAGCCGCCGACCGTGGTGAAAGTGCCGCCGATGAGGATGTCGCCGTCCGTCTGCACGGCGATGGTGGACACCGTGCCGCTGACATTCGGATCGAAAGAACCGTCAACAATCCCGCTGGGCCCCCATCGCGCGAGCCGGTTGCGCGGATTGGTGAAGCTGCCGCCCGCGAGCACCTGGCCGTCGGACTGCACGGCGACACTCAGGACGGAGCCGGGACTGACGCTGGCGGTGAAGCCGTTGTCCACATCGCCGTTGGCCTCCACCCGCGCGATGCGGCTGTGGCCGAAGCCGCCGACACTGAGAAAGCTGCCGCCGATGACGATCTTCCCGTCGGTCTGCACCGCCACGCTGCGCACAGTGCCGGGCACGTCGGGGTTGAAGCCGGCCGTATCCACTGTGCCGTTCGTTTCCAGCCGCGCCAGCCGGCTGTGCCCTGTGCCGCCGATGTCCGTGAAACTGCCGGCGATGATGATCTTCCCGTCATTTTGCAAGGCCATGCTCATGATCTGCCCCGTCGCATCGGGATTGAACAAGGTGTCCAGGGAGCCGTCTGGGTTCAGCCGCGCGATGCCGTTGCGCGTCGTCAGCGCATTGCCCACCGTCGAGAAATTGCCGGCGATGACGATCCGCCCATCCGGCTGCACCAGGATGCAGTTCACATCACCGTTGACATTGGGATCAAAGCCGGGATCGAGGCTGCCGGTGGCACTCAGGCGCGCGATACGATTGCGAGCAAAAACACCCACGTTGGTAAAGCTGCCGCCGACGACGACCTGTCCGTTGGCCTGCGTCACCATCGCATTTACTGAGCCGCCCGTGATGGCCGGATTGGTGAAGCCGGTGTCCACATCGCCAGCCGGGATGGCGGTGCCTTCGAGCGTGATGGTGAAGGGGCTGTTCTTCGGGTCGCTGCTGGTGATCTGGAGGGTGGTGGTGTGGAAGCCGGTGCTCTGCGGGTTGAAGAACACATAAAAACCTGCGGGCGGGTCGGACTTCGCAAGCGAGGGCAAAATGTAAGTACCAAAGAAATCGAACTCGGTGGGCGGCAAATCGGCCTGAAGGTTGGTCAGGGCGGCATTTCCTTCATTGTAGATCCTGATAAAAAGGGGATTGGAAGTGCCGACGGCATTGGTGCCGTAGTTGATCGTGGCGCCGTTGGCGATGGCCGCCTCCACGCCGTTCTGCACCGGTTTCACCACGATCTGGCCTTCAGGCAGCACTGAAAAACCGGTGAGCACGATGCCGTGGTCATCACCCGCGCTGAGGCCCAGAATGACCCTGCCGCCGGTGAGCGCGGCGCTGAAATCCGCCTCGACAGGCAGCACATAACCAGGGGCGCCAAGGCCCGGCAAAGTGTCTTGAGCATTGCTGCCCCAGGCGTACACATGGTTGTCCTCGGTCGCCGCAAAGCAGAAATCTGCTCCTGCACAGATCCGCACCAGTTTCTTTCCCGTCAAATCACCGCCCACCTCGATGGGCACATTTGACTGGTTGCCTGTGCCGTTGGTGCCATTGCCGAGCTGCCCTAGGTTGCCCTTGCCCCAGACATACACTTTGTCGTCTGCCAGTGCCATGCTGTGGTCCGAGCCGGTCGAGATGGCTGTCACCAGTTTGCCAGTCAGCAAGCCGCCCACCAACATCGGTGCATTGACGTTGGCGGTGGCATTGTTGCCAAGCTGACCGCTGGTGCCCTGGCCCCAGGCATAGACTTCCACCGCGCCGAGGCCATTGCGCGCCAGCGCCAGCACATGCTTGCCATGTGCGCTCACGGCAAAGACATACTTCCCTGCCAGGCCCGTCACCGGGGTCGGCGTCGGCGTGGTCACTGTGCTGCCGATGCCGAGCTGGCCCGCGCCATTGAAGCCCCAGGCATACAGCAGACCATCCTCTGTCCGTGCCAGAGAATAGCCGATGCCCGCCACCACCTCCTTCACCTTCTTGCTGGCTAGCTGTCCGCCCACGGTGATGGCTTGCCCGACATCCGTGTCGCTGGTGTCGTTGTTGCCCAGGGCGCCTGAAAGACCGCCGCCCCAGGCATAGGCCACGCCGTCCTTGTCCACCGCCAGGCTGTGATTGAACCCCGCGCTGATGCCCACCACCTTTTTCCCGTTCAGCGCAGTCGAGGTGTCCACCGCCACCGGGAAATGCTCCGAGGCAAAGACCGCGGGGCCGTTGCCCAACTGCTTGTCGTTGTTTTTTCCCCAACTGTACACCAGCCCCTCGGAGGTGAGCGCTAGGTTGTGCTCCTCGCCAGCCGATACGGCCACCACGATCTTCCCCTCCAGCACCCCGCGCATGTTCACGGGGATGAGATTGGGCGAGCTTGCGAACACTCCCGCGCCGAGCTGGCCCACGCTGTTTGCCCCCCATCCATAGAGTGCCGGAGTCACTGGCGGTGAAACCACTCCGACGGCAAAAACCGAATTCGCACGTTCTTCGTGGGCGCCATTGGTGCGGTTGTACCTGGCAATGGCTGTGATGTAGTAGTAGCCATCCGCCAGTTCCGCGCCGGAGGGGACGAGCGAGCCGTCGCTCTCCCAGTTGGTCAAATTGCGAATAGTCGGAAGTTCAGTCGAGCCGGAGCCACCCCATTCCGTGCCCGTCCAATAGGCGCCATCGCTGTCTCGAAGGATCTGCATCCGCAGTTCGGTGAGTTCATCGTTTTCATCGACGAACTCGCCCTCAATCAGCAGCGGCGGAACGACGGTGGAGGCCAGTTGCGGACCGGTGATGCTGATTCCGTATTCCGGCTCATCGTCCCCGGAGCAACCCTCGCATGCTGTGAACAAGCTGAGGCTCAAGCCCATACAGATGGCGCTGATGGCGGAAATGAGGAAATGAAGTGTTCGGTTCATGGCGGCAGGAAGGATTGTTAACCGTACTTTCACGGCGCGGTGTGAATTGTTACAAACAGCGTCATTTTTCTATTTCCTCAGTTCTTTGACAAGACAGATCAGATGTTTTCTCGCCAACCAGGCATGCCCCAACAATGCCAATCCGATGGCGATCAGGAAAAGCGAGTAGAACTGCCCGTGCGTCATGCCTATGATCGGGTGCGCCCCGGAGTCGGGCTGGCGGAAGTTTTCCACTGCAATCCGCACCACCGCATAGAGCAGGATGCACAGCCCGGTGAGCACTCCATGCGGCAACCGCGGGAAACGCACCCGGACATAAAACAGCAGCGCGAAGATCAGCAACCCCTCGCCCAGCGCCTCATAAATCTGCGATGGATGACGCGGATGCAGCATGGCCTCCAGTTGCTCGCGCCCGCCGGCGTTCCGCTCAAAAAAGGCGACGATCTCTGAACTGCTCCGCACCTTCGCCGGCAGCGCCACCGGCGAGCCGCCTGCGGCGACGAAATCCTGGTGCCGCAACTCGGTCGGGAATTTCACCGCCCACGGTACGCTCGTCACCCGGCCAAACAGCTCCCCGTTCACGAAATTCGCCAGCCGACCGAAGAACACGCCAAGCGGTGCCGCGCAAAAGACTGCGTCCGTGATGTTGAGCCACGAGATCTTTTTCCAACGCGCATACAACCAGCAATAAACGAAAACGCTCGCGGCTCCGCCGTGCGCCGACATGCCGCCGCTCTGCGGGTTCAATGCTTTGGTCAGGCTCATTCCCCGCTCACCCGCATAGAGCAGTATGTAGCCGAGACGACCGCCGAAGACGACGGTAAAGAAGGAGCCGAGCACCACGAACGCCAGAAGCTGGCTCTCCTTGATCTCGCATTGTCCGCGTCGGATCAACCACCGCATGATGAAAAAGACCAGCAGATACAGAAGAAGATAGGAGAGACCGTACCAGCGGATTGAAATCGAGTCCGAGAGGCGGAAAGCCACCGGATTCAGGTCGTGGAGGTAAATGGCGAACACGGCAGACAGGATTTGGGAAACTACACGGATTGACGGTTGCCTTCCATTCACGGAAGCGGGAGAATTGTTTCAGCCGAGCGACTTTTTCTGATGAGCCAGTCTGACAAGACAATCCTCCCCCCCTTCCCCACCACACGCTGGACGCTGATCCGCCGTGTGCAAAAGGGTGGCGAGGCGGATGCCGCTCGGGCGATGGAGGAGATCTGCCGGCAGTACTGGTATCCGATTTATACCTTCGCCCGGCGGCACGGGTTCAATGCCATGGACTCCGAAGATTTAACTCAGGTGTTTTTCCAGCGCCTCATCGCCAGCGAGACCATCCAGGCCGCGCGGGAAGAGAAGGGCCGGATGCGCTCCTTCATGCTCGTGCTGCTCAAGCGCGTGATCAGCAACCACGTCCGTGATGCCAGTGCGGCGAAACGCGGCGGCCCCATGACCGCCACCATCTCTTTTGATGAGCTGGACGCTGAAAACCGCTTCGCGCATGAACCTGCGGACATCCGTGATGCCGACGCACTCTTTGACCACGCCTGGGCACATGGCGTGCTGGATGCAGCGGAGAAAAAACTTCGTGCCGACTTCGCCAAGGCCGACAATCTCGAATGCTACGACCAACTGCGCGAGTTCCTCCCCCTAGGCGACAACGCCACGCCTTATGCCACTGCGGCAAAGAGGCTAGGTATCGCCGAGCCCGCTCTGCGCCTGCAAATCCACCGGATGCGCAAGCGCTACGGCAAGCTCATCGAGCAAGAGATCACTCAGACGGTGAATGACCCTGCTGAGGTCAAAGCTGAGTTGACTCACCTGCTGGCAGTGATCGGCACTGCAGCATAGATTTCTACGCCTGACGGTGGTCTGAGGCTTTTTGCATTTTCCTCAAACTCACGGCTCGGCAGCAAGACTATGCCTTGCCGACTAGAAGCATTCGCAGACCAAACACCACCAGCAGCACACCGAAGATCTGCGTTAGCGTTTCGTTGCTGAGTTTCTTCAACCAGCCAGCGCCGTAATAGGCCAGGATGGAAGACGATATCGCCGTCACGATCATGATTGGCCAGTTCACCAAACCTGCGCGTGCGTTTTGAGTCGTGGCCATCAGTGCGGTGGGAATGATCACGGCCAATGATGTGGCCACGGCCATCTTCTGTGGCATGTCGAGCAGCAGCACAAAAGCCGGCACCATCACCACACCGCCGCCCACGCCACACAGCGCGGCTACAACGCCACTCACGACGCCGATGCAGAGGCATTTCAGGATTAAAGAGGTGCTCATAGGTGCCGACACAAGACTGGATGGCACTGGACACAACCAGAAATACAGCCAGCATCCGCAGCACCATGAAACTGCTCCGCTACCTCGCCGCCGCACTCTGTCTCGCTTCATCCACCATCACTTTGGCCGCCGATGGCCCGGTTTATGAACTACGCATCTACACCTGCAACGAAGGCAAGCTCGATGCCCTGCTCGCACGCTTCCGTGATCACACCTGCAAGCTCTTTGAGAAACACGGCATGGGCAACATTGGCTACTGGGTGCCTGTGGATGAGGAAAACGGTTCCAAGACCACGCTGATCTATGTTTTGGAGCACAAAAGCCGTGAGGCCGCCAAAGCCAGCTTCAAAGCCTTTGGCGCCGATCCCGAATGGAAAGCCGCCTCGAAGGCCAGCGAAGAAGGTGGCAAAATTCTCGCCAAAGCACCCGAGTCCATCTTCATGACACCCACAGACTACTCCCCCGCGCTCAAGGTGGAAAAAAGTGGCAAACCTCGTGTCTTCGAGCTGCGCACCTACATCACCCCTCCCGGCAAGCTTGATGCCCTCCACGCCCGCTTTCGCGATCACACCATGAAACTCTTCTCCAAGCACGGCATGAGCCACCTCGCCTACTGGACGCCCACCGATGAAGACAAAGGTGCAGGCACCAAACTCATCTACATCCTCGCCCACGATAGCAAAGAAGCCGGCATCGCCTCCTTCACCGCCTTCCGAGCCGACCCCGACTGGATCAAAGCCAAAACCGACAGCGAAACCGCCAACGGCGGCCCGCTCACCATCCAACCGCAGGCCGAAGGCGTGAAGAGCGTGTACATGAAAGCCGTGGACTTCTCGCCGGTGCAGTGAAGGGCCTCCAAATGATCATGCGGCTGTTGTTACTAGCTCTCGCCACGAGTCTCCACGCCGAGCCGCTCTTCACTATTGGCTTCAGCGGCAAGCCCGGCCCTTACACAGTCGAGCAATGGAAGAAAGACTGGCCCGGCTGTGAGTATGAAGACGGTCTTGCGGAAGGTCGCGGTGCTTTGGTGATGCGGGAGAGCCAAGCGTGGTTGCGAGTGCTCTATCCAAAGGGCAGCATCGGTGCTGACAATGGTGGGGCGGGCTGGCGGTTCCCTTTTGGCAGGCAGGAGACCGCCGAGTTGCGCTATGAAGTGCGCTTTGATGAGAACTTCGACTTCGTGAAGGGCGGGAAGCTGCCTGGACTCTGCGGCGGGCCAAAGACGATCACGGGTGGTGATGCGGTGAACGGATTGGATGGCTTCTCCGCGCGCATCATGTGGCGCAAGGATGGTCGCGGTCAGGCCTATGTGTATCACATGCATCAGCCTTCGATGTATGGCGACGAATTCGACTTCCCTGCGGACTTCCGCTTCACGCCGGGCAAGGCCGTAACGATCCGCATGCAGATAAAAATGAACGCTGCAGATCAAAAGAACGGTCAACTCCGCGTGTGGGCCGATGAACGACTCGTCGTCGATAAAAACGATCTCCAATGGCGCAAGGGCAACGACTACGGAGTCGATTCCATCCTCTTCAACACCTTCCACGGCGGCGGAGATGCCAGTTGGGCTCCCTCACGCGATGTTTGGGCTGAATTCAGCGGATTTCAGGTCAAAGCCCTTCCATGAAACGCAAGCTCGCCATTTGGACCGGATTGATGGCATGCTTCGCCTTTGTGGCATGGAAGCTGGATTCCAATTCGAAGCCTCAGGATCTCGGTCACGGTGCTACTTTCATCATCAAGCGCATCGGTAGCATCAAGTTGCAGTTGGTCTTTTTTGAAGAATCAAAAACCACTCTTCGTGTGGTGAGCAACACCGACCGTGCGAGCGGCCAAGGGCTCGACGCTTGGGGTCACTCAACGGGCGCTCTAGCAGTATGCAACGGTGGTTACTTTGAAGTCGGCAAGCTTCTGCCATCCGGCATCGAGATCTCACAAGGCAAGCGCAGTGGCACGCTGTTGAAGCGTGAGTGGGGCGGCGGCTTTGGCGTGAAGGACGGCAGGCCCGCGTTGATTTGGGATGAGGAATTCCATGATGACCCCAAACTCACCGACTACCTGCAATGCAGTCCATGGCTGGTGAGCGATGGAAGGCCGTGGCCCATGCCAAAACCAGCGAAGCCAGAGCCGAAAAACGCCCGCACCTTCATCCTCACGGATCAGGCAGGCCATTGGGCCATCGGTATCGCTGAAAACGTTGGCCTGCTGGAGTTGGCGGAGATTTTGGTCACGCCGGGGGTCGTCACCGAGTTCACCGTTAAGCGCGCACTGAATCTGGATGGAGGTCCATCGACAGGCTTGTGGTTCAAAACGGCCGACGGGCGCGAAAATCTCGATAAACCGGGCTGGATCGTGCGCAATGGCATCGCCATCGTGCCGCGATGATGACGCTCGAACAAATCGCTTCTCAAATTGGTGAAGAAAAACTCCGCCGCATGGTGGCGGCCTTTTACCGCCGCGTGCGGATGGATGATCTCATTGGAAAAATGTATCCCGACGATGATTGGGCAGGTTCCGAGAAACGGCTCGCGGATTTCATTGTGTATCGCTTCGGCGGACCGCAGACGTATCTGGAAGAGCGTGGCCATCCAAGGCTCCGTGGCCGACACATGCCATTCCGTATTGGCATGGCGGAGCGAGATCGCTGGCTGGAACTCATGGGCTCAGCGATGCAAGAAGTGGAAATGCCTCAGGAGGCGGACCTTCTCATCCGCAGCTTCTTTGCCCAAGTCGCCGACTCAATGCGCAACCAACCCGGCTAGATCAAAAGTGCCCAGGGTGATGGCCAAAGGAGCCATGGCATGGAGGCGGCACCGGTGCGCAATGACCATGGCCATAACCGCCTCCGTAGCCTCCACCATATCCCGATCCAAAACCTCGGCCGTAACTGCGATACACCGGCTGCTGGTAGTAACTGCGGCCATAAGACTGGCTGGGGTAGGGCGAGGACCACGACAGCGGGTCATCATAAACGTAGCAAGACGACAAAGAACTGGCGCAGAGTACCGCGCCACAGAGCGTGAGGAATTTGTTTTTCATAGTGGCCGCATTCGACGCAGCGCCAAAAGGCCTATTCACAGATTGTTGCATCCTAGCATTAGCACGGCTTCATTCGCCGCCCCATGCCTGCCGAATCCGTCACTCCCGCCATCCCCACCACTCTCAATCACGATGAAGCGCGCGTGCTTGGCTGCCTCATCGAAAAAGAAAACACACTGCCTGATTATTACCCGATGACGCTCAATGCCCTCGTCTCGGCCTGCAACCAGAGCACCAATCGTGATCCCATCATGCAACTCGACGAGCGCAGCGTAAGACGTGCGCTCGAAAGCATGAAAACCAAGGGTTATGTCTTTCAGGTGACCATCGTTGGAGGCCGCGTGGAGAAATATCGGCACAATCTCAAAGCCAGAATTCCAGACCTCGACCTCACGCACGTCTCCATCCTGTGCATGCTGCTCCTGCGTGGCAAACAGACTGCTGGAGAGCTGCGCCAGCGCACCGAGCGTCTTTATAACTTCCCCGACATGCCCGCCGTCGAGTCCGCACTCGCTGAGCTCATCGGCTACCGCACCGGGCCGCTTATCCAGTGCTACCCAGCCGGTCCCGGACAGCGCGTGGCGCAGTATGGCCATCTCTTCTGCGGCGAGGCGGAAGCCCAAGCCTCAGCACAGCCCGTGATCAGTGCGCCGCCTCCCGCTCCACTCGATGACGAGGCAGATTGGCGCGCCAAGATGGAGGCCGAGATCACCCTGCTCAAAGCGCAGATTTCCAGGCTCCAGGATCTCGTTGGTGCTGTGAGGTAGTCAGTCCGATTCGTGCCTCGGGCGGCAGAGATGGGGCTTGTGTTTCACCATCAAAACTGAAAGACTCGGCCCATGAAACTCATACTCGGACTTGCGCTTGTCATAGGCGTGAGCGCTTTGGCTCAATCCGTCTCATCTCCAAAACTGGAACTTAAAACCGAGATGCTGCATCCCCTATTGCTCAAGGCAGCAGCACGCATCGAAGAGCGCTTTCAGCGTATCCACCCGGAAGCGGAAGGCCTTGTCGAAACTGTCGAGAAGATACTCGCCATGCCCATAGAGGAGAAAAAGGACAACGAGGGCGATCCCGCCGCCCGCATCGCTGCACGCATGGAATTGATGACAGCCGTTGCTGCTTTCGGCGTCAATTTGGCCGGTGTGCACGGCTATATTTTCGACAACAGTGAAATCGGCCATCAGCAGACCTATCATGACCTCGAACTCGAAACCGCCACAGACGCCGCTGAAGTGCGCCGCTGGCTGGAAATGAAATTGCGTGCCGAAAAACTC